>NZ_CP085256.1:1557346-1868815 GCF_044790185.1 Oceanobacillus kapialis
CAAGAGCTAACGCGATGGTTGCATAAATTGCCCATGGATGTAAGCCCCAATGGAAAAAACTATATTGTAATGCCGTTTTTGCAGCATCACTTGTTTCTGCATCTCCATAAGGAGGTGAGTGGAAATGTGATAAAGGTTCTGCTGTCCCCCAGAATACAAGTCCAATTCCCATACCTGCACTAAATAACATAGCAAACCAAGTGAGGTAATTATATTCAGGTTTATCGCCAGGTTTACCTAGTTTTATATTTCCGTACTTTGAAAAGATTAAGTAGATTGAAAATATGAGGAAACCAGTTGCTGTAAGAAGATAGAACCAACCAAATTTGTCTACGAGATAAGTTTGTACAATACTTGTTACATTATCAAGATTTCCATTTGGCAGGACGGAATGTGGGATAATTCCCCATATTATAAATACGATTGTTATAGGTGCTGCTACCCAGAAAACATTAGATACTTTTTTCATATTGTCCCCTCTCTTAAATTTTTTAAATAATTGCTATGTAAGCACACATTTAAGTATTAAAACACATTCGTGGCATTCCTTCAAACTTAAACATACTATTCCCAAAAAGAAAAAATATAGCCGACTCTACGTTATACCCTCTATTACGGGGGTTAAACGCAATATAAAAAGGTATAGAAAACAATTGTAAAGTTTTCAAGGCATCACGTATAATGGAAGAAGTAATTTAAATCAACAGGAGGTTACATAATGCGACAATATATTTTGCCAATTCTGTTTGTCTTTGCCTTATTTTTAGTTGCCTGTAGTGATCAGCAAACTAGTAATGAGACAGCAGACGAGAAAAAAGATGAGGCTGCTAATCAGAAGGAAGATGCAAATGAAGTAGAAGAGCAGCAAGAAACAAAAGAGGAGCAAAGTCAGGAAACTGTTAAGAATGAAGAAATCGAAGAAGTGGAGGAACCTCTTTATCAAGTAGAGGCTGAAACTTCATCTATTATTCCACTAGATAAAAATGTCGGTACGAACGAAAATGTCGTGTTGTTAACGATTGATGATGTACCAGAAAACAATGCAATAAAAATGGCGGAAACATTAAAAGAACATGATGCTAGTGCAATCTTTTTTGTAAATGGGCATTTTATTAACACCGATGAAGGCGCAGAGAAATTGAAAAAAATTCATGAGATGGGTTTTCCGATTGGTAATCACACATACAGTCATCTAGACCTCACTACCATATCTGAAGAAGAACAAACAGAGGAAATTGTGAGTGTAAGTGATCGAGTGGAAGAAATCATTGGTGAACGCCCTAAATTCTTCCGTGCACCACATGGAAAAAACACGGAGCATTCAAAAGAGGTTGTAAAAGAGGAAGGAATGGCCTTAATGAATTGGACATATGGCTATGATTACTTTAAGCCATATATGAATGCTGAGAAATTAAAACAAGCGATGATTACTGGAGAAGGACCAGAAGCAGGAGTTGACTACTCGTTGTTAAAACCGGGGGCAAACCTTCTGATGCATGATCGAGAATGGACATCTGAGGCACTGGGGGACATTATTGAGGGGCTCCGTGAAGAAGGCTATGAGATGGTGAATCCAAATTTAATCCAGACACCAGGTAATTAAACAATGAACAGGTTGCTATTAAGTCATGGCAACCTGTTTTTTTGTTGCCATGAAATTATAGAATTCTAGTATGGGGATAACGAAATTAGCCACATCAAGTTCAGCTCCCAGAATAAAGGGTAATCTACGCAATTGCTCCTTGGTGCGGAAAGAAGATTTTTCAACATGGTATATTTAAAACTTTAAATAGTACATACTATTTAGGCTTGAAAAAATAATTATGACATATTATAATTTAATTGTAACATATAATTGGAGGGGGAGCTGATCCTATGGGTACGATTATTTGCCAGGATTGTCAAGAAATCATTGAGCATTTTGATGGGGAAAAAGTCACCACATTATATGGAACATGTCCGGGGTGTAATCAGGAGTAATAAGAAAGCGCATACTTGACGTAATTAGTAAATAAACCCGCATACAATTGTATGCGGGCGTTTTTAATTAAATGCTCGATATTCTTTTATGACACGAATTGTTTGGAGGGTTTCATCTTGTAACCCTTGGACGGGAAGACCAGCTTCAACATTTTTCCAAATATATTCGATGTTCTCATTTGTTATAATTTCGCCAGGGATGAAAATAGGTATGCCCGGGGGGTAGACCATAATAGATTCTGCGCTTATTCTACCAGCAGCAGTATTGAAAGGAATTACTTCAGTTTCTGCATAGAATGCATCCCGTGGCGCCAAAGCTAATCGCGGTATTTCAGGAATTGTTACCTGAACGTCTTTTTTAGAAGATAACGGTCGCATAGTTTCTTCTAATTGTCCAAGAGCAATTAATAACTTTTCTATCGTCTCAGTAGAATCTCCAGGTGTAATGATACATAAAATATTATAAAGGTCGGATAACTCAACCTCGATATTGAAATTATTTCTTAACCATACCTCGGCGTCATAGCCTGTAATCCCAAGGTCTTTAATCGAAATAATTAGCTTTGTTGGATCAAAGTGATAGGCTGCTTCTGAACCAATAACTTCTTCGCCAGTACAGTATATGAACTGTAACTCATTAATCGCTTTTCTTGCTTTGTTTGCGAGTTTAATTGCCTGATCAATTCTTGACTTTCCTGATATTGCTAACTGTTTTCTTGCTGTATCTAACGATGCTAGCAAAATGTAGGAAGTAGAGGTGGTTGTTAACATTGACAGGACAGTCTGCACTCGTTCGTGAGAGATTCTTTCTCCTTTTAGATTAAGTACAGAGCTCTGGGTTAACGAACCTCCCAATTTATGCACGCTTGTAGCTGCAATATCTGCTCCCGCCTGCATCGCAGAGAGAGGCAGGTCGTTATGAAAGTGAATATGCACCCCATGCGCTTCATCAACTAATACAGGTATATCATGAAGGTGAGCAATTTCCACGATGGACTCGAGATCTGCTGCAATACCAAAATACGTAGGGTTAATCACAAGTACTGCTTTTGCATCTGGATGTGCTTCAAGTGCATGGCGAACCGCTCGCGGTGTGATTCCGTGAGAAATTCCTAGTACAGGGTCCAATTCTGGATGAATAAAAACAGGGACAGCACCAGAGAAAATAATAGCAGAGGTCACGGACTTATGAACATTTCTCGGTACCAGAATTTTATCCCCTGGGTTACATACACTCATGACCATTGTCATGATAGCTCCACTTGTCCCTTGTACGGAGAAAAACGTATAGTCAGCCCCGAATGCTTCTGCTGCTAAATCTTGTGCTTCTTTAATAATGCCATTTGGGTGATGGAGATCATCAAGAGGTTCTATATTAATTAAATCCATTTTAAAAGCATTTTCACCAAGAAAGTCACGAAAAGAAGGCTCAACTGCCTTTCCTTGTTTGTGTCCAGGTATATGAAACTGGGTTGGATGTTTACGAATATGGTCTAATAACCCGGAAAACAGTGGGGTTCTTGTTTGGTCTTTCACAGTGTTGCACCTCATTTTTAAAATAAATAGCTAACGTATTATAGCAAATAAAGCTGGCAAATACTAGCTTCATTTTCATTCACAAGGTTAAGAAATATTGCTAGTATAAAAATATAACAGGAAGGGGGATGGGTGACGTGGAGTGGAAAACAAAAGTGACAAAGCTTTTGGACATTAAGTATCCAATTGTTCAAGGTGGCTTAGCCTATCTTGCATATGCAGATTTAGCTGCTGCTGTATCGAATGCCGGTGGCCTTGGACAAATTACAGCAATGAGTTTACCTGATGAACATCGACTTCGAGAGGAGATTCAAAAAGTTAAAAGCCTAACAGATAAACCTTTTGGGGTAAACCTCGCTATTGGCCAGCATGGCCGCCCATATGACCATATGCTACAAGTCGTATTAGAAGAAAAAGTCCCTGTACTTAGTATAACTGGAGGGAATCCTAAAGACATACTTAACAAAGCAAAAGGGGAAGATATAAAGACACTTGTACTTGTTGCTGCTAAAAGGCAGGCAGTAAAAGCTGAAGAACTCGGGGCAGATGCAGTGATGGTGGTCGGGTACGAAGGTGGAGGACACCTTGGACGCGGCGATATGGGAACGATGGTATTAACCCCGTTTGTCGGAGAGCATGTTTCGATACCGGTTATTGCTTCAGGTGGTATTGTAGACGGGAAAGGTTTAATGGCAGCGTTAGCTCTTGGAGCAGAAGGTGTAGAAATGGGGACAAGGTTCATTGCCACGAAAGAATGTGTAGACGCACACGTGTCATACAAGCAAGCAATACTTAATGCTGGAGAAGTATCTACTGTTGTGATTAAACGATCAATCGGCACACCGGCAAGAGCTCTGCGCAACTCCTGGACAGAACAAATTTTAGAAATGGAAAAATTAGAACCAGGGTATGATGCTTTAAAGGATTTAATCAGCGGCCAGGCAAATCAAAATTACATTATTAATGGTGATGAGCAAATGGGGTTTGGTTGGTCAGGGCAAGGAGCGGCTAGGATTAATGATATAAGCCCTGTAGATGAGGTTATACAAGCTATTATAAAGGAAGCAGAGCAAATAAGAACAAGCTGGCAATAAGGAGTGTATTGTATGAATTACCAATATCCTATAGATGAAACATGGAGTAAAGAAGAAATTATTGATGTCGTAAATTTCTTTTCTTTAATGGAAAAAGCTTATGAAAGTAAAGTCAATCGACGAAATGTATTGACACTTTATAGAAGATTAAAAGAGATCATTCCGTCTAAAAGTGAAGAAAAGAGAGTATTTGCAGAATTTGAAAAGGAGTCCGGGTATTCAAGCTACAAGGTTGTAAAAAAAGCGAGAGAGACGTCAGAGGAAGTATTCTCCATGTAATTGTATTTCCTTGGTTTTAAACAAATTTAAAATATCTTCAAAAAGCCTAAAAACTTGCAAAGAACTAAGGATCTTTGCAAGTTTTGTTAATAAGATTTATTTTCCGTATTTTTTACCGTTGGTTTAAAGCAATTTTATAGAAAGGAAGCAATTCCTTAAATGTTTCTTTAGCAGTAGTAATAAATGCATTTCCATCGGTAACACGCACGTCATCTGGTGAAAGATGTCTCCCAACTAAAAATTCTGCCTTCTTCACATCACGAAATCGTTCCAAATCTTTTTTCTGTAGCGCCTCAATTGAGATGGAATCCTTTTGCATATGGTCCAGGGAGACAACAAACTCATCGGGCAATTTCTTTAATGCAGCAAATTGTTCTAAATATGCTTGAGCAATTTCTTGTTTAGGTTCTAATTCATATATTAGCGCGAGCCAAATAAACAAATGATCATCAAACAAGCCAATTTGGAAGTGGGGGTGCTTTTTGTACCCGCGTTTATTATCAGCAATTGCCAACCATGTATCTTTTGGTGGGTTTACCGTTCTTCTAGCATGCTTGGCAATGTGTAAAAACATCTCATTCTGTAATTCAGCTGCAAGGTAATCTGCAAGAAGATCCCCAACCTCTTGGAATTTAGGTTGTATCCGTTCTTGGATCGCAGCCATTCTCTCTTCTAAACCTTCTATATAAAATGTTTTAAAATCCTCTTGTTTAAACCCTTGAAATGACATCATTAACCTCCATTTTCTTTACCTATTCTTAATATATAAAAGCTATAGATTATAATAATTATTATTAAGTAAAAATGAATTCAAGTCAAGGTAAACTGTATATTACTTATAAAATTAACTAGTCAAATTGGTGAGCAAAGGATGAACGCTTGTCGCACACTGTAACAATTATGTTTAAAACAAGCATATTATGGGGAATGTTATCAAGTAAATAGTTGATTTTCAGAAAATTATTGAACCAAATTAAAGGCCGGCTCATAAATATATTAAAAGTGATCTGAAAGGTTGTGGAAGAAGTGAAATATGTAATGGAGGCCTTACGTCGTAAAGAAGCACAGGAAAAGTTGCCTGTAATTCGAATGGAAATTGATTACGAATTAGTATCACTTTATGATGCATTACAAGCAGGGGACACAGTTGAGGTTATAAAAGCAAAAGAACGGCTTGAACAATTGCGCAAGCAGCTCCTACAAATTGAAAGTAAAGAAGACTCGAATTGAATTCTAATTCCATATTTAATGACGCTACCATCTTAATTTGATACTATGAATATATAGTTTAAAATTGAGTGGAGGTAGCCTAATGGAAGCAAAACTACGAGATGAGTTATTTCAACAGGCGAAGGAATGGGTATTGCAAGCGGGAGCAACTATTCGAAGAAAAATTGATGATCCATTGAACATTGATACAAAATCAAATCCAAATGATCTTGTAACAACGATGGATAAAGACACAGAAGCATTTTTTGCAAAAAAAATTAGAGATGCATATCCAAGTCACTTAATATTGAGTGAAGAGGGCTTTGGTGACGACCTCTCCACAATGGATGGAACAATTTGGATAATTGACCCAATTGATGGCACAATGAATTTCGTACATCAAAAGCGAAACTTTGCAATCTCTATCGGTATTTATCATGATGGTATTGGTGAAATAGGCTTAATATATAACGTTATGGATGACGTACTCTATAGTGCGCAGAGAACTCAGGGAGCATTTAAGAATGAGGTGGAAATTCCAAAACTTGATCCAAATGTTCCATTACATGAGTCCATTCTTAGCTTCAATCATTTTTGGTTATGTGAAAATCGTTTAGTCCATGAAAAAGAGATGCAACGATTGGTTAAAACAGTTCGCGGGACACGTACATATGGATCTGCGGCACTGGAATTTGCCTATACAGCTGAAGGAATTGTTGATGGCTATTTAACCATGAGTCTAGCGCCTTGGGATATTGCTGCAGGTATGGTGATCATCAATGAGGTTGGCGGTGTAACGACTACAGCGGATGGAAATCCTGTTAATATGCTGACGAAAAATTCCATATTTACATGCAACCCATGTGTACAACAAGAAATTTTGGAAGATTTCCTTATAAAAGGCAAAAAGTGATATCCATTAGATATCACTTTTTTTTCGCTTTAATGATATTCCATACCCCATAAAGGCAAAACCTAAGAAGATAAATAATGCAATCAACCAAACATTTCGTAAAGCAATTGCTACCCCACATCCAACAAACATCAGAATTACCAAACAGGCGAGCAAAAGCATAGGAAAATTAATCGTTTTCATTTAAACACCTCTATTCTTCTTCCCATAGTATAAACGATTAAAGTGGTAGTTTCAAAACCAATTCGACAACTTTTCAGGAAATTGGCATATTTACAGAAAGTCTAGTATGATAAAATGAATCTGTTAACTGTAATTTTGAGGGATTGATGGGGGATATAAATGGATACGAGTTTTAGTCTATTATTTGATCTGTACGTAGATAATTTCGGTACGGACCATATTTATGTAACATTTTACTTATTAAACTTATTGTTTGGTGCAATCGCTTTTAAGCTTGGTTTTGCCAGGAAATTACCATTGTTAAAAACTATTTTTGTCTATATTATGCTTGCTGTAGGAGTATACATATTAACAATTTTTAGTATTTTAAAGCTACCAATTACAGAGAGTCTCCTTGTTGTCTCACTAGTTCTCGGTATTTATCGGTTCCGACTACACCGTGAACGGAATGCAAGGGAATAAACAAGGAAATGGGACAAAAGTTCTCTACAGATGAAAACCCGAACTATCATGCAAGCCCTTGAATAAAGGTCTGCTTAGTTCGGGTTTTCTTATTGTAGCGTAGGAAGAACGCGGAGTGTTCTGTCGATTTAATGCTAAGACGTATTATTCGCATCTAATGATGATATAATGCTATACCTCAGCCTCTTGTTGTTTTTTATCCTACTCTGAGAGTGGGTGATTTTTGCTTAGATAAATTCATCTGAGCGTTTTTTCTCTTCCCTAAGTTTAAATTTGCCTGTAGCAAGCCTTTTCTTCGTATTATTTCCAATTCTCTCGTAGCAACTGGCACATAAATACATATGAATGCGACGATTCCTTAACCTTTTCGCTTGTAGGGAATGATCCTCTATATCCTCTATTTGATCACATATAGCACATTTTACCTGCATGTTGATCACCTCTAACTTAAAACATGTTGTATTTCTCTTTAGTATAACATATTTCGACTTTTTAAAGTGGAATAGGGAAGATGTTTTGTAAAATACTAATAAGGGAAAGGGATATTATACAACAAATATATAACGGAGGTGGTTCTGTGAAGAAGCGTACAATGCTATCGACAGCAGGCGCCATTGGAGCACTAAGTGTCACGGCTGGTTTCTTTCTTAAGGATAAGTCCAACAGGGAGAAGCTAAAGCAAGGTGTTCGTAAAGTGCCTGGAAAGCTTAAATTAAAGAAATCCAATGAAACATTTGAAGATGCAGGGGTACCTGACCAATCAAGTGAACAGGATATCTCGCAATTTGAAAATGCAAAAATGGTGTCAGAAGGGTCCCAATTTGGTGTTCAATATTATAACGAGCATAAAATAGACAACAATATTGAAAGGCAACAGAACTAAGAAAACTTAGCCAAAAGTCATAACCCAAGCCGAAAGATACAAATCTTTCGGCTTTACCTTAGCTGATTACTGTTAAATTGTGGATGTCATTCACTTTATCTCGCCTTAACTGCCAGTAAGACCCACTTCAAGAAAGCAGGAAGCAATCAAGCATTCTAAGTGGGGGTCAATTGTCAGTAAAGGTCCAATTCGTTCAACTAACATTTGGTGGGGGAGAAGGGAACCCCTCTCACCAAATGGAGTTTCACTTTATAAAAAGTGAATTTTTCTACTTGTCGTGGTGATTTGATTGTTCACCCTCAATTTCTTCAAGCTTTCGCTTATCTTTTTCTGGTATAATCTCTTTATTCTGATCTGGTTCCTGAGGCTGTTGGTCGTTAATAGGAAAATCTGGCATATACCTTCCAACAATAGCAGCGAGTTCGTCTACAATCCCCTGCACTGGTTGACCTTGTTGTATTTTATTTCCCATTCCTCGAATTCGCTCTGTAATGTCTGCATCTGCTACGACAATCGCTGATTTCCCGTATGGATCATGATAAAGTGCTTCAAGGACGGCGTATTTGATTGTTCCTACTCGGGACCGATCAAGGTCTTTGTCCACATCAATCCCAACTACTGCATATGGCCCTGCTACAACTGATGCAGCATCGTTTACATTCGGTACATCACTAGCGATGTTAGCAAGGTGTGTTGCGATTTGACTATTGTTTAAATTTTTCCGTTGAGCAGGATCAGAATCTTTTACTTGAATATATTGACTGCTTTCGTCCTTAGAGGCAAGTGGTTCTTCCTCCGATTGCTGACACCCGAAGCAGAATAATAAACTTCCTACCATCAAAAAAACAAACGGTAATTTCACTTTATTTCCTCCTCATACTTGTCATATCGTTATTTTGCTTGCAAACCATAAAAATATACAACGGAAGTTTCCCGTTGTATAAACGTCTGGCTAAATCGATATAGGTATGAGGAAACGAGAACTTTTTTGAAAGAAAATTCATCCCGCTTTATTTGGCAGAAAGGCCCTGGGGGTCATCTGCCAGTATGCCCCGGTTCGTTCAACTAACATTTGAAGGAGTAGAACTCCTCCTCCAAATGAAGTTTCACCCTATTCAATCACAATTTTTGTTATATGCTTGATTGGATTGTCTCTATTAGAGCCATCTTTATAATAAAGATGGACTGGACCATCTTCCTTTAAAGGCTTTCCTTCCACCGCAAATAAGAAATAACTATTAGTTAAATCAGTCAGGGATATTTTAATCTCTTTTTCCCCAGTAATTAAGATCGCATGTTTTGCTGAGGGTTTTACCTCCGCATTTGCAATGAAATCTTCAAGTGGTATTACGTAGGAATTAGTTAAAATTTTATCCCTTTCAAATTTCTTTATACTCTGGTTAACAGGTGGTTTAATACTTTGTTGATAGACTTCCCTGTCCCAACGCTTAGAAGCTCTTTCAAGTTCGCTATCTTTTTCCTGTTTTTCTTGTTTTCCCTCAAAGGCTTCCTCAAACAGTATTTTCCGATCATCAAAGATCCACACTGTTGGATCTAAAGTTATGGGATAGGTAACGTTTCCATTGATTGGTATAATCATAATTTTCACCTCTCTATATGTATCTTGTATAAGGATAGCAGACATAAATAATAATTTCACTTTATAAATTAAAAAAATATATAATTTTATTTGCATTTTTTTGGGTCTAACGATAATATAATATAGAAGAAAGTCTTTTAGCGGAGGGGATATATTTGATGCCTGAGGTGACCGTCAATCATCGTGAAAAAGCCTATGCCCTTCTTAAGGCTGATGCTGATAAAATTTTGCGATTAATAGAAGTTCAAATAGAAAATCTAACAATGCCACAATGCCCTTTATATGAGGAGGTCCTTGATACTCAAATGTTTGGACTTTCAAGGGAAATTGACTTTGCTGTGCGTTTAAATTTAATCAGCGAGGATGAAGGAAAAGCACTTCTCGAAAATCTGGAGAGGCAGCTTAATATACTGCATGAAGCAGCGCAAAACTCAGTATAATACTAGGTTTTTGGCGTTAAAACGATTTGTAAAAACTTTGCCCACTTGTTTTTGGCAAGGTTTTTTTGTACTTGGAGAAGTTGTAAACCGACACATATGTCATCCTGTGTACCGAAATAGTATAAAACAAGTTTTTAAAAAACAAGATTAAAAGGTGGTGTAATGGGGAAATAAATAGCTAACCTGCTGATAATGTAAGACTTATGCTATTTCCCATGAAACCATTATTCATTTCTAAAATATGTTATAATAAGATAATCTATAATGTTCATTACCTAAAATGGGGAGAAGCAAGATGTTACATAAACTGAGAGATTACGATTTTATTTTAATTATCACACCAATACTGTTAGCTGCTTTCGGATCGGTTATGATCTACAGTGCTAGTATGGTGAGTGCGGTAGTGGAAGGGCATGATACTACATATTATTTATTCCGTCAGTTACAATGGTTTTGTTTAGGGCTTGTTGGGTTTATTGCCTGTAGCTTGTTTCCTTATAAATATTATCACAAGCTTATGAAGTTTATTATACTGACTATCTTAGTGCTTCTAGTAGCTGTGCTTTTATTTGGAAACACGGCCAATAACGCAAAATCCTGGCTATATATCGGACCAATTAGTTTACAGCCTGCAGAGTTTGCAAAGCTTGGATTAATTATGTATCTTGCTTCGGTATATTCCAAAAAACAAGAGTATATTAATGAATTTAGTAAAGGTGTTCTACCTCCATTAATTTTAACTGCGATAGTTTTAGGACTAATCGTCATGCAGCCGGATATTGGAACAGCTTCCATCATCTTTTTAATTGTAAGCACCATTATTTTCAGTTCGGGAATTCGTTTAAAACATTTACTACTGTTAACCTCTGTTGGGGTAGGACTCGTTTTACTTGCATTGCCATATATGGTAACGGACGAAAGGATTTCTCGATTTACGGGTGCTTACCAACCATTTGAGACGCCGGCTACCGATGGCTATCATTTAATTCAATCTTATTTAGCAATAGGGGTTGGAGGTTTAACGGGAGAAGGTCTTGGTCAAAGTGTTCAAAAACTAGGCTATCTTATGGAGGCACATACTGATTTTATTATGGCGATTGTAGCTGAAGAGCTAGGTTTTATCGGAGTATTAATTGTTATTGGTATGCTTGCTTTAATTGTACTTCGAGGTATATTTATATCTCGTAAATGTCGAGATAGTTTTGGGGCATTGCTTGCATTGGGGATTTCCTCGATGATAGGCATTCAGGCTTTTATAAATTTAGGTTCCATTAGTGGCATATTGCCAATTACAGGTGTAACTCTACCTTTTGTTAGTTATGGTGGTTCATCTCTATTGATCTTAATGATATCAATGGGGATTTTAAATAATGTTGCAAAACAGACAAAACAACACGATATGCAAGATGTTAACCACAAACAAGCGAACGATCACTCTACTGAAAAAAGAAATTCATCTCATTTTACTAGAGGAGGAAGAGTATGGCAGAACTAAACAAAATAAACAAAGTATTAGTTGCAAACAGAGGGGAAATTGCAATACGTATCTTCCGTGCTTGTACGGAGTTAGATATTCGCACAGTGGCTATTTATTCGAAAGAAGATACAAGTGCTTATCACCGGTTCAAGGCAGATGAAGCCTATCTTATTGGAGAAGGAAAGAAGCCAATTGATGCCTATTTAGACATTGAGGGCATCATCAATCTGGCAAAGGATGTAGGGGTAGATGCTATTCATCCTGGCTACGGATTTCTATCCGAAAATATAATGTTTGCACAACGATGTGAAGAAGAGGGACTTCAATTTATTGGACCAACAAGCAACCATTTAGAGATGTTCGGAGATAAAGTGAAGGCACGTAGTCAGGCAATACAAGCAGGATTGCCAGTGATTCCGGGTAGTGATGGCCCGGTTAATTCTTTAAGCGAAGTGAAAGCCTTTGCTGAGGAACACTCCTATCCAATCATCATTAAAGCCTCGCTTGGCGGCGGTGGACGAGGGATGCGAATAGTCGAAAATGAAAAAGCGTTAGAGGAAGCGTATGAAAGAGCGAAGTCTGAAGCGAAAGCAGCCTTTGGAAATGATGCTATTTATGTAGAAAAACTTATTGAGAATCCAAAACATATTGAAGTGCAAGTTATTGGGGATCAGCACGGTAATATCGTGCATCTTTACGAAAGAGATTGTTCCGTGCAACGTAGACACCAAAAAGTTGTAGAGGTAGCGCCTAGTACATCTCTTGCAGAAGAACTGCGGCAGGAAATTTGCGAAGCAGCTGTTAAACTAGCAAGGAATGTTGACTATATAAATGCAGGGACAGTAGAGTTCCTTGTAACAAACGATTCTTTTTATTTTATAGAGGTAAACCCACGAATTCAGGTAGAACATACGATTACTGAATTAATTACTGGCTTTGATATTGTACAAACCCAAATTAAAATTGCGGAGGGCCAAAACCTTCATGAATCCTCAATTGGGATCCCTGAGCAAGCAGCTATTAAGACAAATGGTTATGCCATTCAGTCTCGCGTAACGACAGAAGACCCATTAAATAATTTCATGCCAGATACGGGTAAAATCATGGCTTATAGAAGCAGTGGAGGATTTGGTGTTAGACTTGATGCAGGGAATGGTTTCCAAGGAGCAGTTATCTCACCTTACTATGATTCATTATTAGTGAAAGTGTCTACATGGGCACTGACATTTGACCAAGCTGCACTCAAAATGGTCAGAAATTTAAAAGAATTTAGGATACGCGGAATAAAAACAAATATCCCATTTCTTGAAAATGTTATTCAACATTCTAACTTCCTTTCCGGAGAATATAACACTACTTTTATTGATGAGACGCCAGAATTATTTGTTTTCCCGCGACGTAAAGACCGTGGAACAAAAATGCTTAGCTATATCGCACACACTACTGTAAATGGTGGAGAAGGAATGCCAAGGAAAGAAAAACCAAACTTCCCTACCTCTGTTGTTCCAAAAGGCTATGCTCAGAAAACTGTTAAGCAGGGGACAAAACAAATACTTGATGAGCAAGGGCCTGAAGGGCTAGCAAAGTGGATGAAAGAGCAGAAAGAAGTATTGCTTACGGACACAACATTTCGTGATGCCCACCAATCTTTACTCGCAACAAGGGTGAGGACAAAGGATTTATTGCAAATAGCTGAACCAACTGCAGCTTTGCTTCCCAACTTGTTCTCGGTGGAAATGTGGGGCGGAGCAACGTTTGATGTCGCCTACCGTTTTCTAAAAGAAGACCCGTGGGATAGACTTTTGAAACTTCGTGAGAAAATGCCAAATCTTTTATTTCAAATGTTACTTCGAGCAAGTAATGCAGTAGGTTATAAAAATTATCCGGATAATTTGATTAATGAATTTGTAGCTAAAAGTGCCAATGCTGGCATTGACGTATTCCGTGTATTCGACAGCTTGAACTGGGTAGAAGGAATGAAGCCTGCTATTGAAGCGGTCCGCGATACAGGCAAGATTGCCGAGGCGGCGATGTGTTATACAGGAAATATCCTTGATCAGGGGCGTTCCAAGTATGATATAACTTATTATAAAAACCTTGCCAAAGAGCTTGAAAATTCAGGAGCGCACATTCTGGGGATTAAAGATATGGCAGGACTTTTGAAGCCAGAGGCTGCCTATCAGCTTATTTCAACACTGAAGGATAGTGTTGATCTTCCAATTCACCTCCATACACATGATACTAGTGGTAATGGAACTTTTATGTATGCAAGAGCTGTAGAAGCGGGGGTAGACGCTGTAGATGTAGCAGCCGGTTCCATGGCTGGGTTAACTTCACAGCCTAGTGCACAAGCTTTTTACCATGCGTTGGAAGGCACAAGCCGACAGCCGAACTTAGATGTCGATGCATATGAACAATTATCGCAATATTGGGAAGGTATACGAGACTATTATCAGGATTTCGAAAGTGGAATGAAATCCCCGCATACTGAAAATTATAAGCACGAGATGCCTGGTGGCCAATATAGTAACCTAAAGCAGCAAGCCAAAGCAGTCGGTCTTGAAGATCGCTGGAATGAAGTGAAGACGATGTTTAGACAAGTTAATGATATGTTTGGAGATGTCGTAAAGGTAACACCTTCATCCAAAGTAATTGGCGATATGGCATTATTTATGGTACAGAACAATTTGACGGAAAAGGATATTTATGAGCGAGGAGAATCCATAGACTTTCCAGAATCTGTTATCGAGTTTGCCAAGGGGGATATCGGGCAACCATACCAAGGTTTTCCGGAAAAACTTCAAGAGATTATTTTAAAGGGCAGGGAAGCAATTGAAGTAAGACCTGGAGAACTGTTAGAACCGATTGACTTCACCAGTCTTAAAGAAGAGCTATTTGAAAAGCTGGGTAGACAGGTTACAAGCTTTGATATGATTTCATATGCGTTATATCCAAAAGTGTTTATGGATTATCATCATTTCTACGAAAAATATGGTAATATGTCGGTATTAAATACTCCAACTTTTTTCTATGGCATGAAGCTTGGTGAAGAAATTGAAGTAGAGATTGAACAAGGCAAAACATTAATCGTAAAATTAGTATCAATTTCTGAAGCGCAGGAAGACGGTACAAGGGTCGTATATTTTGAATTAAACGGTCAAGCAAGGGAAATTGTGGTGAAAGATGAGAGTATAAAATCTATGTTGTCTGTAAAAGCAAAGGTAGAGAAAGATAATGAGAAGCAGGTTGGGGCTACGATGCCGGGAACTGTGCTTAAAGCAATGGTTAGTAATGGGGATAAAGTTGAAAAAGGGGATCATCTTCTACTTACAGAGGCAATGAAAATGGAAACGACTGTTCAGGCTCCATTTGATGGCGTCGTTAAAAAAGTTTATGTAGCAAGTGGTGACCCAATTGCTGTTGATGACCTATTAATCGAATTTGAGTAATTAGAAAACCAAAAAGAGCGGCAGAATCTGTTGAGAATTCTGCCGCTCTTTTACATCGTTTTCTTTGTTGACGTTTTTAATTGCTCTTTCTCATATTTCGCACTTCTAGTAGCGTGTAGAACGAAATAAGTAATCATCCCAAAGAAACAGGAAATGATAAGTGCGTGTAATAAAGCAATCCCCAAATTCAACATGGTAAAAATTATCATAGCACCTGTAAACACCTGTAATGAGATAAGTGCAGAGACAACCATCCATCCCCAATACATAACCTTTTTATTTCGATACTGTCGAATCATCCGAAAAGCTAACGTTAATGTCCATAAAAATAATATTCCTGCAGCAAGCCTATGTCCCATCTGAATCCATTGTTCTGTACTATATGCGCTAAAATTCAATGGGGCAGCATTTGTACAAAATGGCCAGTCTCCACATACCAGGTTAGCTTCTGTATGACGAACAAGTGCGCCTGTATAAACCACACACATTGTGTAAATAGTGTGAAGGTAGATCTCAATGCGATGATTCTTTTTTATTCTTAACGACCTGGCATCGAATTTCTTATCAATCTCAAATATAAGAAGGGTAAGTAAGAAAACTGACGCAAAAGAAATAAGGGAAATTCCAAAATGTGCTGCTAGTACAAAATCAGACTGGCCCCACATTACTGCAGCCGCGCCGATCAGGGCTTGTAATACAAGAAAAAACACAGACAAAACAGAAAGAAATTTCACTTCTCTCACATGCCCTAAATGTTTCCATGCCAACACTGCTAACACAACTACAGCAATACCAACAATTCCGGATACCATTCGATGACTTAACTCAACAACTAATTCAAACGTAATATTTGTAGGTATAAATTGGCCCTCACATAATGGCCAGCTCTTCCCACAACCATCACCAGACTCGGTTTTCGTAACAAGGGCTCCCCCGAGTAGGATGAGAAGCATGCCTATTGTTGCTATGAGAGAAAAGCTCTTTAACATTTTGATCATCTTACAACCCCGCTTTATTATGATAAATAGTTTTGCTTATTATGTAACCCTTCACATTTATAAGTTTGGGCGCGACAATTTATAGTAAAATGTACAAACAATCAAACACAATAGCTATCGTATCATGAATAGAGTCTTTTTTCACTTCGGATTTACAAAAAACCTTGCATTGTTGGTCGTTGTTTGCTAGAAATAAACTAGATGATTTTCTTTCACTATGATTTAACATAGTATCATACATAGGTTTGGGTTGATTACTTAATAGAAAAACCCCTAAAGTAATATAGTGGAAGCCCTCTCTTAATAGTCATAAATTTGTCACATAAATTGTTCCTCGTAAACTGTAAAATAATGTTGTAGTCATTAGATTGTTAAACCATTCCATGATACAATGGAAATAATGGCCTGTATCAATTTATGAACTCGATAGAAAAGGTAAATGGCTATGGCAGGCCATCTTGCTGGAATATGAAGGGGGGAGACAAAATGGATAAAATAGAGACAACATCTTCACCAGAAGTTGCCACATTAAACGTAACAGATAAAAAGAGTCACGTAACTTTCGCGGACGTTAAAGCTCTTGTTAAAGTCGGTATTGTAAATTCAAACTTAATAACTGTATTCACTGGCTTCTGGTTAGCCCTTTATTTTACAAACACCCCTTTTATGGCAAAATGGGATGTTTTCCTGTTAACGATCATAGGAAGTACACTTGTTATTGCTGGTGGGTGCATTCTTAATAATTGGTATGACGTGGATATTGATCCTAAGATGACCCGTACTAAAACACGTCCTACCGTAACCGGTAACATATCATTAAATTTAGCATTAACACTAGGGATTATTGCTACAATACTTGGGTTTAGTTTGTTAATGTTTACTACAATAGAAGCAGTGTTGTTTGCTTTTATGGGTTGGTTTACGTATGTAGTCTTATATACAATGTGGTCAAAAAGAAGGTATACATTGAATACTGCAATTGGTAGTTTCTCTGGAGCCGCACCCCCATTAATTGGATGGGCAGCAGTAGATCCGACATTTAGTGTCATACCGTTTGGCTTTTTCATTATTATGTTTATTTGGCAAACACCACACTTTCTTGCATTAGCTATGAAAAAATGTAAAGAATATAAAAGTGCCGGGATTCCTATGCTTCCGGTTGTAAGGGGTTTTGAGTTTACTAAACGGCAAATCGTAATCTATATTGCGTGTCTACTACCATTACCATTCTTCATGGCACCACTTGGTACCATTTTTATGGTAGTTGCCACTATTTTAAATATTGGGTGGCTTGTCATTGCAATTAGAGGTTTCTTTATGAAAAATGATTTAAAATGGGCAAATGTTATTTTTATTTATTCTCTAAATTACTTGACTGTACTTTGCCTTGTAATGGTACTAGTAACCATTAATTCACCGTTTAGCTAGTTATTGTCCTTAATTATAAATATATATAAGGAAACAACATGAGGAAAGAGAGGTATAAATAAATGATAGGTTGGATGGGAAAAAGAAAACCTTTATTTCTTTTTGGCTTACTGGCGTTACTTCTCGCCGGTTGCGGAAAAGAAAATCTTACGGCTTTTGAACCAAAAGGATATGGCGCTGAGTCCTCCATGAATCTAATTATTCTTTCAATAATTATCATGGCGTTTGTATTTGCTATTGTTTTACTCGTATATGTCATTACACTGGTTCGCTTCCGTAAAAAGAAGGGGCAAGAGAATTTCATTCCAAAACAAGTGGAAGGTAATAAAACACTTGAAACCGTATGGACTGTAATTCCAATTATTCTAGTGCTTATCCTTGCAGTACCAACTGTGGCTGCAACATTTGATCTTGCTGACCAATCTCAGGCGCAGGATGGAATTAATGTAGAAGTAACTGGGAATCAATACTGGTGGCATTTCAATTATGAAGGCCAAGAGATTCAAACAAGCCAGGATTTATACATCCCAACAGGTGAGAAAGTTTTTCTTAACATGAAGTCTTCTGATGTAATTCATTCACTATGGGTACCGAGTATATCCGGGAAGATGGATGTTAACCCTGAGAATGTAAATACCATGTATATTGAAGCTTATGAAGAAGGCGTTTACTGGGGGAAATGTGCTGAGTTATGTGGTCCTTCTCACTCTCTAATGGACTTTAAGGTAGTTGCGGTAAGCCCAGAGGAGTATGAACAGTGGGTTTCTGACATGCAGAATGTCGATCCTCAAGCTGAGCCAGAAGATGCAGTAGCTCAAGATGGAAAAGCATTGTTTGAAGAGAAAAGTTGTGTAGCTTGTCACGCAATTGGTTCTTCCCCGAATGCTACTGGGCCAAACCTTACAAACTTCGGTGACCGTTCCAAAATTGCAGGCTTTCTTGAGCCAACAGAAGAGAATCTAGTTGATTGGATAAGAGACCCTGAATCAATAAAGCCAGGCAATAAGATGACTGGTAACTACCCTGAAGTATCAGAAGAAGAAGCAGAACAAATTGCTGCATATTTATTGCAATTGCAGCCGTCTGAAATTTCTCCTGAAAGTGCAGGGAATTAGAAACAAAACAAAAAAGGGATGGAAGATGTAAAAGGGAGGTTTCAAATTTGAGTATTGCAGCTGCTCAGAATAAAGGATTTCTAGCTGCCGTGTGGGATTACTTAACAACAGTGGACCATAAGAAAATAGCAAAGTTGTATTTATTTGCTGGTGGTTTCTTTTTCCTGCTAGGTGGACTAGAAGCTTTGTTTATACGTATACAATTAATAAGTCCGGAAAATGATTTTCTAACTGCGGGGCTATATAATGAAATGATTACAATGCATGGAACAACAATGATTTTCCTTGCTGCCATGCCATTATTACTTGGCTTAATGAATGCTATTATGCCTTTACAAATTGGGGCACGTGATGTTGCGTTTCCATTTTTAAATTCTTTAGGTTTTTGGTTATTCTTGTTTGGTGGCGTTTTATTAAACTGTAGTTGGTTTTTAGGCGGTGCGCCAGATGCAGGTTGGACCTCTTATGCACCATTATCAATTCAATCACCTGGACATGGAGTTGATTTTTACATAATTGGTCTCCAGATATCCGGAGCAGGGACGTTAATAGGGGGTATAAACTTTCTTGTTACAATTGTAACGATGAGAGCACCAGGGATGACGTATATGCGTATGCCTTTGTTCACATGGACTACCTTTGTAACAAGTGTGTTAATCCTATTTGCATTTCCAGCATTAACGGTAGGTTTATTCCTCTTAATGTTTGACCGCATGTTCGGCGCCGCATTTTTTGATGTGACATTAGGAGGGAACGCTGTCATTTGGCAGCATCTATTCTGGATTTTTGGACATCCTGAAGTATATATCCTAATATTACCGGCTTTTGGTATTTTCAGTGATATTATTTCAACTTTTTCCAAAAAGCGATTGTTCGGTTATACAGCAATGGTATTTGCGACCATCCTGATCGCGTTCTTAGGCTTTATGGTATGGGCTCACCACATGTTTACAGTAGGCCTTGGCCCAGTTGCAAATGCTATCTTTGCCATCGCAACAATGGCGATTGCAGTGCCGACTGGTATTAAGATTTTTAACTGGCTTGCTACCATGTGGGGAGGTAGTATTACAATTAATTCAGCGATGCTTTGGACACTTGCGTTCATCCCGTCTTTCACCATTGGTGGAATGACTGGTGTAATGCTCGCCTCTGCAGTAGCGGATTATCAATACCATGATACCTATTTCGTAGTGGCACACTTTCACTATGTAATTGTTGGTGGGGTTGTTTTTGGAATTCTTGCTGGATTACATTATTGGTGGCCGAAGATGTTTGGCCGAATCTTAAACGAAACTTTGGGTAAACTGTCTTTCTGGCTATTCTTTATTGGGTTTCATTTAACCTTCTTTATTCAGCATTTCCTAGGTCTAATGGGTATGCCGCGTCGTTATTGGGTGTTCTTAGAAGATCAAGGGTTGGATACAGGGAACCTGGTAAGTACTATTGGAGCATTTCTAATGGGTGTAGGTGGATTGATCTTTGTTATCAATATTATCTATACGAGCATTAAAGGAGAAAAGGCGTCTGCAGATCCTTGGGATGGCCGTTCATTAGAATGGGCAATACCTTCACCACCACCGTTTTATAACTTTAAACAAACTCCGCTTGTTCGGGGACTTGATCCATTATGGATTGAAAAAACGGAAGGTAAAGGAAAGATCACACCAGCGGAACCGCTCGGTGATATCCATATGCCTGACGCTTCTATTTTACCGTTTATTATGTCATTTGGTTTCTTTATAGCAGGATTTGGTTTCATCTACCAAGTGGATCATAACGGATGGTTAGCAGCTGTATTTATTGGAATGGCGATTGCGCTAATCTGTATGCTTATTAGATCTCTGAAAGATTATCATGGTTTCCATATACACAAAGAAGATCTTGAAAGGGAGGCTGACTGATATGAGTCATGATCATTCCTTAAACCCAGAAACAATGCCTCAAGAACCTGAAAAGGCTACACTTGAAGGTAAAAATAAATTTTTAGGCTTATGGTTTTTCCTAGGTGGAGAAACAGTCTTGTTTGCAAGTTTATTTGGTACCTATTTAGCTTTAAGAAACTCAACTGCTAATGGTCCTGCATCTACAGATTTGTTTGGATTAGAACTTGTTTTCGTTATGACTATGCTGTTATTAACCAGTTCTTTGACAAGCGTTTATGCAATGTATCAAATGAAAAACAACAATTTTAAAAAAATGCAGCTTTGGCTAGGAATTACAGCATTTTTAGGTATGGCCTTCCTAGGATGTGAAATATATGAGTTTTACCATTATATTCACGAATATGAGTTTACTTTCCGTTCTTCTGCCTTTGGTTCTGCATTTTATACATTAGTTGGTTTCCACGGCGGTCACGTTGTTTTTGGGCTTAGCTGGTTAATTGTATTAATGTTACGGAATGCTAAAAGAGGCTTGAATCTATACAATGCACCTAAATACTATACATTTAGCTTATACTGGCACTTTATTGATGTTGTATGGGTATTTATCTTTACTGTTGTATACTTAATGGGAAAGGTGGGTTAACCAATGGCTGAAAACACCAATACCAATAAGATAAACTCATTTCGCAAACAAAAAAGTAAAGATGAGATGAAAAAACAGCTAATTTCCTTTGCGTTAATGATTGGTTTTACACTTATCGCATTTGGAGTTGTGGCCACCAATGCTATCGATAAAATGTTTATAGTTCCATTGTTGCTACTTCTAGCAGTCGTGCAGGTTGCATTCCAGTTTTATTACTTTATGCATATGAAGGATAAAGGGCATGAACTACCTGCCATGATGATATATGGTGGAATCTTTGCTGCTGTATTGACCATTGCAGCATTAAGCGTTATCGTCTGGTGGTAAGAAAATTAAACAAATATGAAGTTTAAAAGGCTGGGACCCCTCCCAGCCTTTTGCATGTTTAATTATTAACTAATGGGAAATTACATTATAATCTTCTGATAGGCTAGAAAAACAACTTTCGTTTTAAAATCGTCACATAATAAGTGTGTATCTTAGAGGAGAATACGTTATAATGGTAGGGATAAACTTAACTTTTGGAGTGGGTAATTATGTGGCTAGAACTTCAGATATTTGGCTTTCGAGCATTATGGAGCCCTTACTTTTTCCTTTTTGTACTTGGGCTTGCTATCGCTTATTTTCTAATTACTGGGCCATATAGAAAAAAATTTGGTGGGGATGATAAACCTACTACAAAGCAGCAGGTATTTGTTTACACTGCCTTCGCGCTATTATATATTGTAAAAGGTTCTCCGATTGATCTATTAACCCATATCATGCTTACTGCGCATATGGCACAAATGGCAGTATACTATTTAGTATTTCCGATACTCTTGATTAAAGGGATTCCTGCCTGGATTTGGAGAAAGGTTGTATATTTTCCAGTAGTTCGTCCAGTATTAAAATTATTGACAAAACCACTTATTTCATTATTATTGTTTAACACATTGTTTTCTGTTTATCACATGCCTACCGTATTTGATTTTGCGAAAACATCACAGGTGGCGCATACAACGATATCCCTAATTATATTGGTAGCTGCATTTATTGTATGGTGGCCAATTTTGTCTCCGTTAAAGGAAATGAACCAACTTCGTCCTGTATTAAAGATAGGTTACGTTTTTGCTAATAGTGTGCTGATCACCCCGGCTTGTGTATTGATTATTTTTGCAGACCATACATTGTTTGATACATATACACAAGGTGGAGCATGGTTGCAAGCAATGCAACTGTGTGTTCCTGGAGATGTTATTCAAGGACTAAGTGGCCAGTTATCAGGTCCGCAAATGTTTTCCAATATGAGCCCACTTGAAGATCAGCAGTTAGGTGGTATTATCATGAAAATAATGCAGGAAATAACGTATGGAGTTATTTTGGCGCGTGTCTTTTATGGCTGGTTTAATGCGGAAAGTTTAAAGGTTGATCCTGTCCCAGCAGAAACACAAAATTACTAACACTATTTGAAACAGATTTTTTTAAAACGGCTTACGACCAAAAAGAAAGGAATTATCATTTATGCCTTTATTACCTACAATAAGTACATTTTTTATTGTACTAAGTGCTATTTTAGTGGCATTTGGCTGGATATTTATTGCAAAGGGCAAGGCAGCAACGCATAAGAAGACTATGATTGCTGCTGCTATCAGTGCGCTAATATTTTTTATTATCTATGTATCCCGAACTGTTTTTGTTGGAAATTCAAGCTTTGGGGGACCAGAGGAGCTTAAAATTTATTATACCGTGTTTCTTATTTTTCATATTATCCTAGCAACAACGGGTGCTGTGTTTGGACTTGTTACATTAACACTGGCGTTTAAGCGGAAAATAAGAAAGCATAGAAAAATAGGACCTGTTACAAGTATTATCTGGTTTTTCACAGCCATAACTGGTGTAATGGTCTACTTATTGCTATATGTACTTTATGAAGGTGGCGGTACCACTAGTATGATTAAGGCAATATTAGGTTCTTAAAAAGAAGATATGTCTGGTTCTAATAAAAAACACATTCGTTCGAACAGGAACGAATGTGTTTTTTATTTTCTATATTTTGATATTCCATTTAATAATCCCTGCTTCTTTAGCTGAATTAAAGGCTATAACAAGAATAGGACCAAGTATAAACCCTAGTATTCCTAATAGCTTTAACCCTATAAACATAGCAATTAAAGTTGCAAGGGGGGACAAACCGATGTGTTGGCCCATTACCTTTGGCTCAACAATTCTACGGATTGCTAATAATATTAAAGCCAATATTGATAATTGCACTCCAGTAGATACGTCGCCTGCAAGCAGCAAAAATAGTGCCCAAGGGCCTAGTACAATAATTGATCCGATTATCGGAATTAAATCGACAATCCAAATTATTAATGACATAACAATTGCAACTTCAGGAACGATAAGAAATAGGCCGATTAGTGAACCTGCAAGGATCAACAAGCTTACAAGGAACTGAGCTTTAAAAAATCCAAGTATAACATTTGCAAGTCGCCGATTCATAAAAGAAACCTTTTCTGCTGTCTCTTTTGTCATCATATTGTATGTCTTCGCTTTTAGGATTGGTAGCTCAAGCATAAAGAGAAACAACGCAATCAAATACACAAGAATACTAATTAAATATTGTGGTACCTCTGCTACAATCTGGGCAATCCTATCAAGTGTTATTTTCTCTTTCATTGTATTACTTAGATTAACAAGGTTTTGTTCAATACTCGAGGAAACCTGTGTAACAAATTCAGGTGGTAGGTCATCTGTGTATTGCTCTAAATCTGCTTCCCATTCATTATAAATTCGATTAACCTGGTTAAAATGTGATGGAACATCCTCCGCGAAATTAACAACTTGGGTAACTATTTTGGTTACAATAAATGTTCCGGCCACACCTGATATAAGAAGAAAGAGGAGGAAGATAATTGTAACAGAGGCTTTCCTGCTAAGTCTTAATCTTTTTTGGAATAAGCGGACCAATGGGTTTAATATGAGTGCTGTAATAAAAGCAACTACTAATGGAATAGAAATTGGCAGGATAAAAATGATACCGACCACCAAGATAACTCCAAGCAAAATTAATGTCCAATGACGCTTTTTTATATTTCGCAGCAACGGATATAATAGCTCCTTTCAATACAGCTTTTTATGTATGGTTTATTAAAAATATAGCATTAATTCGTTATTTTGAACAGTTTAATTAACGTAAATAACAGTGAAAGACTTGTACATAATTAATTCCTTAATCTTTTTAATATTACAATCGGTAAAAAACCAACTACGATTTTCTCAGTAGTTGGTTTTTCTATTAGTTTTTATAATGTTCCATTTCTTCCTTTACTTTCATGACGATATTTTGTGCTCGTTCCACCAAGTTCTCAGGGAAGTTCTCATTTTCTCCATATTCCACTCCGTGTGGATAATAATGCTTGCCGAGCAATGGAGTCATCATCTTGATTACGGCATTTCCACGATCTACATCACCTTCAGTAGCGTACCCTTGAAGGCGAATATAGTATGTAACGTTTTTTTCCTGGGAATCAATTCTGTAATCATAGGTGACACGGTCATAGTCCCATTGGCCTGCTCGAACAAAAGCGTGTTTTGCTGTTAAGTGATCCAGTGGTTTTAAATCAATTAGCATGTCTTCAAAGCCAGTATTTTCGATTCTCAATATCGTTCACCTCACATATTTGTCCTCATTAAACAATAATAGTATGAATCGTTCGAACTTGCAAGAAATGTTAGTCATGATGATGTCGTTTTCAAAAGGAAACATTTCTATTGGATAATTTCTCGTAAATTATGTTAAATAATAGAGAAAGAAGAATGGTTTCTAGCTTTTTGTCATATAAATGGTTCTATATAGAAGAGGGGGGATTTCATGCGGTTTATTCGTATACTTCTAGTACTTTTACTAGTCGCAATAGTTGGATTCTATTTTATAGAACGAGCTGATAGTACTGCTGATACAAGTACAAAGAATATAAGTAATACAGTTATCAAGGAAAGAGATAGTTTGCTAAAGTCGAAGGTTGTACCTAAGCGCCCAGTTATAACGGATGGTGGAGAGATCTTCCAATGGATAGGAAAGAATCCTGAAGTTTTGATAGAACAGTTAGGCGAACCTGTAAGAAAGGATAAGAGTGCTTATAATTATACATGGTGGGTTTACTCGAATCAGAAAGATCAATACTTGCAGTTTGGTGTAGCGGAAGATGAAATTATTACGGTGTATGGTATAGGAGAAGCGTTAGATATTAAACCAATTAAAATAGGGCAATCCCGTCAAGAAGTGAAGCAAGCTATATCCAAGCTTCAAAATGACTTTAATTATTCCGAGGAGGTTTCCTACACGGAAGGGACCTCTTCTTACTCCTTTCAATTGAAGGATGAAGATGTAACGAAGCGGCCTCTTATAAAGCTAGCAGATGATGTTTTTCTTCAAGCCTACTTTGATACATTTACAGATCGATTATCATCAGTCCGATTGCTTACTGGTGATGTTTTATTACAGCATCGTCCATATGCTATTGAATACCGTGGTGATTTGCCAACAGAATCTTCTTTTTCTAGGGAAGAATGGGAAGAGATCGAAACTGGCATGGAAAAGCAAATTTATGATATTACAAATATAATTCGGACAATTCATAATAAGCCAAAACTAAAAGTAGAAGAGAATGTTTCTACTGTTGCATTCACTCATAGCAAAGATATGGCAGAGAACAATTATTTTTCTCATTACAGTCAGGACGGGTCTGGACTTAAAGAACGATTAGCTGTTGAATCGGTTTATTATACCGCAGCTGGTGAAAATATAGCAGCGCAATATCCTGACGCTCCCTCGGCGATGGAAGGTTGGTTAAATAGTGAAGGGCATAGAGAAGCACTATTAAACGATGATTATACTCATATAGGAATAGGGGTCTATCAATTTTACTATACACAGAACTTTTTGGAACGCCTTGAATAAAACACCCTTTAGGGGGTGTTTTTTCTAAGTTCGTATTTCCCTTTCACAGTATCACTTCGCCAGCATAAATTATAGTACAAATGACTATACAGCTGGAGGTGAATAAAGTGAGCGATAAGTTGCATCCCTCTGTGGTTGAATTTAAGGCGTTTATTAATAAGCACCCAGCATTAATTAGAAATATTAGAAAGAATGGGAGATCCTGGCAGGAATATTATGAGCAATGGGCTTTACTTGGGGAAGAAGATTCAATATGGCTGGAATATAAAGAAAAGGAAGAAGGTTCCGATACAAAAGAGGAGCGATCAGAAAAGCAGGATGGGAATGGGACATCTGAAAGGAATAAAGAATTATTTGCTAATTTAATAAAAATGACAGAGAATATGGATTTAAATAAAGTACAAAAACAGATTAATTCTTTTAATAATACCATTTCAATTATCCAAGAATTAATAGGTCAATTCCAACAGACAGACACGACATCTAAACCAACAGAAAAAAATGGATTTGGTTGGTTTAAGGATTAAGGAGGAACAAATGGAGAAATCATGTCTCTTATATTTTGAAGAAAACCCCCAAATTGCACAATTTGTGAGATATAATCCCATTTGGTATAGGTATCTTTCCAGAGAACCTTCTCGAATAAATGAACTGCCAAAGGAAGCAAAAGTATTCTATGGAAAAACCATTCCACAGAGGGTGGAGAAATTTAGCAATCAGATGCAAATGGTAGGAATGATGTTACAATTTGCAGGGGCTATGAAGGATTAATTTATTTTCAGATAGCCAATATAGTGGTAGAATAGAGGTGGAGGTGCATAGGCATGATTGCTACTTTAGAATATGTCGATATTCTAGACCGATCAGAGTTGTTAGGTAAAATGGTATTAGATTCCGATGTTATGGAAGCCTACAATAATTCTCTGCAGAATTTAAATGAAGATAAGGACGCACAAAGGCTAATTAGAGCTTTTAAAGATATAAAAGTACATTATGAAGATGTTCAGAGGTTTGGGAGGTATCATCCGGATTATAATGATATCATGAAACAGGTACGTGCTGTAAAACGAGAGATGGACATGAATGAAAAGGTTGCAACATTTAAAATAGCAGAGCGTAATCTTCAGAAATTGTTAGATGAAATTAGCGGACATGTTGCACAAAGTGTGAGTGAGCAAATAAAAGCTCCAAAAGACGGCGCTGCTTTAACAGACAGCGGCTGCGGTTGCGGAAGTGGTGGCGGTTGCGGTTGTGCATCCTAATCGTTCTATAGAAAAATACAATGATGGTGAGGAATTGTTATGCGTACGATGCGTCAGGGGTTAATCGTCTGGTTTCAGCACATGAAAAATTTAAAGCATATTAAGCGGCATGGGCATTTTCTGTATGCATCCAAGCGCTTAAAATATGCTGTGCTGTATGTTAACCAAGAAGAATTGGAAAAAATAGAGCATAAACTAATGAAGTTAACCTATGTTTCGAGGGTAGAAAGGTCTTATAAACCTTTTGTCGAAACAAATTTTGAGAATGCGAAACCAGACAAAGCAAAACAGTATGATTATAAAATGGGAATCTAATGACATTGGCTATAACAGACTTGCTGAATAACATCTATTACAAGGTTATTCAGCTTTTTTGTTATCAAGCCAACCTTTTGTCCCGTGAAAGAGAATAAAAGCGTAAGAGCCTTATAAGGAAAAAGAGAATCCCGTCATATGGCAACGTTGAATTTATTCGCACACGTTTCATTGTAAGCTTGGCAAAAAGTGGGTCCGTAAAAAGGTGGATATATCTATTTTTTAGTTGTTTAGTGGCCCTTAGCAATAACCATTAATAATTTCCTACAAAAAAAACCTGCAGACAATTGTCTGCAGGTCCCTTTGTTGTTTCCATTTAGAAAACAAAAAGGCAAAGGGAGAGGAGAAACCGGAGGAGAACTTATGGGGAAGTGTAAGTCTTCTCCGTTTTTGAAACAACCAAACTAACCATTAGCTGTCTCAATATGCTATTATGGACAAGTACCGAAAATATATACATGAACATACAGGTTTTTATTTTTCACATATGTTCTGTTTTCCTACTTCATACTATATGGTAGGATTGATTTTTAGAACTGCTGGACTGAGGTGAAAAAATTGCGCGTAATAGCAGGTATACATAAAGGAAGACAATTAAAAGCTGTTCCAGGGAAATCTACCAGACCGACAACAGATAAGGTAAAAGAAGCCATCTTTCAAAGGATGGGCCCTTTTTTTGACGGTGGTACTTTCCTTGATTTATTTTCCGGAAGTGGTTCGCTGGGCATAGAGGCATTAAGCAGGGGAATGGAGTTTGGAATATTTGTTGACAAACATCCGAAGGCAGTACAGATAATTAATGAAAATTTACGTCTGTTGAAATTAGAGAATAATGCTGAGGTATATAGAGCAGAAGCAACACGTGCTCTCCAGGCAACTGCGAAAAGAAACTTGAAATTTGATCTATTATTGCTTGACCCTCCCTATGGTAAAGTGGATTATGGGAAAATATTAAAAGAATGTGTAGAGCTAGATATTTTAAATCAGTCTGCTATTATTTATTGTGAGCATGAACCAGCAGAAGATATTGCCTATGACCAAAGCCTTTTTACGCTTTTAAAGGAAGAAAATTATGGTGGGGCAATAAGTATTACAATTTTGCAAAAGAACTAGAAGGGAGTAACTGACGTTGACCAGATTGGCCGTTTGTCCAGGGAGCTTTGATCCCTTAACGTATGGACACCTAGATATTATACAAAGAGCTGCAAAGGTGTTTGATCACATTATTGTAGCAGTATTTAATAATCAATCAAAAGCTCCATTGTTTAGCGTAGAGGAAAGAATAAAGTTAATAGAAAAGTCTACCGCTCACATTCCAAATGTGACTGTAGATCATTCTCATGGGCTGCTTATGGATTATGCAAGGGAAAAAAATGCGCAGGCAGTAGTACGAGGACTTCGAGCGGTTAGTGATTTTGAATATGAAATGCAAATAACTTCCATGAATCGAAAGCTCGTGGAGGACATTGAAACCTTTTTTATTATGACAAATAATCAATATTCCTTTCTAAGCTCAAGTATTGTAAAGGAAGTTGCAAAGTATAAAGCGAACGTATCAGACCTTGTACCAAAGCCGGTCGAGGAAGCGCTTAATAAAAAATTTCATTAATAACGTGTGAAAAGATTGTAGACTTATGGTAAAAGATGATATCTCGAGAGATATCATCTTTTTCTATATAAGTGTCCCTTTCTATGTCGACCTTTTTCTCAATTTTCGGTATAAAAGGAAGACGGTTAATCCGAGGAAAAAGATTGTAATAGGCGGCCCTAGGCGTTCCATAGCAGTTATAGATGAAATCCAGACATCTGAGGCAATTTGGTTAAAAACGGGTATATCGTTAAGTTCCAAGGTTTGTTTGTTTAAATATAGCGGGATGTAAAGGATAACTGTTAAGATACTTGCTAGGGTCCCATGTAAAAAACGTGCTAAAAAATATGGCTTGAACCTTATGTCGGTAGCTGATAGAATGCTTGCAACCTGTGCTTGTACGGAGAGACCATTGAACCCCATGATAAAGCTTACTAGGACAGCTTGAGGGAGTACGCTATCTGTCACTTTTTGGGAAATCATTTGAGCTCCAATAGTGATTTCAAATAGTCCTGAAAACAACGGTAAAGCCATGTCAACTGGTATAGAAACAGCTGATAAAACGAATTGAAAAAAGATAGCGATTACTGGAGAAACGCCAATTAGAAAGAATAATTTAGTTAGCACCGAAAAAAGGATAATAAATCCACCCACTAATACGAGTGTCTTAATAGAGTTTATAACGGCATCCCCTAAAATTTGCCCTAAGGCTCGTTCATCATTCATTCGCATTTCATGCATCTCTTGGAAAGCTCTTTTGATGGAAAATGCCTTCTCTTTCTTACGTGTAAAGGATTTATTTTCTTCTGCTCTTCCGTAAAATCGCATACAAAGCCCTACAAGCGAATTGCTACCATAATGACAAACTGCAAGCAATACACCGAGTTTGGCATCATGAAAAAATCCAATGGAGACCGCGCCAATAATAAAGAGTGGGCTGGAAGCATTTGTGAACGAAACCAGACGTTCTGCTTCTATTCTTGTAATTTGTTTTTCCTCACGTAACCGAACCGCAATCTTAGCCCCTGTTGGATAACCACTTGCCATTCCCATTACCCACCCAAAGCTACCTACACCTGGTACATTGAATAATGGTCGCATAATAGGCTCGAACAGAACCCCGATAAATCGGACGACTCCAAAACCAATCAGTAGTTCCGATGTAATAAAAAAGGGAAGCAAAGAAGGGAAGACGACCTCCCACCAGATGTTTAGCCCTCGTATACTAGCTTCAAAGGAATCGTCAGGGAACGCTATAAGCGAGAATGCAACAAAAGCTGTTAAGCTGGCTAAAAGGATGGTTTTTAGTTGTTGTTTCAATAGAGAGAGCCTCCTATATGTGATAAACCTTGCTCTGTACTTCTTATTCTGATAGTAGTAGAATAATGCTAGCCTGTTTTTTTTATTAATAGCTAGGTATCTAGGTTTGAACGTACCACTTGTTTAAAAGCGTCATTATTCCGTACAAGCCTATATCAATATACGCACATACATAGGCGTTTTATGCCATACACTTTTTGTATATTGTTTTAAAAAAGGATGGGGTTTTGACTTTTTATCTTGGATGATTTTTTATGGTAAGTGTGGAATCGGAAGGGGATTTATGATGAAATTTACGAAAAAGCAATTTGTTTCTTTAATTATCGTATTAGGTCTAGCGTATTTTTTAGCTGCCTTTCAATTACCTTATTATATTTATAAGCCTGGTGGAGCAGATGCCTTAAATCCAATTGTTTCAGTTGAAGATGGCTATCAAAGTCAAGGAGATATGCATCTTGTGACAGTCAGTGGGGGACAAGCTACCCCAATTCAGTATGTCTGGGCTAAGCTACTTCCGCACCATCAAATTCTCCCAATTGAAGAAGTTAGACCCGAGGGAATTACCGATGATGAGTATATGCATGCACAGTTGCAAATGATGGAAAATTCCCAGGAAGCTTCCACAGTAGTCGCATATGAGGCTGCACAGGAAGATATAACAATAGATTTTAACGGTGTATATGTTGTCTCTGTAGTAGATGGAATGCCTGCAGACGGTAAGTTAAAAATGGGAGACAGGATTATAGGAATTGATGACACAGAGGTTAAGGAAGCAGAAGACCTAATTAATTACGTGGAAAGTAAAAAAGCAAATGACACTATTGAAGTTGAATTCATTCGAGAAGACGAGAGAACAGTAGAGGAAATTCAACTCCAAGCATTTGAGGATGCTGAAAACAAAATTGGTATAGGGATTCAACTCGTAACAGACCGAAGTGTTTCTGTAGAACCTAAAATTGAATTTTCCAGTGGTAGTATTGGTGGTCCCAGTGCCGGCCTTATGTTTTCATTGGAAATATACGATCAGCTCACAGAGCAAGATATAACAAAAGGACATGAAATAGCCGGAACAGGTGAGATCGATTACGACGGAAATGTTTATCGAATTGGTGGTATTGATAAAAAAGTAATTGCTGCAGATGAGGAAGGAGTAGATATTTTCTTTGCCCCTAATGAAGAGGGAAGAGAAGGATCTAATTACCAAGTAGCAGCAAGTACAGCCGAAGAGATTGATACAGACATGAAAATAGTTCCGGTTGATACATTTCAAGATGCCCTAGATTATCTTGAAACCATTGAGCAAAAATAATATCAAAGCGTCACATGTATAGAAAAGCCAAAAGTCATTGACAGCATCTGCTAGCTGAATGACTTTCGGCTTTTTTTAATAGAAAACTAATAGGTTTATTTTCCAATTAGGATTGGTGGTTTTAATTCCTGTTTTCTCATTTTCTGCCTAGTGGTTAGGGGAAGTACACTGTAATATGCGTTGCTTGCTCTTTCTTCTAATTGCAAAAGTGGATCCGGTTGACGTGATAGCTTGGAGATTAGAGGGACTTCAAGCTGCTTTTTAACCTTATTTAAATAAGCTTGGCCGTTGGATGTTAAACCAAGCAAACGAATGTAAGGCACTGACTTTGTCATGCGTAATGGCTCAATATCCGTTTTTTTAATATTTGCCAGAAGAAAAACAAATATCCGTTGTAATCTCGTCCATGTATATCGTTTTGTTTTGATTGCTTCTATCCACGCCATAAATGAAGTGGCATTTGGCGCTGTTTTTTTTATTCGGTATTCAAGCCCTTCCTCTACGCCGTGTATGCTGGCAAGTTCACTCAAAGACATAGTCATCACCCTATATTGCAGTAAGTTAAAGTAATTTTCCCATGTATGCCAAAGACCTGCTTCATTTCTATATTCAGTTAATTGCTCGCCGGTGATAGCCGGGATGGCTTTCGACACTTGGGGGGTGAGTGATTCTTCCTGGTGTATTGCTTTTCGAATACTAGTGGCACTTGCGATGGAACCTGTAATCGCCTGGTCATGATATCCACTGCTTGTCCGCTCAATGGTTAAAGGTTTTATGTTTAGATGGTTGGAAAGAATCGTGCTTACATAACTATAACCAAGAATATTATTTGGTTTTGTCAGGTCAATGTGGTGGTCGGAAAGACCAATTTGTTCATAGGCGATTCGACTGGCCTCCGGAAACGAATAGCCCTTGTTCAAACTTTGTTTAAGAACATTATGGAACGACTCTTCCTCATGTTGTAGATGATAATAGCTTTTGATGAAGTCAGATTCGTTGCCGGCTTCACTTCCGAAGCAAATGCTTGAAACACCGATTTCATTTAAGGTATGGACAGCTCCTTTTGAAAACAATTCACTGCTCTGAACAGCATAACCAAAGGGTAATTCTAACATAATATCAATCCCGGACAATAATGCTGCTTTTGTCCGTGCGAATTTGTCCATTATAGCGGGCTCGCCTCGTTGCAAGAAATTACCACTCATTACGGCGATCATACAATCTGCATTAGAAGCTTTCTGTGCCTCTTGAATGTGGTAGACATGTCCATTATGGAAGGGATTATATTCTACAATTAAGCCACATGCTTGCATCATAACCACCTCTATATGTAAGATGGTAATAATTGTAGCAAAAAAACCAGATTACTGCACGATTATCTCTTTTTGAGAAGGGAATAATGTTAAGAAACTATGCTATATTCTTATAGAAGTTAGGTAGGTTAACTTTTTCCCGAAAGAAGGTTCCCTACGACGAATTGTGTAAAGAAAATATATTGACAAAAGACTATTTTTCTTTTAAAATAACTCTTGTTGCCTAGAGGTGATTACATTGAAATTAACATTGGCGCAAATTAGAAAAAGTGCTTATAGTGAACCTTTCGCTTTTGATGAAATGGTGGATGTTTCAGAGTTAGAAGTGATGAATAATGACATAAGGGAGATCCCTCCCGTACATGTACAAGGGCAGTGCTTCTTACAAGGGGAACAAGTAATTATTTCATTTAACATTAGCGGAAAGATGATTTTACCATGTGCACGTACACTAGTGGATGTCGATTATCCTTTTGAAATCAAAGTGGATGAGGTGTTCACCACATCCTCTTATTATGATGAAGAGGAAGAAATTCATCCAATTGACGGGGAGGTACTTGACTTAACTCCCTATATAAAGGAGAATATTCTTTTAGAGGTTCCTTTTCGGGTTTTCGCTGAGGATACAAGTGGACAGGACGCTGCCCCTTCTAAAGGTGCAGGTTGGGAGCTTGTTTCTGAAAAACCGGCAGAAAAGACAATCGATCCACGTTTTAAAAAACTAGAATCATTATTTGAAGATAAAAAGGAAGACAAGTAAAGATTATTGTTTCTATGTTGTTTTCTTTTTGTGAAGGAGGTGTAAGTCATGGCAGTACCTAAAAGAAGAACGTCTAAAAAAGTGAAAAACCAACGTCGTACTCATAAAAAATTACACGTACCTGGCATGGTAGAATGTTCAAATTGTGGAGAGTTAACAAAACCTCACCATGTTTGTAAAGCATGCGGGCAATATGATGGGAAAGAAGTTGTAAGCAACTAATCAAATAGTATGCGTAAAAGCAGGTCACAATTCGTGTCCTGTTTTTTTATTGCAGAAATTATAAAATGTGAGTGTTGTGGATAATGAAATAACTGAAATTGCCACGTCCAGCTCCAGTTCTTTGCCTCTTCCTGTTAGACAATTGTCAAAGAAGCATAAGAGTGAATGTTTTACCCCGCCTTTACTAGAGGTGAACTAGAATACAATCACACCCTTACTGGCATTAAGTCATGGAAACAATCAAGTTTTCTAAGTAGGGGATCAACTGCCAGTACAGGTCCGATACGTTTAACTAGCATTTGGTACGCGAGAGAGGGAACCCCGGCAAATGAAGTTTCCCTTTATTTAAGCAACTATTGAATTAGTAAATAAGATTGATACTTACCTGAATAAAAAATTTAAAAAAATGAGATGAAAAGATAATATCGTATTCTATCACCCCTATTTTTTGCATACATTGATAGCAAACGAATAAGGAGGGATGGTATGAATGCGACAAGGCAAGATGCATGGACGCAGGATGAAGATATTATTTTAGCTGAAACAGTACTTCAACATATAAGGGAAGGAAAAACACAGCTTGAAGCTTTCAAGGAAGTTGCCAAACAACTCTCTCGAACCTCAGCAGCTTGTGGCTTTAGATGGAATGCCACCATACGAAAGCATTACCAGGATGCTATTCAATATGCTAAGGAAGAAAGGAAGCAAGGGGATAAAAAGCAATCTACACCCGTGTTATCTGGAAATGTAAATACTGAAAGAGATACAATCGAAACAGCCATTTCTTTACTAGAAAAGATGAGAACTGGGTTTATGGAGGAGATCCCGAGTAATAAACTTGAACAGGAAAAGCAGATTGAGCGCTTAAAGCAAGAAAATGACCAGTTACGCCAGCAATTACAAAGATATGATAACGCGTGGAAGGAAATGGGGAAACTGTGGGGTTGGGTTAAAACAGGCTCAACAAATTCCTAGATGTTGGGCATAACTATGTTAATGAAGCTGTAGAAGAGACGAATAACCAAAGCAATTATACATTACCCAAAATAAAGACATGAATGCTAATCTCATTCATGTCTTTTCGGCCTTCTAGAAAGCCCGTTTAATTTGTTTCCTTTTCCTGTACTCCTTCAGGCATCCAAATAAGTGGATTCTCTCCTAGGTCTCTCTCCATTTCGTAATGCGCTTTTTGAAAGCCCATTTTTTCCCAAAATGCGTGGGAGTTAATTCTAGGATTTGTCTTAATTGGCAGGTTATAGCTTTTCGCAAAGTCAACCAATGCTTTCCCATACCCTTTTCCTTGATAATTTGGCAATACTTCAAGCTTCCATAATGTTAAATAGTCCTGCGGTGGTTCAAAGTAAGCATCATATTTTTCCTTCACTCTATATAGGCTCATTCTTGCAACAAGATTATCTCCAATGTAAATGCCATAAAATGGGGAATCAATATAATTTTCAACCATCTTGTTTTCCAAATCTTCCAGCATAGAAAGCTCTTGATTTCCGTATTCTTTAAAATACTTAAATTTCTCAAGCGTTTTATAATTGATTGATAGATTCTCTACCTTTTGTGCCATGGAAAGCATCTCCTTCGTGTCGTATTCTTTCATGGTATCCCCACATTTAATCCCTCATTAACATCTTATGTTCTGAAAATACATAAATGAAATCGCTTTCTGAAATCCTTGCATCACTTTAAAACAGGACACTTATATATGCAAGGCTTCTTAGGATGTGAGGATCCAACATAATACTATTATAAAAAAATTCTGATGGAATTGAAAGAAATAAATAATTTCTCTTTTCAGTTTTAATTTTTTTCCGCCTTAACTGGCAGGAAGACCCTCACCAAATGAAGTTTCCCTTTATCATTAGATTTTCAACTTCTTAATGATAAATAATAAAGTGTGTGACAACTAAACTGTTCAGGAATGCATTTTGCTATAATATAAGATAGAATAACGAACATAAGAGGAGAAGGGGATATCTAGACTAATGGCGCATATCGTAAGTGTATTAATTGTAGCACCGTTTCTTGTAACAGGCTTGATATATTTTATTGCACGAAAGCTTTATAGACATAACAGAAAGGCATTCCATGCAGCTGTGAATATAAGTACACCATTTTATATGATTGCTGTAGTTATATTATTATCACAGCTATTTCATGTAGAAGTGACAGGGTATTTATTTATATTGTTATTGGTAATGATGATGGTGATTATCTTTTTCCAATGGAAATATAATACCGAAATTTTGTTTAGGAAAGCTTTCAAACTGTTATGGCGGATTTGCTTTTTGTTGTTTGTATTTCTTTATTTCGTGTTAATAGTATATGGAATTGTTTATCGAATTTTTTTCTATTAATCGTGTTCAAAACAGATTACATGAATTTTTAAGCGGAGTTATGTAAAATACATAGTGGACATTTCGAATAAAAGGAGCACGGGGTCTATGCATGTTGAAACACTACAGATACATAAAGAAAGTAAATTACTAAAGGATTACCGTAATAATGCCCCGAGTATTATGAAATTTTTTGATTATCATCCATATAATGATTTTCAACCACGTGTAGAAGAACTTATGGACCGGTCATACGACAGGGGAGAACTTTCTGATTTATTACATGAGATGAATCGTAAATGGAGTGCGCCAGCATCTTCTTTAGCAAATATAGATAGGCTCAAACAACAAGACAGTGTTGTTGTAGTCGGCGGACAGCAAGCAGGCATTCTTACTGGTCCGATGTATACGATAAATAAAATGATCTCTATCATTCAGCTTGCAAAGCAACAGGAAAAAGAGTTAAACATTCCAGTAATCCCTGTTTTTTGGATGGCGGGAGAAGATCATGATTTTGCTGAAATTAACCATATCTTTGTTCCTGACTCATCAAAAATGAAGAAGTTTAAACTGTTTCAGCAAGTGGCTGGTAAACAGTCTGTATCTGAAATTGGACTAGACAAAGAGAGCACAGAAGAATGGGTTAATCAATTATTTGAACAACTTGAGGAAACAACTCATACAAAAGGTCTTTATCAATCAATTCTTTCCAGCCTTGAACAAGCAAAATCCTACACGGACTTTTTTGCGAACCTTGTATACAGATTGTTTCCAGAAGAAGGGCTTGTCCTGATTGATTCTGCAGACAAAGAACTTAGACGGATGGAAGGGAAGCATTTTATTTCTTTAATTCAAAATCAAACAGAGATTAGTTCTGGAACTTATGATGCTGCCGAGAGATTAAAGAAATTGGGATATTCAAATTCATTGGATCTAGAGGAAAATGACGGGCACCTTTTCTATCATAAGAATGGGGAACGCATCCTTCTAGTGAGAGATGAGGAAGGAATGTGGGCTGGTAAGCAAAATGAAATCCGCTTTACATCCGAAGAATTACAACAGATTGCTAACAACCATCCAGAAAACCTAAGTAATAATGTGGTAACGCGTCCCATTATGCAAGAATTGCTATTTCCGACACTTGCTTTCATTGGGGGACCTGGTGAAGTGGGATATTGGGCTGTACTTAAGCCCGCATTTAAAGCATTGCAATTAAAGATGCCACCGGTTTTACCACGTCTATCCTTTACATTTGTGGAACGTCATGTGGAAAAAGCGTTGACTAAATACGAAATTAAATTAGAAACAGCCGTAAGTGAAGGGGTGGAAAATCACAAGCAAAATTGGTTGAAACAAAAACAGGATCCACCAATTCATGAATTAAGTGAAGAAATAAAACGTAAGGTAACGGAGGCTCATCAGCCGTTACGAGAGGCAGCAAAAGGAGTCCGAGCGGATTTGGGGGACTTAGCGATGAAAAACCTCTCTTATTTACAAGATACTATTCAATTTTTGGAAAAGCGTATTATTAAATCATTAGAGGAAAACTATGCGAGAGAGTTAGCAGAGTTTGATCTCATCACAATGTCACTTAGACCAGAGGACGGTTTCCAGGAAAGAATGTGGAATCCGATATTCTGGATTAATCGTTATGGAGTTGGTTTTATTACGGACCTAACAAACAAAAGTTTATCTATAGAAGAAAAACATTTTGGTGTATGGATTTAATAATAGCCTCCACCATTCCCCACCACAATCTGATATAACATAAAAAAGCTGTCCAGCGCTGCTGTGACAGCTTTTTTTGTTTGTTTAATCTGTTCCTGAATATCTGTTTTACATAGAAAGTAAATAAATTATGGGAAACTAGTGGTGAATAGTGGGGGGATGTGGTAATATATAAATAAGAAAGTGGGGCGAACTATATGTTCATGGGCGAATTCCAGCATAACATTGATGCAAAAGGAAGAATTATCGTTCCTTCCAAGTTCCGTGATGAGCTTGGTGAGACATTTATTGTGACGCGCGGATTAGACAAGTGTCTGTTTGCCTACCCCATGAATGAATGGAAATTACTTGAGGATAAATTAAAAAAACTCCCACTTACCAAAAAAGATGCCCGAGCTTTTACAAGGTTCTTCTTTTCAGGAGCGGTTGAATGTGAAGTGGACAAGCAGGGAAGAATAAATATTCCCCAGCCGCTTAGAGGATATGCAGCATTGGAGAAAGAATGTGTCGTAATTGGTGTCTCAAACCGTATAGAATTCTGGGCAAACGAGAACTGGGAGGATTACTTTAATGACTCTGAAGAATCTTTCGCAGAAATTGCCGAGAATTTAATGGACTTTGATATTTAAATTTACAGACGGCTAAGGAATTGACAAAAGTAGGTGGAAAGCATGTTTGAACATTATAGTGTATTAAAGCAAGAAACAATAGAAGGTTTAGCAATAAAAGCTACTGGTACATATGTTGATTGTACAGTTGGTGGTGGAGGACACTCAGAAAGTATTGCATCAAAACTTGGAGAAGGTGGTCGCTTAATCGCCTTTGATCAAGATAAGGATGCACTACAGGCTGCCAAGGAAAGACTTGCTGCCTATAAAGATCGTATTTTATTTATTCATTCAAATTTTAGCGGGCTCGAACAAGCTTTACTGGATATTGGAATAAATCAAGTAGATGGTATCTTGTTTGATCTCGGCGTTTCTTCTCCGCAGTTGGACCGAGGAGAAAGGGGCTTCAGCTATCAGCATGATGCTCAGTTAGATATGAGAATGGACCAGAGTAGCGAATTGAGTGCATATGAAATTGTTAATGAATGGCCATATCAGGACCTTGTCTCCATCTTTTTTAAATATGGGGAAGAGAAATTCTCTAAGCAAATTGCTCGTAAAATCGAGAAATATCGTGAGGAGAAGTCAATCGAAACAACACATGAATTAGTGGAAATTATTAAAGAAGGGATTCCAGCAGCAACGCGTCGTAAAGGGGGGCACCCCGCAAAGCGTATCTTTCAAGCATTGCGTATAGCGGTAAACGATGAATTGCAGGTTTTCAATGATGCGTTGCATCAAGCAGCTAGGATGACAAGTTTGAATGGGAGAATTGTGGTGATTACCTTTCATTCGCTGGAAGACAGGTTATGTAAGCAAGCATTTAAGAAATGGAGTACGGCCAAACCAACACCAAAAAATCTGCCCATTGTACCTGAATCACATGAGGCCCCGTTTAAAGTAATCACACGAAAGCCTGTGATTGCCGGAGACGAAGAACTTGAGGCTAATCGCCGATCACGATCAGCAAAACTGCGAATTATAGAAAAAGTAAAAACATGGGATGAATCATTTAACTATGAGGAAGGGTGGAAAAAATAATGAGCGCAAATCATGCACGTCAATGGCAACAGCCAAGGACTCAGCAAAGACCTGAAAAGCAGCAAAAGGTTTCAGTTAAAGTTCAGAAGCAAGGCTGGATTACAAAGGGAGAAAAAATCATTTATTCTGCTGTTGGGGCAATGCTAATTGCTACCGGCATATTTGTCGTTTCCTTCTCCTCCAGTACAGATACATTAAATCGTGATTTACAAAAACTAGAAAACACTGTACAAACGCAGCAAATGACGAATGAAGAATTAGTTTTTGAAGTGAAGGAATTAAGTAGGCCAGAACGTATTACACAAATTGCAGAAGAGAATGGCTTAAAAATTCAAAACGCACAGGTCAAACAGACACACGCCTTCAATGAATCTGAGTAGTTTGGGGAGAAAGCTATGAGGAAAAACAGTTCAACACATTTTATGGCAGGAATTCTGATTATTCTTTTTGTCGGTGCTTTTCTACTTTTAACAGGTAGATTTCTTTACATTCAAGCTACAGGTGAAGTAAATGATGTATCTTTGGAGGAATGGGCTGAACAGAAAAGGACCTCGTCTTATACGATGTCAGCGGAGAGAGGGAAGATCTTCGATAGCAATGGAATGACATTAGCTTATGATAGACCAACTTTCCGAATGTTCGCTATTCTTGACGAAGCCTATACGGGTGAGTCTGAGGAGCCGAAACATGTAGAGAACCCGGAAAAGACTGCGAAGACGCTTGCTCCATTATTAGATGTAGATGAAAAGGAAATCCTGGAGCGTTTGAAAAATGGAATAGAAAAAGACTTGTTCCAAGTAGAATTTGGAAATGCAGGTAAAGAGTTATCCCAACAGAAAAAGGATGAAATTGCTGCCAAAGATCTTCCGGGAATTAAGTTTGAAGAAGAGGCTTTGCGTTATTATCCGAATGGAATGTTCGCTTCCCAAGTTATCGGTTTTGCTAGGGAAACAGAAGTAGAAGATGAAGATGGCAATACAGTTCGTGAAATTAAAGGGATAGCTGGAATTGAAAATGTGAGGAATGACATACTGAAAGGCATCGATGGTCATGTTACATATCAGCGTGACAAATATAACAAGAAGCTACTTGACCCAAATGAAGTAGTTACGAAACCTCAGGACGGGGACGATATCTACTTAACATTAGACCAAAAGATTCAAACGTTATTAGAGGATGCAATGACACAGGTAGATGCAGAGTACAACCCAGAAAGAATGAGTGCTGTTGTTATGAACCCTAAAACGGGAGAAATTGTTGCAATGAGTAATCGACCAAGTTATAACCCTAACGATCCGAGTGATGTGGAGAATTGGTATAACGATGTCGTTTCTACACCTTTTGAACCTGGTTCCACTGTGAAAATGTTTACATGGGCAGCTGCAATTGAAGAAGGTGTCTATAATGGGGAGGAAGGCTTCGAATCTGGCAGCTACCGACCTAATAAACAAATGAGAGCTATACATGACCATAACGGTGGAGATGGTTGGGGGACAATTTCATATGACGAAGGTTTCCAACGTTCCTCTAATGTTGCAGCAGCAAAATTAGCTTGGGAAAAGGTAGGAACAGAAAAGTTTCTTGACTATTTAAAGGCTTTTCAATTAGATCAAAAGACAGGCATAGATTTACCTGGAGAAGTAAAAGGGGAGATTCTTTACAACTGGCCTTCCGAGAAAATTACGACAGCATTTGGGCAGGGGAGCACCATGACGCCAATTCAGCAAATGAAAGCAGCAACCGCAATTGCGAATAACGGTCAAATGGTACAACCTTATATCATTAAAAAAATTGTTGACCCTGATACTGGAAAAACCGTTGAGGAAAAAGAGAGAAATGTAGTCGGAAATCCTATTTCTGAGGAAACGTCAGACCATGTATTAACGTTGTTGGAATCAGTAGTAAATGGTGAAAAGGGTACAGGCAAGATGTACAAACTTGACGATTATACAGTTGGCGGCAAAACCGGTACAGCACAGATACCAAATGATGAAGGAAAAGGGTATATGACAGGAAAGGAAAACCATGTCTTTTCATTTCTTGGTATGGCACCAATCGATGATCCGCAATTAATGATGTATGTTACTGTCAAACAACCTGAGTTAGAACCAACCGAATCTGGTTCAGCACCGGTTTCCTTTATTTTTAAAAATGTTATGGAAAATGGATTACATTATTTAAACATTAACCCTGACAAAGAAAATACGAAGGAAACAAAGTCTATACAGGTTCCGGAGCTTGTTGGCGGAGATGTCAGCAAGGTGCAAAAAACTTTAGAAAAACAAGGACTACGCGTAACAACAGTTGGGAAAGGAAAAGTTGTGGCAGCTAACGTTGAAGCAGGAGATAATATCCTGGCTAATGACCATGTTATCCTGGTGACAGAAAAGCCAACAATGCCAAGCATCATTGGCTGGTCATTACGAGACGTTCTTCAACTGGCAGATATATTACAAATAAAAACGGACACTTCTGGTACTGGGTTTGTTGTAAAACAAACCATTAAAAAAGGTACTTCTTTAAAACAAGGAGATAGCTTAGGGGTGGAATTACTTCCACCGAATGAGAAACAAAAGAAAGAGAATTCAAACGAAGAAGAGAATTCATAACGTTACCTCTGACTAAATAAACAGCGTTCTATTCTTTTTTGAACGGTCATATAGTGGATACAAGCCTACCTATGAAAAGGGGATGGAAAATGAAACGAGTATCTACTGTGACTGTAAAAAAAAGAATCGTTGCTGTTTTTCTTTTTGGTCTGCTTATTTTTGGGATCATTGATTTCAGGCTCGGGTATGTCCAATTCGTTATTGGCGACAAGTTAGTAGGACAAGCTAATGACCTATGGACCAGAGATATTGTATTTGAACCAGAAAGAGGGCAAATCCTTGACGCGGATGGTGAGGTGTTAGCGGATAATGTTACAGCCCCTTCCATTGTAGCCGTTCCTAGACAAATTACGGAGCCTGAGGAGACAGCAGAAAAATTAGCGGGGATATTAGATGTACCTGTAGATAAGGTACTAACAGACATAACAAAGAATGCTTCAAGTGTAAATATTCGTCCTGAGGGGATCAAGATAGACGAAAAACAAGAACTTGCGATACGTACATTGAATATGGATGGAATTTACTTAGCGAAAGATTCTAAAAGGCATTACCCAAATGGGGAAGATCTTTCACATGTTTTAGGCTTTGCAGGTATAGATAATCAAGGTTTAATGGGCCTGGAATTGTTTTATGATGATAAGCTTAAAGGTGAGGAAGGGAGTTTATCCTTTTATTCTGATGCAAAAGGCAGACGACTGGATAGTCTAGCAGACGTTTACACACCCCCAGAAGATGGGTTAAACCTTAAAACAACAATAAACTCGAAAGTACAAACCATCATTGAAAGAGAGTTGGACCTTGCTGTATCAAAATATAACCCTGATGGAGCTGTTGCCATTGCGGTGAACCCTAAAACAGGAGGGGTTCTTGGGATGAGTTCTCGGCCAAATTTCCACCCGGAAAATTACCAGGAAGTGGACGCCAATATTTTCGACCGTAACCTGCCTATTTGGAGTACCTATGAGCCTGGATCTACCTTTAAAATCATTACGTTGGCGGCAGCACTTGAAGAAGCTGTCGTCGACCTAGAGAAGGACGAATATTATGATGACGGTTCTATAAATGTTGACGGAAGTGAACTACATTGCTGGAAAAGTGGAGGGCATGGACAGCAAACCTATCTTGAAGTTGTACAAAACTCTTGTAACCCGGGCTTTGTGACTTTAGGTCAGAAGCTTGGAAAAGAAAAGCTATTTTCTTACATTGACAAGTTTGGGTTTGGGCAAAAGACAGGGATTGATTTGCAAGGTGAGGGGAACGGAATTCTGTTTAATGAAGAGAGAGTAGGACCAGTAGAGTTAGCTACTACAGCTTTCGGTCAAGGGGTATCCGTGACACCAATTCAGCAGGTTATGGCGGTTGCAGCAACGGTAAATGGGGGTTATTTATATGAGCCATACCTTGCTGACTCATGGGTTGATCCAAAGACAAACAAGGTTATCGAGAAGCATGAACCAAATGTAAAGCGAAAAGTAATTTCAGAGGATACTTCTGCACAAGTACGTCATGCGCTTGAGAGTGTTGTAGCAAGTGGGACTGGAAGACCTGCCTATGTTGATGGGTACCGTGTAGGTGGGAAAACGGGGACCGCTCAAAAGGTCGGACCTGGTGGAAGGTATATGGAGAATAACTATGTCGTTTCTTTCATTGGCTTCGCTCCGGCTGATGACCCGGAGATTGTCGTATATGTGGCTGTGGACAATCCAAAAAACACCGTCCAATTTGGTGGTGTAGTAGCAGCCCCTATTGTTGGCCGAGTCATTGGGGATAGTCTCCAGGCTATGGGGGTCGAGCGCCGAAGTGGGGGAATGGATAAGGAATATCAATGGCCGGAGGAACCAAAAGTAGAAGTGCCGGATTTAATTGGTTTATCAAAAGAAGAATTAGCTGAGTACATGACCAACCTCTCCATTGAAACAAGTGGAGAAGGAGATTATATTATAGATCAAGCTCCAAGTCCTGGTACAAAGGTGGAACAAGGCTCGAAAATGAGGATCTATTTATCGGAAAAAGATCGTTAAATGGGAAAAACTTTGCTATAATGGTTACGGAACAAAACGGTTGTAATGTATCAAAGCAACCTACTTTAAACTGGTGAAGAAATGCTGGCCATGTTAAGATAAGTATTTTGCTGTATAAATTAGAATATTTAAGAGGGTGGTGACACCCTCTTAAATTTAAATGCTACTGAGAATACATATGTAGGATATTAATAATGATAGGATGTTAGTTATGAGATTAGATGAATTATTAGAAGAGATACCTTTTTATAACGTAGATGTTTCCATTAAAGACATTGTGATAGCTTCCGTGGATATGGATTCGCGAAAAGTCATTCCAAATAGTCTTTTTGTTTGTATTTCTGGCTACACCCAAGATGGTCATGACTATGTGGAGCAGGCTGTTGCCAATGGGGCTAGTGCTATCGTTGCTGAAAGACCAATCAAGGCAAATGTACCCGTAATTGTTGTAAGTGATACTGCCAGAGTATTAGCAATGTTAGCAGTTCGTTTTTATGGCTATCCAACAAAGGCACTTCCGTTGATAGGTGTAACTGGAACGAATGGCAAGACCACAGTGACTTATTTACTGGAAACGATTTTCAATAAGGATCATAAGAAAACAGGAGTTATTGGAACCATTCAAATGAAAATCGGGGATGATACGTTCCCTGTTAACAACACCACGCCAGATTCGCTAAATTTACAAAGGTCCTTCCGCCATATGTTGGAACATGACGTGGAACAAGCTATTATGGAAGTTTCCTCCCATGCGCTTGATATGGGCCGTGTTTATGGATGTGATTTCGATGTCGCTATCTTTACCAATCTCTCACAGGATCACTTGGATTATCATAAAGATATAGATGATTATTTACGTGCAAAAAGTCTTTTGTTTGCTCAATTAGGGAATACTTATGCAAAGCATCAACCTAAATTTGCTGTGTTAAACGAAGACGATCCAGCCAGCACTGTTTTAAAACGCAGTACCGCACAACCTGTACTCACGTATTCTTGCAAAAAGGATGCTGATGTTATGGCAACAGACATTAAATTAGATGCAGGAGGGACGTCGTTTACACTCGTCACACCTATAGGTTCTATTTCCATTAATTCCAAATTAATAGGTATGTTTAATGTATACAATATGCTTGCAGCAAGCACTGCTGCTATTGCAAAACAAGTGCCGTTAGCTACCATTAAAGAAGCACTTGATAGTATAACAGGGGTTAATGGCAGGTTTGAACCTGTGGATGAAAAACAAAACTATGCAGTGATCGTTGATTATGCACACACACCAGACTCTTTAGAGAATGTGTTACAAACAATTAAGGAATTTGCTGAAAGAAAAGTGTATGTGGTAGTAGGATGTGGTGGAGACCGTGATCGTACGAAACGTCCGCTTATGGCAGGTATTGCTCTTCAATACGCTGATCGTGCCATATTCACCTCTGATAATCCACGTACAGAGGACCCTGCGAAAATTCTTGATGATATGACGAAAGGCTTATCGGTGAGCAAGGATAATTATGAGGTAATAAGTGATCGAAAAGAAGCTATTCAATTTGCAGTCGAACAGGCTGAAGAGAATGATATCATCTTGATTGCTGGTAAAGGTCATGAGACGTATCAGCAAATTGGACATGTGAAACATGACTTTGATGACCGAGAAGTGGCGCGAAATGCCATAAGGAAAAAGGGGATTTAACCATGTTGTTTACAACGAATTGGCTTGAGGAGTTTCTAACACCGATGTCAACCAACTATAGCCATGGTGATATTCAAGAAGTGAACACTGATAGTAGAAAAAAAACAGAGAAAGCTCTATTCGTTCCTTTAGTGGGCGAGAATTTTGATGGACATGACTATATAGAACAAGCAGTTGAGAACGGAGCTATCGCAACGATTTGGGACAAAAGCAAACCATTTCCAAATAATCTTGATACATCTATTGTCGTTTATATGGTAGAGGATACACTTCAAGCATTGCAAAAAATTGCCGCGCGATACAGAGACAAAATAAATCCAACTGTTATCGGGATAACGGGTTCAAATGGAAAAACGACCACCAAGGACTTGGTTACGTCGATCATGAAAACATCCTTTCAAACCCATTTTACAAACGGGAATTATAATAATCATATTGGATTACCGCTCACTATATTATCCATGAAACCAGAAACGGAAGTACTCGTTTTAGAAATGGGGATGAGTCAGGCTGGGGAAATAGATACGTTAACTCGTCTGGCTAAACCGGATTATGCCATTATCACGAATATTGGTGAATCTCATATTGAGTACCTTGGATCAAGGGAAGGTATTGCCAAAGCTAAGTTAGAAATTGAGAATGGTTTAAAACAACAAGGTTTGTTATTTCTAGATGGGGATGAACCGCTACTTTCGTCAAAACATGGAGATGCCAAAGTGGTAACTTGTGGTTTTCAGCGTAACAACGAGCACATTATTACATCAACGGGTGTTCATCACAATAAGACGGTCTTTGATTTGGACGGTTATTCCTATGCAATTCCGTTACCAGGTAAGCACCATGCAAAGAATGCAAGCCTAGCAATACTAGTAAGTAGGCAATTAGGAATCTCCAATGAAAATATACAAAATGGATTACAAAACTTGAAGATGACAAATATGCGTTTTCAACTACTAGAAGGGAAGCAGCAAGTTTCCATTATTAATGATGCTTATAACGCATCTGCCACCTCCATGAAGGCAGCTATCGAAGTGGTGAAACAGATGGAGGGCTTCGAAAAAAAGATCCTTGTTCTAGGTGATATTTTAGAACTTGGAGATTTTACAGAGGAGCTCCATCGGTCTGTTGGAGGTGTAATTGAATCCCCAATAAACATGGTGTACACATACGGGGAGAATGCACACTGGATTACCGCTGAACTTGAGAGCAACAAGAAAGGTATATCGACTAAGCACTTTACAACGAAGGAAGAACTTGTCGAGGCACTACAGTCCCATTTGGATAAGAATACACTTATTTTATTTAAAGCTTCAAGAGGATTAAAGTTTGAAACAATGGTAGAGGCAATCAGTTAACCTTTACAGACGGACGGTTATCAACAAGGAGGAAAATCAGTGAATATTTCAGTATTATTAATCACAATTGCAATAGCATTTTTAATTACCGTCCTTTTATCTCCAATATTTATTCCATTTTTAAGAAGATTAAAGTTTGGACAAAGCATTAGAGAAGAAGGGCCAAAATCACATCAAAAGAAAACCGGGACCCCAACTATGGGAGGAATTATGATTGTTTTCAGCATCGTAATCACCTCTATTGTTATGGCATTTAAAGCAGGAGCTGATGGGATTGGCTATGAACTTTGGCTTTTAATTTTCGTACTGCTTGGTTATGGATTACTTGGGTTTTTGGATGATTATATAAAAGTAGCCATGAAACGAAATTTGGGGTTGACTTCCAAACAGAAAATGGCCGGGCAAATTATAATTGCACTCGTATTCTACTTTATTTTACAAAGTCAAGGTTTTGAAACTTTTGTACAGATCCCAGGAACCTCCTTCCAAGTAGAACTTGGTTGGGGATATGCTATTCTCATTATTTTCATGCTTGTTGGTGCTTCCAATGCAGTAAACCTTACTGATGGGTTGGATGGATTGTTGGCGGGGACTGCTGCAATTGCTTTTGGTGCATTTGGAATCCTTGCATGGTATGGTTTTCCACAAAATGAAATTGCAGTCTTTTCTCTAGCTGTAGTAGGGGCATTACTTGGATTTCTCGTGTTTAATGCACATCCAGCAAAAGTTTTTATGGGTGATACAGGTTCCCTAGCCCTTGGAGGAGCTATTGCGGCTATTGCCATACTTACAAAACTCGAAATTATTCTTGTTATTATTGGCGGAGTTTTTGTCATTGAAACGTTATCGGTTATTATCCAGGTCATCTCATTTAAGACAACTGGAAAAAGAGTGTTTAAAATGAGTCCGCTCCATCACCATTATGAATTACTGGGATGGTCAGAATGGCGAGTGGTAACTACTTTCTGGCTGATCGGGCTTGTATTTGCCGCACTTGGTATTTATATAGAGGTGGGATTAAATTGAAGCAGTTAACCGATTTTCCTTATTCTAATATACTTGTCTTAGGTCTAGCGAAGAGCGGAACTGCGGCAGCCGATATATTACTTGACAATGAGCGAAATGTCCGAATTAATGATATGCATGCAAATGAAAGTGATGAAATAGTTGCAGAATTAAAATCCAAAGGTGCAGAAGTTATTCTTGGAACACATCCCTTGCATGTGTTGGATGGAATGGATATTGTGGTTAAAAATCCGGGTATACCTTATGAAAATGCGATTGTTGCAGAAGCCATGGCAAGGGAGATTCCAATTATTACGGAAGTAGAACTTGCTGGACAATTGGCTGATGGAGAAATGGTCGCTATTACAGGGTCCAATGGGAAAACAACGACCACTACGTTAACGTCTGAAATGTTAGCCAAAAGCAATTTGCCTGTTAAAGTGGCAGGCAATATAGGGATGGTAGCTACGGAAGTTGCACAAACAGTTGCCAAGGATGAATCCTTGGTGTTAGAGCTATCTTCTTTTCAACTGTTAGGAATTCAAAAGTTTAAGCCAAGGATCGCAGTGCTACTGAATATTTTTGAAGCTCATTTGGATTACCATAAGACAATCGAGAATTATATGGAAGCCAAGTTCAATATTTTCCGCAACCAAACAGATGAGGATTATCTTGTGTACAATGCCGATGATGCGATGATCGTTAAAGCTGTAGAGAATGCTGCGTCTCAAAAGGTTCCTTTTTCTGTTACAAAGCGTTTAGATGATGGAGCATGGCTAGATGAGGCATTTTTGTATTTTCGAGATGAAAAGGTAATGCCATTAAGTGATATCGTGCTTGTAGGTGAGCATAATCTGGAGAATATTTTAGCAGCTATAGCAGCTGCGAAGCTTCGTGGGGCGACTAATGATGGTATCTACGAAGTACTCACTACCTTTGCAGGCGTCAAGCATCGTTTAGAATTTGTCGGTAATATTCATCAGAGGCTTTTTTATAATGATTCAAAGGCGACAAATATGCTTGCGACCCAAAAGGCGTTAGCTGCCTTTAAACAGCCAGTTATTCTATTGGCTGGAGGGCTTGACAGAGGGAATGATTTTGACTCACTTCTTCCTTATTTACAATACGTGAAATCAATGGTTGTTTTTGGGCAGACTGCGGAGAAGCTAAAAGAAGTTGGAATGAAGGCAGGAGTCAAGTCAGTAATTTCTGCTATTAATGTGGAAGACGCAGTGGAAAAAGCATACAAGACATCTATGGAAAAAGATGTAATTTTGTTATCTCCAGCGTGTGCTAGCTGGGATCAATATAAAACCTTTGAAGAAAGAGGTGACATGTTTATACAAGCCGTGCATAGACTTAAGTAGGGGGCTTGTCTTAAACTGTCCATGTTATAATACGTATTAGTAAAGAACACCCCCGTCTTATTTAAGAAGAAGGGGTGTTTTTTGTTGAGAAAAATTGTAAAGGATTCTAATGCACCTGATTATATACTAATTGTAGTTGTTATGAGCTTGTTGACCGCCGGTATTGTAATGGTATATAGCTCCTCTTATGTGTGGTCGGATTACAAATTCGGGGACTCTACCTATTACTTGAAAAGACAGCTTTTGTTTGCAGGAGCTGGAATTGTAGCGATGATTGGCACCATGCTTATACCTTATGGAACATGGAAAAAGTATGCCAAGGTTTTACTTATTAGTTGTTTTGTTCTCTTACTTTTAGTCTTGGTCCCGGGAGTAGGGATGGTTAGAGGAGGAGCACAAAGCTGGATTGGTGTAGGAGCCTTCAGTATTCAACCATCGGAATTTATGAAGCTAGGTCTAATTATATTTTTGGCGGCTTATTTAGCTGCAAATCAAAAGTATATCACCTCTTTTAAAAAAGGATTTTTCCCATCGATTATGTTAATTTTTACCGCATTTGGGCTTATTATGTTACAACCAGATCTTGGTACAGGGATGGTTCTTGTGCTTACTTGTATGGTGATGGTATTTGTTTCAGGTGCTAGATTTTTACATTTTTTTGGTCTAGCAGCGCTTGGGTTAATAGGTTTTGTCGTCTTAATTGCATCTGCTCCATACCGAATTAGTAGAATAACTGCTTTTTTAAACCCGTGGGAAGATCCACTTGGTGATGGTTTTCAGATCATACAATCCTTATATGCCATTGGACCTGGAGGTTTAATGGGGTTAGGTTTGGGGGAAAGCCTTCAAAAGTACTTTTATCTACCGGAACCTCAAACTGATTTTATTTTTGCGATCTTAGGTGAGGAACTGGGTTTTTTAGGAGGAAGTACGGTTATTGCTCTGTTTCTTCTCTTACTCTGGCGTGGTATTAAAATATCACTCGATGCACCGGATTCCTTTGCTCGTTTTTTAGCACTCGGAATCATTTCCATGCTTGCGATTCAAGCAATGATTAATATTAGTGTGGTCATCGGTCTTATTCCTGTAACAGGGATAACCTTGCCTTTTTTAAGTTATGGGGGATCTTCTCTTACTCTCACATTATGCTCGGTTGGGATATTACTAAACATAAGCAGATACTCCAAAATTTGAAGTGCTTCAGGGGAGGAATCAAAAACTGGTAAAAATTAATTAGTGATTAATCTCAAAAACTTGATAAACTATGAGTGTATACTACATTTCTATAAGGGATATGTGATATAATTCAGGTAACAGGAATCAATGGCTATTTCTAGTCGAAACTCTTTGTTAATTTTTTATAAAGGAAGAAATGGAGATGAGCCAAAAAAAGATTGTTTCAATCGAGGATCGAATTCCAAAACTGAAACAGGCAAGAAAAAAGAAAGCGAATCGTCGTCTAGTATTCTACCTTTCTATTTTTTTCTTTTTAATTTCAATTATTGTTTACTTGCAGTCACCTTTAAGTGATGTAAAAACAATAAATATTAAAGGAAATGAATTTTTATCCGATAATGAAGTTAAGGATCTAAGTGGGCTAACAACAGAGACGAATATTTGGAGTATTAATGGTGAACGAATTAGTGAGGCTATAGCGGAGAATCCCATTGTCGATTCGGTAGACGTCACAAGAGAGCTTCCGAGAACTGTAAAAATCGACATGAAAGAAGTGAATCGGGTTGGTTACATGAGACAAGACGGTAACTATTACCCTATACTGGGGAATGGAACGGTATTGCGGACAGCTGGTCAGCAAGTGAACAGAGGGGATGCACCATTGTTGCTTGATTTTGACGAGGAAGACAAACTACATAGCATGACAGCGGAGCTTGAGAAGTTACCGGCTAGTATTCTAAAGTTAATTTCGGAAATTTACTGGGTGCCCACAGAAAAAAACACAAACAAAATTATGCTTTATATGAATGATGGCTTTATGGTAGACGGTACAATCCGGGATTTTGCAGAAAAAATGAAGGTATATCCCTCTATTGTTTCCCAGTTAGAAGAAGGGAGCAAAGGGATAATTCATATTGGTGTAGGCGCTTATTTTGAAGCTTTTGATAATGCTGGTTCACAAGAGGAAGAAGAACAGCAGGAGGATACTGAATAGGCAATGCATCATGTAGAGTCACATAATTAGTAAAAGATACGAACCATTTAGTATGTGACCGGTAAAATAAACACACAAAAAATCTAGCGAAAATAAAGGAATCAGCTTTTTCTTGTGGAATAACCTATAATATATTTCTTTTTATAAGATATTACTTTAAAATGGTATGTTACCAGATAGAAGTATAGAATAATAAAAAACACAGATAAGTTTGCTGAAATTTGGGGGTGCCTTGATTTTGAACAACAATGATATATTAGTTAGCCTTGATATAGGTACGACGAAAATCAAAGTAATAATTGGAGAGGTTTTAAACGATTCGTTAAATATTATTGGTGTAGGGTCTGCGAAATCCAATGGGATGAAAAAGGGTGCAATCGTAGATATTGATCAAACTGTTCAATCTATCCGTAATGCAGTAGAGCAGGCAGAGCGGATGGTTGGGATGCAAATTGAGCGGGTGGTAGTGGGGATTAACGGCAGTCATATCCAATTACAGCCATGTCATGGTGTTGTCGCCGTTCAAAGTGAAGATAGGGAAATTAGAGATGAAGACATTTACCGGGTGATCGACGGCGCTCAAGTGATTTCCATTCCACCAGAAAGAGAAATTATCGATGTTATCCCTAAACAATTTATTGTTGACGGACTGGATGAGATAACGGACCCCCGTGGTATGATTGGTGTACGTTTAGAAATGGAAGGTACGATCATAACGTGCTCAAAGACAGTGCTGCACAATATTTTGAAATGTGTGGAACGCGCCAATCTGCAAATTGCAGATATATGTCTTCAGCCATTAGCAGCTGGAACAGTAGCTCTTTCCCGAGATGAAATGAACATGGGAGTTGCCCTGATAAATATTGGTGGTGGGTGTTCCACCGTATCGGTCTTTGAAAATGATCACCTTGCTTCCACTAGTGTTATCCCATTGGGTGGCGACAATATTACGAAAGACTTGTCTATTGGTATGCGAACAACATCTGAAGAAGCAGAGGATGTAAAGCGCAATTATGGACATGCTTTCTATAATAATGCCCAGGAAGATGAAACGTTTGAAGTTTCTGTGATAGGTAGTAATTCAAAACAAACCTTCAATCAGTTACAAATCGCTGATATGATTGAGGCAAGGTTGGAAGAAATCTTTGCTTTTGCAGAACGTGAAATCAGAAGAATGGGATATGGAGAGTTGCCTGGAGGATTTGTTTTAACAGGTGGTACCATGGCTATGCCTGGCGTACTGGAACTTGCTCAGGATATGTTCCATACAAGTGTGAGAATCGCAATCCCTGATTACATAGGTGTTCGAGAACCACAATTTACGGCAGGGGTAGGTATCTTGCAATTTGCGTATCGAAATGCGAAAATACAGGGAAAAGAGTTATTCCCATCTGTTATGATGCCAGAACATGAGCAACGACCAAAACGAACCAAAAAACAAACTGCACCAAATGAACCGAAAGAAAAGAAGAAAAAAGAATCGACTATAGCGAACCTGTTCAAAAATTTCTTTGATTAATGTGATAGTGACCAACCACTATTCTAAATACCCAATTTGATCATGGTTACGAAACTGATGATTGGAAGCTATAACTGTGGACATGCAAGGTTAATAGACTTCCAGAATGCTTGTAATATGCATATAGGAGGAACGGATTATGTTAGAGTTTGATACAAATATGGAAGAATTAGCAACAATAAAAGTAATCGGCGTTGGTGGTGGTGGTAACAACGCTGTTAACCGTATGATCGAGCACGGTGTGGAAGGCGTTGAGTTCATCGCTGTAAATACAGACGCACAAGCGTTAAACCTTTCCAAAGCAGAGGTTAAAATTCAAATTGGTGGCAAACTAACTCGTGGACTTGGTGCAGGAGCTAACCCTGAAGTAGGGAAGAAAGCTGCTGAAGAAAGTAAAGAACAGTTAGAGGAAGTGCTTCAAGGCGCTGATATGATTTTTGTAACTGCTGGAATGGGTGGCGGTACAGGTACAGGCGCAGCTCCGGTAATTGCACAAATTGCAAAAGATCTTGGTGCGTTAACTGTAGGAGTCGTAACACGTCCTTTCTCATTTGAAGGTAGAAGACGTTCCACACAAGCAATCTCTGGTATTGAAGCATTAAAATCAAGTGTGGATACGCTTATCGTTATCCCGAACGACCGTTTATTAGAGATCGTGGATAAAAACACGCCAATGCTTGAGGCGTTCCGTGAAGCCGATAATGTTCTACGCCAAGGTGTACAAGGTATTTCAGATTTAATTGCCAAGCCAGGTTTAATCAATGTGGACTTTGCTGATGTAAAGACAATCATGTTTGATAAAGGATCTGCTCTCATGGGGATTGGGGTAGCTACAGGTGAGACACGAGCTACTGAAGCTGCTAAAAAGGCGATCTCCTCACCATTACTTGAGACATCCATTGATGGTGCGCACGGTATTCTGATGAATATCACAGGTGGTACAAATCTAAGTCTATATGAAGTACAAGAAGCAGCAGATCTTGTAACTTCTGCGGCTGATAATGAAGTGAATGTAATCTTTGGATCTGTTATTAACGAAGATCTTAAAGACGAAATTGTGGTAACAGTAATTGCTACAGGATTTGATGAGAGCGTTCAAAAAGCTGAAAAACAACCCAAGCAACAAACACAGCGTCCTGTAATTAATCATAATCAACATGCTGCAACGCGTGCTAATGAAGAGACGTCAACTAGAGAGCCTGCGCAGCCACGTGTTAACAAGCAAGAGGAAGATACATTAGACATTCCTACTTTCTTAAGAAATAGAAACCGTAATCGTTAAGAATTAGTATTGCAAAAAATAATGGATAACGTTTCAAGATGGACTTTGCTTAGGCAAGGTCCATCTTTTTTTGTTAGGGATTTGCCAATGTTGTGTAGCTAACTTCTGCGGCCTTTTGGCTCAACATATCAATATTTTACTTCTCTATTAATTTTTCCTACTGACATATTCTTCGATAACTAGTTGAAATTAGCCCCTTTGTGCATACAAGAAGTGACAGACTTTGCTCTATTGCTTCGGTATACTTTCATTACTATCTAAATAGTCCTACCAACTATGCTTTTAGCCAGTCTTAACATGGCAGTTAGACCCCTACTACAAGAAAGTGGAGAGCAATCAAGAAATATTCTAGGTGGGAGACCAACTTCCACCAAGTTCCGATTTGTTCAACTAACATTGGGTGAAGGAGGAAGTGAGCCCCCCACCAAATGAAGTTTCACATTATTCCATACGTAAAGGTCAGTAAGGTGTCCACTAATTATGGAGCTATTTTATTTTTCTTATCGTTAAAGGATATCTGAAAGGAAGAACTGTCTTGATCATTTATTTAGATGCTGTATGGATGCTGAATTTTTTACTTGATGCAATGCTTCTTCTTTTGACACAAGCTTTGTGTAGAGAAGTTACAAAAAAATGGAGGATTGTTTTTGGAGCATTTATTGCCTCCCTTTTAGTTCCTATCACGGTGTATTTTCCGGACTCTTTCATTGTAGGAGTCTTTGGAAAAGCGTTGTATTCCATTGGTATTATATGGAGTACTTTTGGGGTTAGAAATTTGTATCGAACACTTAAGCTACTCTTTGTTTTTTATTTCTCTACCTTTTCCATAGGAGGTGGATTACTAGCTGTACATTATGTTATTCAAAATCCAATCTCTATTTCGGGAAGTAGCGTGCTTACTTTTAATGCAGGATATGGTGATCCGGTTAGTTGGGTTTTTGTAGTTATTGGATTCCCGATAATTTGGTGGTTTACGAAGAATCGAATGGACAAGCACGCAACAGAAAAGATTCGTTATGAGCAACTTTGTATGGTGGCCATTCAGTTGAACAATCAAACCTTTACGACCAAGGGATACATTGATAGTGGTAATCAACTGACAGATCCCATTACCAAGAAACCTGTAGTTATCTGTGATGAAAGCTTTTTAAGAAACTGGTTTTCAGAAACCGAATGGATATTATTAAAATCCTCTTATGAAAGTTTAGATTTTGAGCAACTTCCTAAAAAGTGGGAAAGGTTTATCCAAATTGTGCCGTACCAAGGTGTGAAGGGAAAGAGTGAGTTCCTTTTTACGCTAAGACCTGAGAGATTAATGGTCTATCATGGAGAACAGAAATTGGTCGCTACAAATGTGTTAATAGGTATTCAATTTGCAGAGTTGGTAAGGGATGGGAGCTATCATTGTCTGTTGCAGCCACAAATTATAAAACTAGCAGCTATAAGTACTGCATAAAAAGGAGAGATTTAGAGTGAAATCTGTAAAACTTCGTCTACGTTTATGGTGGTATAAGGTTCTTATTAAGATTGGTATTAAATCTGATGAAATCTACTATATTGGTGGAAGTGAAGCCTTACCACCCCCACTATCCAAACAAGAGGAGCAAGAACTTCTAACTCTACTTCCGAAAGGGGATAAGGCAGCAAGAGCAGTATTAATTGAGCGAAATCTCCGCCTTGTTGTTTATATCGCCCGCAAATTTGAAAATACGGGTATAAATATTGAAGATCTCATTAGCATCGGCACAATTGGTTTAATTAAAGCTGTTAATACCTTCAATCCGGAAAAACAGATAAAACTTGCCACTTACGCTTCCAGATGTATTGAAAATGAGATTCTTATGTATCTTAGAAGAAATAATAAACTTAAATCAGAAATTTCTTTTGATGAACCGTTGAATATTGATTGGGATGGAAACGAATTACTCTTATCAGATGTTTTAGGTACAGATGATGATATCATTACCAAAAATCTTGAATCTAATGTGGATAAAAGCTTGTTAAAAAGTGCACTTTCCCAGCTTAATGATCGAGAAAAACAAATTATGGAGCTTCGGTTTGGTCTAGTTGGCCAAGAAGAAAAAACACAAAAAGATGTAGCAGATATGTTGGGTATATCCCAGTCCTATATTTCTAGACTGGAGAAAAAAATAATTAGGCGTTTAAAAAAAGAATTTAATAAAATGGTCTAGCCTTATCCCTCTAAGATTTAACCCGATTTTCTACCATGTTTGTCACTGACCACACTGCATAAAAAGCTTTCCAGGTGGAGAAACTGTCCTTGAACAGCATCACCATCTGGGAGGGTTGAACGATAGTGACTAGACATAAAGTAGAAATATGTGGTGTTGATACATCGAAATTACCTGTACTCAAAAATGAAGAAATGCGAAAATTATTTGTGAAAATGCAACAAGAGGATGACATTTCCGCCAGAGAGCAACTGGTAAATGGGAACCTTCGTCTTGTGCTTAGTGTGATTCAACGATTTAATAACCGCGGTGAATATGTCGATGATTTATTCCAAGTCGGTTGTATTGGCTTAATGAAATCCATTGATAACTTTGATTTATCACATAACGTGAGATTTTCGACGTATGCTGTTCCCATGATTATCGGTGAAATAAGAAGGTATCTCCGGGATAATAATCCAATTAGAGTTTCCAGATCTTTACGAGATATCGCATATAAAGCATTACAGGTTAGAGAAAAGTTAATTAATAAAACATCAAAAGAACCGACACCTATGGAGATAGCAGAAGAAATGGGTGTACCGCATTCTGATATTGTGTTCGCAATGGATGCTATTCAGGATCCGGTTTCACTTTTTGAGCCAATCTATAATGATGGTGGCGATCCAATATTTGTAATGGATCAGATAAGTGACGATAAAGACAAGGATTCAACCTGGCTGGATAAACTTTCACTAAAGGAAGGCATGCACCAGCTAAATGAACGGGAAAAAATGATCCTAAACAAACGTTTCTTTCAAGGAAAAACACAAATGGAGGTTGCTGATGAAATCGGGATTTCACAGGCTCAGGTTTCGCGATTAGAAAAAGCAGCCATTAAGCAAATGAATAAACAAATGTTTGAATAATGGTTTTGAGTTAACAAGTGAATATTTATAACTAGCCGAAAGGTTACTCGATTAATATGGATTAATTCGAGTTATCTTTCGGTTTTTGTTTGGCAAAAGTCTTTTATCCCCCTATCTTTTAATTGTTTTAAATGACAATTTATCGCATATATTTAGAGTAACTGGAGGGATGAAAATGATGAAGCTATCAGAATTACAAGTTAAAGAGGTAATTATTGTGGATGACGGTAAGCGACTTGGACATATATCAGATCTTGAAATTGATACTAACAGTGGGAAAATCGTGGCTATTGTGCTAACTGTAAAGGATAAAAAAAATGGTTTCTTTGGGAAGTCAGATGAATTAGTTATACAATGGAACCAAATCGTTAGAATCGGGTCGGATGTTATTTTAGTAAAAAACGTTGGGCAGCCAACACTGTATTCGGGGAATTTTATTACGGGTCATAACGGTTGAAACGTCTAAAATATGATAAAATGGTTCCAGAACATGCAGGAGGGTAATTCATATGAGTGAACCATTTATTATTGATCATGCATCCAATTTACGAATCGGAAAATGGGAAAAGCTGTCGCCTGCTTTGACAGCTGGATTTACCACAAGAATAGGTGGAGTAAGTCCCCAACCTTACCAAAGTCTTAACATGGGTTTGCACGTTAAAGATCATCACAACAATGTGATAAAAAACAGAGAAATTTTAGCAAATACACTGTCTTTTCCACTTAGTAACTGGATAGTGGGAGAGCAAGTTCACAATACAAAAGTAAAAACAGTAACACGGCAAGACGCTGGAAGCGGTGCGATTCAGCTTGAAAGTTCTTTGACAGGTATAGACGGGATTGTTTCGACAGAAGAGGGTGTTTTATGTGCAGCCTTCTACGCGGATTGTGTTCCCTTATTTTTCTTCGACCCAAAACAACACAAGATAGGTATTGCCCATGCTGGTTGGAAAGGATCTGTACATGGAATAGCGGAAGAGATGGTTGGGAAGTTTGTAAATATGGGCACTAACTTGACAGATTTACTTGTGGTAATTGGTCCTTGCATATCTCGAAAACATTATGAAGTGGACGAGCAGGTAATCACCCATATACCGGATAAATTCTTTACGAATAGTGTAGATGTTAAGGGGAATGGCTACTACAATCTTGATTTAAAACAGTTAAACATGGATATTCTTTTACAATCTGGGGTATTACGTAATAATATAAGTGTAACCAATTACTGCACCTATCAAGATAAGGAGCTTTTTTTCTCTCATCGGAGAGATAATGGAAAAACGGGGAGAATGCTTGGATTTATCGGTTTTTCCAATTAGCTCAACGAAGGAGGAGAAGGAATACGCATGCAGGTTGCCGCAAAACTTGAAGAAATAAATCGTAAAATAGAACATGCCTGTTTAAAAAGTAATCGATCAATAGAGGAAATTACGCTAATTGGTGTGACGAAATATGTTACAATAGAACGAACCGAGGAAGCGATTCAAGCAGGTGTCCACCATATTGGTGAAAACCGACTTGAAGGATTTAGAGAAAAGTATGATCACTTCCAAGGAATGGACCTTAAATGGCATTTTATCGGAACTCTACAATCTAGAAAAGTTAAGGATATTATCCATCAAGTTGATGTCATCCACTCGCTGGACAGACTCTCGCTTGCAAAAGAGATAAATAAGCGAGCCCAACAGACTGTAGATTGTTTTATCCAAGTAAATGTAAGTAAAGAGGAATCCAAACACGGATTAAGTCCAGAAGAAGTTTTACCATTTCTTGAAAAGCTGGGCGATCACCAGAAAATCCAGGTGGTTGGCTTGATGACAATGGCGCCACATACAGAAGATGAGACAGTAGTCCGTCAGGTTTTTAAACGACTGGCTGAATTAAAAGAAAAAGTGCAAGAAAAGGGCTATGAGCACGCACCTTGTACGTATTTATCAATGGGGATGAGCAATGATTATGAGGTGGCAATTGAAGAGGGAGCTACCCATATCCGAATCGGATCCAAATTAGTGGGGTGAAAAAGATGAGTATAAAAAACAAATTGAAAAACTATTTTACTATGGATGATGAGTATGAGTACGAGTATGTAGAAGTTCCTGTTGATGAGGAACCAGAGCAAAAGGAAACACCTTCGCCGCAAGGGAAGAAACAAAATGTGGTGAGTCTAACTAGTATGCAACAGGCTTCATCTAAGGTTGTTCTATGTGAGCCAAGAACTTATAACGAAGCACAGGAAATTGCGGACAATATTATAAACAGGCGTGCCGTAGTTATCAATTTACAGCGGGTTGACCATCAACAGGCGAAACGTATTGTTGATTTCTTAAGTGGTACTGTTTATGCCTTAAATGGCGATATTCAAAAACTTGGTGCAGAGACTTTTCTTTGCACACCAGATAATGTAAATGTTTCGGGTTCTATTTCAGAGGCATTTTCGGAAAATGAATTTGAAAAGGGATGGTAGATAGATGTATCAGGTTTTTCAGCTGTTAAACACAGCACTAACACTTTACAGCTTTGCGTTAGTTATTTATATTTTCATGTCCTGGTTCCCTGGAGCGAGAGAATCCAGTTTTGGTTCTATTTTAACAAAAATATGTGAGCCATATTTGGAACAGTTTCGGAAGTTTATCCCACCACTTGGAATGATTGATTTGTCTCCAATCGTGGCAATTTTTGTCCTTTATTTGGCAAGAATGGGCTTATGGGAATTCTACCAAATATTAGTATAGGTGTTACATATGGACATATATCAGCACTTTAGAAAAGATGAACAACCTTTTATTGATAAAGTTTTATCATGGAAGGAGCAGGTTGAGAGAAACTTTCAGACAAAGCTTACTGATTTTCTTGACCCTAGAGAGCAGCAGATACTGCAAATGCTCGTCGGTGGGGATGCGTCTGATATAAAGCTTTCTATTGAGGGTGGAGCAGCTCATGCGGAGAGGAAGCGTGCGATGATTGCTCCATTCTATGAAGAAATCAATTTAGAGGACTTTCAGCTAACCTTGTGTCAAGCAACATATCAAAGTAAATTTGTAAAATTGGAGCATCGTGATGTGATGGGCGCGTTCTTGTCGCTGGGCATTAAGAGACAAAAGCTTGGAGATATTACCGTAAAGGATGGAACCTTGCAAATCATCATGGCCGATGAGATCGCCCCTTTTGTCACAACGAATTTAAATATGATCAAAAAGGCAAAAATTAAGCTTGAGGAAAAACCTTTAGAAGAGGGGTTAACAAGCGAACAGCAATGGGATCATTCCGATAAAACCGTCTCCTCCTTACGATTAGATACGGTTCTGAAAGAAATCTATCACCTATCTAGAAAAGATGCGGCATCTTACATAGCGAAGCAGCAAGTGAAAGTGAATTATAAAATAGTTGAAGATGGAAAATATGGCCTGCAGGAAGGAGATTTATTATCTCTTAGAGGGAAGGGAAGAAGTAAGCTTGTTGCTGTAAACGGCCAAACCAAAAAAGATAAGTTGAAAATAACCATTGCTGTGCTAAAATAAAAACATACCTGTGCAGAAAATCAACGCTTTTTGTCTCCTGAGTCAATGACAGGTATAATTGAAATTGCTATTATCCATTAATTTTAAACGTAAGCTATTATTTAAAAGGAGGTGGCCAATGTGCCATTAACGCCACTGGATATCCATAATAAGGAATTCACAAGAAAATTTAAAGGGTATGATGAAGACGAAGTAAATGAATTTCTTGATCAGGTTATTAAAGATTACGAAATCGTAATCCGTGATAAAAAGGATCTTGCGGAAAAAGTGGAGCAGTTAACAGAAAGACTTGGACATTTTACAAATATTGAAGAAACGCTTAATAAGTCCATTTTGATTGCTCAAGAAACTGCTGAGGAAATAAAAGGTAATGCGACAAAAGAATCGAAGCTGATTATTAAAGAAGCAGAGAAAAACGCTGATCGTATTATTAACGAGGCGTTGAGCAAATCTAGACGCATCTCTATGGACGTAGAAGAGTTGAAAAAACAAGCAAAAGTATTCCGTACGCGTCTTAAAATGCTTGTAGAAGCCCAATTAGATATGATTGGTACCGATGATTGGGAACAATTGTTTGATGCTGAAATTGGTGAAGAGCTAGAATTAACGGAAAATGAGTCATAAACCTTGACGACTTTATTTTTTTTACATATAATTCTATGACATAAACATCGTATATTGTAAAAAACCTATATTGAAAAGCGTTGACGGAGACAGTATAAAAGCGCATCTGGTAAAGCGAGCTGGGGTATGGTGTAAGCCCAGTACAGAGACTTTTAGAACATCACTCCCGAGTTTTTATTGTGAAGCAAGTAGCAATAAACGATTCATCCACGTTACGGATATCGAGTGAATTTAGGATCCTTGTGATTTTAAATTTATAAGGGTGGTACCGCGAGTCTTCTCGTCCCTTTTGGGATAGAAGGCTTTTTTTAATTTTAGAACAGGAGGAGCAAATATGGAATACAAAGATACATTACTAATGCCGAAAACAGAATTTCCGATGCGTGGAAACCTGCCGAATAAAGAACCAAAACGCCAGGAGGAATGGGAAGAGAAGGATATTTACCAAAAGAGTCTGGAACGTTCTAAAGGTAAACCTTTATTTGTCCTGCATGACGGGCCTCCGTATGCAAATGGAGACATCCATATTGGGCATGCACTTAATAAGATTTTAAAGGATTTTATTACGCGTTATAAATCTATGACAGGTTATTACGCCCCATATGTACCGGGCTGGGACACACATGGACTGCCAATTGAAACAGCTTTAACAAAGAAAAAGAAAGTAAAGCGTAAAGAAATGAGTGTTGCCGAATTCCGACAGCTTTGTGCAGAGTATGCGCTCGGACAGGTGGATAGCCAGCGTACGCAATTTAAACAGCTGGGCGTTCGTGGAGACTGGGATAATCCTTATATTACGTTAACGAAGGATTATGAAGCTGCCCAAATTAAAGTGTTCGGTGAGATGGCGAAAAAAGGGTATATTTACAAAGGACTAAAGCCTGTTTATTGGTCTCCATCCTCTGAATCTGCACTCGCAGAGGCTGAGATCGAATACCATGATAAACGTTCTCCTTCCATTTATGTCGGTTTTGAAGTCCAGGACGGGAAAGACGTGCTTGATGGTGGCGAGAAAATTATTATTTGGACGACTACCCCATGGACAATGCCAGCAAACTTAGGAATCAGTGTTCATCCAGAATTAGAGTACGTTGTTGTTGCGGCAAATGATGAGAAATATGTTCTTGCACAAGCTTTAGTTGAAACAGTAGCGGAAACATTAGAATGGGAAAATTACGAAGTAGTCAAAACCTTTAAAGGACACGAAGCAGATCGTGTCGTTGCGAAGCATCCTTTCTATGACAGAGATTCACTTGTCATGCTAGGAGAACACGTTACAACAGATGCCGGAACAGGCTGTGTACACACTGCACCAGGTCACGGGGAAGATGACTTTTACGTATCACGCAGCTATGGAATTGATGCGTTATGTCCAGTTGATGAGAAAGGTGTATTCACAAATGAAGCACCTGGATTCGAAGGGTTGTTTTACGATGAAGCTAATAAAACGATTACCGAAAAATTAGAGGAAGTAGGCGCGTTATTAAAGCTTACGTTCATCACACACTCTTACCCACATGACTGGAGAACGAAAAAACCAACTATTTTCCGTGCTACTTCTCAATGGTTTGCATCCATTAAAGACTTCCGCCAAAATATTTTGGATGAGATTAAAGAAGTTAACTGGTATCCAAACTGGGGTGAAACACGTCTTTATAACATGGTACGTGATCGTGAAGACTGGTGTATTTCCCGTCAGCGTACGTGGGGTGTACCAATCCCTGTATTTTATGCAGAAGATAGAACGCCGATTATTACAGATGAGACCATTAATCACGTGTCAAACCTGTTTAAACAGCATGGTTCCAACATTTGGTTCGAATGGGATGCGAAGGATTTATTGCCTGAAGGATTTACCTCTGAGCAAAGCCCAAATGGCGAGTTTACAAAAGAGACGGATATCATGGATGTATGGTTTGACTCAGGTTCCTCCCATGAAGGGGTTTTAGTTGAACGAGAGGAGCTTCAGCGTCCTGCTGATGTTTACTTGGAAGGTAGTGACCAATACCGCGGATGGTTTAACTCATCACTATCAACTGCTGTAGCTGTAACTGGTAAGGCACCTTATAAAACGGTAATAAGCCATGGATTCGTATTGGATGGTAATGGGAGAAAAATGAGTAAGTCATTAGGAAATGTCATGATCCCATCGAAGGTTCAAAAGCAGCTTGGATCGGATATTTTAAGACTTTGGGTATCTTCTGTGGATTATCAGGCAGATGTTCGTATTTCCAATGATATCTTAAAACAAATCTCTGAAGCATACCGTAAGATCCGTAATACGTTCCGCTTTATGTTGGCTAATCTATCTGATTTTAATCCAGAAACAGACCGGGTTTCCCATAATGATTTAGAAGAAGTAGATCAATATATGCTACAACGCCTGCAGCGACTAGTGAAGGATGTAAGAGCTAATTATGAAAACTACGAGTTTTCACCAATCTTCCATCAGATTCATAATTTTTGTGCGGTGGATTTAAGTTCATTCTATTTGGATTTCGCCAAAGATGTTTTATATATTGAGGCAAAAGAAAACCATCGCCGTAGAAGCATTCAGACTGGTTACTATGAGATCTTAACCACACTTGTTAAGCTTCTAACACCAATTATTCCGCATACAGCAGATGAGGTTTGGGAGTATATTCCAGGTGCAAAAGAAGAAAGTGTGCAGCTTACAGATATTCCAGAGGTTGCAGAAAATGAAAATACCGACCTTTCGCAAAAATGGGATCATTTTATGAAAGTAAGGGATGACGTGTTAAAAGCATTAGAAGAAGCACGTAATGAAAAAGTAATCGGAAAATCACTTGAGGCGAAGATTACGATTGTACCGAAAGATCAGGAGACAAAGGATGTACTAGAAGCAGTGGATCATTTGCATCAATATTTGATTGTTTCCGAAGCAGTTGTGCAAGCAAGTGCCGAGAATACAAGATCCTATAAAAATGTTGATGTTGCTGTAGAAGCACATCCAGGTGAGAAATGTGAACGTTGCTGGGTGGCCTCTGAAACAGTGGGCGAAGACAAAGATCATCCGACCCTTTGTACACGTTGTGCGAATGTTGTAAAAGAACATTATATGGCATAGGTTTTGTAAATCGGGATGTGACATGTAAATAGTCAAAATAGCCGTACTTAAACCCTGTTTTCTCTATGATCACAAGGGCTTAGGTACGGCTTTTGCTTGTTAATATTTTGCCGTGAATTGAAAATTTACGGCATTACGTTTAAGATATAAAGGAACATATTGGAGAATCGGAGGAACAAGCATGTACATATATTACATTTTTGCGCTTATTATAATTGGCATAGATCAATTGACAAAATGGCTGGTTGTAAAAAACATGGAGTTAGGAGAAGAGATTACGATTATTAATCAATTCTTTTCCTTGACCTCACATCGTAATACTGGTGCAGCCTGGGGGATATTGGAAGGGCAAATGGCTTTCTTTTACATTGTTACGGTGGTTGTGGTAGCAGGTATTATTTTCTACATGCAACGTTATGCCAAAGATAGTCGTGGACTGGCTATCGCGCTAAGTCTTCTGTTAGGTGGAGCAATTGGGAATTTTATCGACCGTTTATTCCGTCAAGAAGTTGTCGACTTCTTTGACTTTATAATTTTCGGCTACGATTTCCCTATATTTAATATAGCTGATTCATCTCTTGTAATTGGTGTATTTTTAATTATTATTCTTACCATTATCGATGAGTTAAAGAAAGGAAAAGGTAAAAAATGAGTCAATTCCAACATGAAGTAACAGCTTCTGAAGCAGGTACACGTTTAGATAAGCTCCTTTCAGAAATAAATGCAGAAAGTTCAAGATCACAGGTTCAAACATGGATTAGTAAAGGATTGGTTATTGTAAATGGCCAAGAGCCTAAAGCGAATTATAAGTGTCAACAAGGAGATCACGTAGGATGGTCGATACCTGAACCAGAAACTTTACAAATCAACCCTGAGAATATCCCGCTTGATATTGTCTATGAAGATAGTGACTTATTAGTCGTTAATAAGGAAAAGGGCATGGTGGTCCACCCTTCAGCCGGACATCAAACAGGGACGCTGGTGAACGCCCTCCTGTACCATTGCCAAGATCTGTCAGGGATTAATGGAGTAGAAAGGCCAGGAATTGTTCATCGGATTGATAAGGATACGAGTGGCTTGCTCGTAGTGGCTAAGAATGACCTTGCTCACAGACATTTATCTAAACAAATGTCTGAAAAAACAATTGAGCGAAAATATGAAGCGATTGTTCATGGGGAAATCCCGCATGAAACCGGGATGGTGGATGCTCCGATTGGAAGAGACCCGAAGGATAGACAAAAAATGGCAGTGGTGGACAATGGAAAAGCAGCTGTTACCCATTTTCAAGTTTTAAAAAGCTATCCAGATTATACGCGAATTGAATGTCAACTGGAGACAGGAAGAACTCACCAAATTCGTGTGCATATGAGATATATTGGTTATCCACTCGTTGGCGATCCTAAGTATGGACCGAGAAAGACCATGAATACGGAGGGGCAAGTATTGCATGCGAAATCCCTTGGTTTTACACACCCTAAAACGGGGGAATGGTTAAAATTTGAAGCGCCTTTACCAAGCTATTTCACAGAGGTTATTGATTATATCGAGAAAATGTATTGACATCTAAGGTGATCTTTGTAATAATAAACCAAATGAATAGTTGACCCTTTAAAAAAGTCCAGAGAGGCTCAAAAGGATTCGGTCGGTATCATAACAGTAGAACTGTGTCCCTTTTTCCTCATGGAGAGAGGGATTTTTTTATGCTTGGAGTGTTTACAGGTGAAGAAAAAAACAGAGATTCTTGATCAGGCTGCAATAAACAGGGCCATTACCAGAATTGCCCACGAAATTTTAGAAAAAAATAAAGGCGGAGAAGAGCTTGTACTCATTGGGATTAAGACACGAGGTGTTCCAATTTCTCAACGTCTGCAAGAGAAAATTCGCCAAATAGAAGACATTACAGTACCTACCGGTGAACTGGATATTACCCTTTATCGCGATGATCTTGACAAAGTAACCGAGGACCAGGAACCTAAACTAAACGCAACGGATATTTCCGTTGACCTGTCTGGAAAAAGAGTGATTCTTCTGGATGATGTGTTATATACAGGAAGAACAGTAAGGGCAGCGATGGATGCAGTCATGGACAATGGAAGGCCTTCACAAATTCAGCTAGCAGTGCTTGTTGATAGAGGTCATCGTGAGCTGCCAATCCGGGCTGACTATGTAGGTAAGAATATCCCTACCTCAGAAAAAGAAGTCATTACCGTAGAATTTATGGAAACCGATGACCGAGATCTGGTAACCATTTATGAAAAATAGCAGGTATTACCTGCCATTATAAAAACCTTTAAACAGATACAGAGATATCTGCAAGGTTGCTTTAGGAGACGTGTATGTATGACACTACACGTATACCTCTTTGCATCTTTGCAAAGAGGTTTTTTTTATGCTGAAAATCCGTGAAACGAGCGTTTTGAAAGGAGTTGTAGGAATGAAACACTTTACTTCAGTAAGTCAATTTACTAAACAAGAAATTTTTACTTTATTGGAAATGGCTGAAGCGCTAAAAGAAAACCCACTCCCATTCTCAACACAGTTGTTTGCCGCCAATTTGTTTTTTGAATCAAGTACACGGACTAAAATGAGTTTTACTGTTGCAGAGCGAAAGCTTGGAATGGAGGTTCTTGATTTCCATCAAGACAGTTCCAGTGTGACAAAGGGGGAAACACTATATGATACAGCGAAAACCTTTGAAGCGATAGGCGCAGATATGCTGGTGATCCGGCATGAATCTGATGACTGGATACAGGAATTACAGCATGGCATCTCCATTCCTATACTAAACGCTGGCGCGGGTAAAGCGGAACACCCAACACAGTGCATGCTTGATCTTTTAACAATCTATCAGGAGTTTGGTAGTTTTCAAAATCTGAATGTAACGATAGTAGGAGATATTAAGCATAGTAGAGTTGCAAAGTCGAATGCAGATTCTCTACAGAGGCTCGGAGCAAGAGTATTTTTCAGTGCTGCTGAAGGGTTTGTAGATCACGCTCTTCCTTACCCATATATCAGTATAGATGAGGCAGTTCAAACTAGTGATGTTGTGATGCTCCTGCGCATTCAGCATGAAAGACATCGCGATGAAGGGAAGTTTACGAACTACCTGGAGCGTTATGGATTAACGAAGGAGCGGGAGCAGCAAATGCTTCCTCACGCGATAATTATGCACCCTGCACCAGTTAATAGAGGAGTGGAAATTGATGCTTCTCTTGTGGAATGCAACAGATCGCGTATTTTTAAGCAAATGAATAATGGAGTTTATATCCGAATGGCACTAATTAAAAAGATACTAGGGGAGTGGGGAAAGTTAAATGAAGTTACTTCTGAAAAACGCCAAAAAGCTATCATCAACATCTGAATTAAAAACAGTTGAAGTACTAATAGAAAATAACACCATTATGGAGATTGGCGAAACCTTAAATATAGTAGCGGATCAAACAATCGATTGTGAAGAAAACCTCTTACTTCCTGGTTTTATCGATGTACACATCCATTTACGTGAACCTGGTGGGGAAAATAAAGAAACAATTAAAACAGGAACCAAAGCGGCTGCACGGGGTGGTTTTACGACAGTGTGCGCAATGCCCAACACGAATCCAGTTCCTGACAACGAAGAAGCTGTACGATCTCTTTTAAAGAAAATCGAAGCCGACGCTGAAGTAAGGGTTCTTCCATATGCTGCCATAACAAAAGGGTTGCAAGGAAAAGAACTGACGGATATTTCCAAGCTTGCAGAGGAAGGTATATTTGCATTCACAGACGATGGAGTGGGCATTCAGACTGCTGATTATATGTTACAGGCTATGAAGCAGGCTGCTGCTTGTGGAAAACCGATCGTTGCCCATTGTGAAGATAATTCCATTGTATATGGAGGTGTGATGCATGATGGGGAGGTAAGTGAAAAACTAGGTTTACCGGGCATCCCTTCCTTAAGTGAATCTGTGCAAATTGCTAGAGATGTATTATTAGCAGAAGCTGCTGGGTGTCACTATCATGTTTGCCATGTCAGCACAAAGGAATCTGTCCGTGTCATCAGAGATGCCAAAAAAGCAGGTATTCATGTAACAGCGGAAGTAACACCACACCATTTACTACTCGATGAAACAGCAGTACTTGAAGATGATGCAAATTATAAGATGAACCCGCCATTAAGAGCAGCTGCTGATAGAGAGGCTCTGCTTGAGGGACTATTAGATGGGACGATAGATTTCATCGCAACAGATCATGCACCACACGCAGCAGATGAGAAAGAAAAAGGATTTCAGGGAGCTCCATTTGGAATAGTAGGACTGGAAACCGCCTTTCCTTTGCTCTATACCCACCTTGTTCATACAGGAAAATGCAGTCTAGCACAATTGGTAAATTGGCTGACAGCAAAACCAGCGTCCGTATTTAACCTTCCATATGGACATATTGCTGAAGGCGCTTCGGCAGATTTAACCTTAGTAGACTTAGAGAAACAGCAGGAAATTGACAAAGCTACCTTCTTATCAAAGGGCAAAAACACCCCATTCCATAAGTGGAGCGTCCAAGGTATTCCTGTCTTAACGATTGTAGAAGGCAACATTGCATACAAGGAGGATGAACATGAATAAGAAGCAGCTTGTTCTAGAAGATGGCACAGTATTTATAGGAGAAGGATTCGGCAGTAATCGTGAAATGATTGGAGAAATTGTTTTTAACACAGGAATGACAGGTTATCAAGAGATTATTACTGACCCATCCTATTGCGGCCAAATTGTAACGATGACGTATCCACTTGCAGGAAATTATGGAATAAATCGAGATGATTTTGAGACAGTAAACCCTTTTATCCATGGATTTATAGTAAAAGAAACATGTGAAGTTCCCTCAAATTTTCGCAGTGAAGAGAGCCTGGACAACTATTTGAAAGTACATGATATTCCTGGGATACACGGTATTGATACTCGAAAGCTGACAAAGATTATTCGCAAACACGGTACCATGAAAGCCATTATCGGGGATCAGGAGGAAACAGTGGAAGCATTATTGGCAAAGCTAGCAAGCAAGCAGCTTCCAACAAACCAGGTCTCTCAGACTTCAACCATTAAACCATATGTCGTACCAGGCAGGGGAAGAAGAATTGTATTGGTGGACTTCGGTATGAAACATGGTATTTTACGTGAGCTTACGAAGCGAAATTGCCACATAACGGTAGTTCCATACAATTATAGTGCAGAAAATATTCTTCGCTTAAAGCCAGATGGCATTATGCTAACAAATGGACCAGGAGATCCAAAAGATGTACCTGAGGCGATTACCATGATAAATGAACTAATTGGCAAAGTACCGATTTTTGGCATCTGTCTTGGCCACCAATTATTGGCACTTGCTTGTGGAGCAGATACGGAAAAGATGAAGTTTGGCCATCGTGGCTCTAACCATCCAGTAAAGGACTTGTCTAAAGGAAAAACCTATCTTACATCCCAAAACCATAGCTATGCGGTAAACGAAGCATCACTTGCTAATACAGCGTTACAGCTCACACAAGTGGCTTTAAATGACGGAACGGTAGAAGGAATAAAGCATAAAAAACACCCTGCATTTTCGGTGCAATATCATCCAGAAAGCTCACCAGGACCAGATGATACGAATCACTTATTTGATGAATTTCTTCACGTAATAGACGTAGCCCAGAAACAAAACAAGGAGGTAGCTTATGCCTAAAAATACAGACATCCAAAAAATACTTGTTATCGGGTCAGGCCCCATTGTTATTGGGCAGGCAGCGGAATTTGATTATTCTGGTACACAGGCTTGCCAGTCATTGAAGGAAGAGGGCTATACAGTGATTTTAGCTAATTCTAATCCAGCGACAATTATGACAGACCATACCGTTGCAGATAAGGTATACATGGAACCATTAACAGTTGAATTTCTTACAAAGATTATTCGAAAAGAACAGCCAGATGCACTGCTTCCTACGTTAGGTGGGCAAACTGCATTAAATCTTGCGGTTGCTCTTGAGGAAACTGGTATTTTAAAAGCGCATAATGTGTCTTTATTGGGCACGTCTTTAAATGCAATCCAGCAAGCAGAGGATCGAGAAAAATTTCGATCTCTGATGAAAAAATTAGGAGAGCCTGTGCCAGATAGTATGATCGTAAACACGGTAGATCAGGCTTGTGAATTTGCGGTGGAAATAGGGTTTCCACTGATTGTAAGACCTGCCTACACGTTAGGTGGTGCAGGGGGCGGAATGTGCTACAGTATGGAGGAATTAAAAGAAATCGCCCGGAATGGCTTAGCTTTATCACCAGTAAGCCAATGTCTTGTTGAAAAGAACATAGCTGGCTACAAAGAGATCGAATATGAAGTAATGCGTGATAAGAATGACCAGGCAATCGTTGTCTGTAACATGGAAAACGTTGACCCTGTTGGTATCCACACAGGTGATTCGATTGTGGTAGCACCTTCGCAAACCTTAAGTGATCGCGAATACCAGCTTTTGCGAAATGCTTCGTTAAAAATTATTCGTGCGCTTGAAATAGAAGGTGGATGTAATGTCCAGCTGGCACTCGATCCAAACAGTTTCGATTACTTTATTATTGAAGTGAATCCACGGGTAAGCAGATCTTCTGCACTCGCCTCAAAAGCTACAGGTTATCCGATTGCAAAGGTAGCGGCAAAAATTGCCGTTGGTTTAACGTTAGATGAGATTGTAAACCCGGTAACTGGAAAGACATATGCGTGCTTTGAGCCTTCACTGGATTATGTCGTAACAAAAATCCCGCGCTTCCCTTTTGATAAATTTGTTACAGGAGATCGGAAGCTTGGCACACAAATGAAGGCGACAGGCGAAGTGATGGCCATAGGCCGAAACTTTGAGGAGTCATTATTAAAAGGGATTCGCTCTCTAGATATTGGTACAGAGGAGCTCTGGTTAAGCAGCTTAACAAATGAGAGCAATGAATTTTTGATCGCAAGCTTAAAAAAGGCAAATGATGAACGGATTTTTGTACTGGCGGAAGTATTGCGTAGGGGCATGTCGATCGACGAAGTATTTGAACACACGAAAATCGATCGTTTCTTTTTAGTGAAGCTAGCAGGATTAATGAAATTGGAAGTAGAGCTAAAACATAGCCCAGAATCTCGAGAGTTACTAGAGAAAGCGAAAAGACTAGGATTCTCAGATGCTCATATTGCACGTCTTTGGGAACAATCTGTGGATGATGTTTACCAAAAAAGAGCTGCTTACGGATTACGCCCGGTTTATAAAATGGTAGACACTTGTGCAGCCGAGTTTGAATCAGAAACGCCATACTTTTATAGTACGTACGAAGAAGAAAATGAATCTATCGTCTCATCAAGAAAGAAAATTCTTGTATTAGGCTCAGGTCCAATCCGAATTGGGCAGGGAATTGAATTTGACTATGCTACTGTTCACTCGGTTTTGGCCATCAAAGATATGGGTTATGAGGCCATTATTATGAACAATAATCCGGAAACTGTTTCCACAGATTTCAGTATCAGTGACAAGCTTTACTTTGAACCACTTACCTTGGAAGACGTCATGCATGTAATTGACCTGGAACAGCCAGAGGGAGTAATTGTACAATTTGGCGGTCAAACAGCAATTAATTTAGCTTCAGGGCTTGAAAGAAGAGGCGTGAAAATTCTAGGTACGAATTTGGAAGCAATTGACCGTGCGGAGGATAGAGACAAATTTGAAATGTTACTAGATGAGCTTAACTTACTACGACCAAAAGGAAAAGCAGTTAAGCGTATGGATCAGGTGTTAGGTGTAGCGAACGAAATTGGTTACCCGGTCTTAGTTAGGCCCTCCTATGTGATCGGTGGAAGCAGGATGGAAATTGTTCATAACGAGGAAGAGCTAGAAACATACTTAGCGAAGACTACAAGCGTAAATAACGAGCATCCAATCCTTGTCGATAAATATATAACTGGGATGGAAGTGGAAGTAGACGCCATTAGTGACGGTGAGACTACGATTGTACCGGGAATCATGGAACATATAGAACGCGCAGGCGTGCATTCTGGTGACTCCATTGCCGTTTACCCTCCACAGCGGATTAGTGAAAACGTTAAGGAAAAATGTATGGAGGCTGCAAAGCGTATCTCTAAAGCCCTTCATGTAAAAGGATTAATTAATATTCAGTTTATTGTGCGAGATGAAGAAGTGTATGTACTGGAGGTAAATCCACGGGCGAGTCGTACCATTCCATTCTTAAGCAAAATTACAGGTGTCACAATGGCTAATATTGCTACAAAATGTATACTCGGTACGCGTTTGGAGGAGCTGGGATATAGAACGGGAATTCTGCCGGAGAATGACTATGTAGCCGTTAAAATTCCTGTCTTCTCCTTTGAAAAACTAAGAAGTGTTGATACTATTCTCGGACCGGAAATGAAATCAACTGGGGAAGCAATTGGGTATGACAAGACATTGGAAAAAGCATTGTATAAAGGCTTAATCGCATCTGGTTTAACAATTCCACAAGAAGGGGCAGTGCTCCTCACAGTAGCGGATAAAGACAAAGAGGAAATGTTGGAAATTGCTGACCGTTTCCACCAGCTTGGTTTCCAGTTGTATGCAACCCAAGGTACTGCTTCTTATGTCAGAGAAGCTGGATTACCAGTTTCAGAGGTAGCTAAAATTGGTGCGGATGAACCAAATGTGCTTTCCATTATTGAAAGTGGTGCTGTTCAGTTTGTAGTAAATACGCTGACTTCTGGGAAACAGCCAAGATCGGATGGATTCATTATTCGTCGCGAGTCAGTAGAACATGGGATAGCTTGTCTAACAAACATGGATACAGCAAACGCTATTTTGAATGTCATTGATTCTACGACATTTAGTGCCAAGGAAATGATACAAAAAGAGGTCGTACTAACATGAGAAAAGTAGAATTGGTCGTAAAGCAACTAACAGAGATAGCTAAAGAAACATATGAAATGGTGTTAGAAAACAGTTTTGTTAGCATGACAGCAATAGCGGGCCAATTTCTCCACTTGCAAATAGAGGGGCATATGCTAAGACGGCCGATCTCGATTGCCAGTGTCGATCCGAAAAGTCAAACGGTTACGATTATATTTAAAGTGAATGGACCAGGAACGAAACACTTAGCGGGCTACCAACCTAATTCTACTTTAAATGCCCTGGGGCCCGCAGGAAATGGATTTAACCTAGAAATAGATGATAAAACGGTTCTATTAATTGGGGGAGGAATCGGTGTACCACCGCTTTATCATCTTGGAAAAAAATTAATAGAAAAAGAGAAAAATATTATATCCGTCCTCGGTTTTCAGTCAATGGACTATGTGTTTTATGAAAAGGAATTCCAGCAGCTCGGTAAGACATATATCGTTACTAATGATGGTTCGTACGGTGAACCAGGGTTTGTTACAGACATGCTGGGTGAGGTAGAAGATTTTGATAGTTACTATTCCTGTGGCCCTATTCCTATGTTACAGGCAGTTTCCCAAAAGCTCGTTCATAAAAATGGCTTTATTTCACTTGAAGAAAGAATGGGCTGTGGTATTGGTGCTTGCTTTGCGTGTGTGATCCCATCTGACACGGAAGCTGGCTACAGAAAAATATGTAAAGACGGGCCTGTCTTTCATCATCAGGAGGTTAGTCTATGAATCCGTTACAGGTTGAACTACCTGGTCTGAAATTGAAAAACCCGATCATGCCAGCATCTGGTTGTTTTGGGTTTGGACGTGAATACAGTGAATTTTATGATCTAAATAAACTCGGAGCCATTATGATGAAGGCAGCAACAGGTGAAGCAAGGTTTGGTAACCAGACACCAAGAGTAGCAGAAACGGCTTCTGGTATGCTGAACGCAATTGGCCTGCAAAATCCAGGGGTAGAAAAAATAATGGAGCGTGAGGTACCTTTTTTGGCAACTTACAACACCCCAATCATTGCCAATATTGCCGGAAGCACCTTAGAGGAATATGAATATGTAGCAGAGACTTTTAACCAGACCGATCAGGTGTCAGCTCTTGAATTAAATATTTCCTGTCCAAATGTGAAAGAAGGTGGGATTCAATTTGGTACAGACCCCGCAATGGCTGCACGCGTTACGGAACGAGTTAAAAAGGCAAGTAACCTGCCTGTATACGTTAAGCTTTCACCAAACGTGACAGATATTATGGCAATGGCAAAAGCGGTTGAAGCAGCAGGTGCTGATGGTTTATCCATGATCAACACACTTACTGGCATGCAAATTCATCTTCCTTCAAAAAGACCATTGCTTGCCAATAAAACAGGTGGGTTATCTGGTCCTGCAATTAAGCCTGTAGCGATACGAATGATATATGAAGTACGCCAGCAAGTCTCTCTTCCGATTATCGGAATGGGAGGCATTACAACTGCTGAAGATGTCCTGGAATTCTTACTAGCTGGAGCCAACGCTGTTGCGATTGGAACAGCGAACTTTCAAAATCCATTTGTCTGTCCAGAGATTATTGAGGATCTTCCGGCCGTCTTAAAACGCTATGGCTTTGCATCTATCGATGAAGTAGTTGGTAAGGGGGTTTTGGCATGAGTCATTCTATCTATTTAGCACTAGATTTTCCAAGTTGGGAAGAAACAAAGCATTTTCTTAATACCAACGAATTAACTGGTATACCAGTAAAAGTAGGTATGGAATTATTTTACAGGGAAGGACCAGCTGTAATTGAAAAGCTACGACAGAACAACCATCCGGTTTTCCTGGATCTAAAGCTTCACGATATTCCGACAACTGTGATGAAGGCTATGCAAAACATAGCACGTCTTGATGTGGAAATGATAAATGTCCATGCCTTGGGGGGCGCAGAGATGATTAAGCGTGCAAAGGAAGGCCTGATTGTTGGAAATGCGGGAACAACGAAATTAATTGCAGTCACGATGTTAACCTCCATGAACAAACAGGTGATGAACAAGGAATTATGCATTCCTGGGGAAGTAGAGGACAATGTAACACATCTTGCTGAATTTGCCCAAAGCAGTGGAGCTGATGGTGTCGTTTGCTCTGTACATGAGACAAAGAAGATAAAAGAAGCATGTACAAATGCTTTCTTAACAGTAACACCAGGTATCCGATTAGCAGGGACGGAAGATCATGACCAAAAACGAATTGCAACTCCTGGTTATGCTAGAAATCAAGGAACAGATTATATTGTAATCGGAAGAAGTGTCACAAAGGCGCAAGAACCAAAGCTAGCCTATGAGCGTTTAGTAAAGGAGTGGAACAATGGCCTTATCAAATGAACTGGCAAGAAATTTACTAGACATTAAAGCAGTACAAGTTAACCCTACTAATTATTTCACTTGGACTTCAGGCATAAAGTCGCCCATCTATTGTGATAACCGTCTGACGATGTCACACCCAACGATTAGGAAGAAAATCACCAAGGCATTTATCGACATGATTGACAACATGCCTGAAAAACCAGACGTTATCGCTGGTTGTGCCACTGCAGGTATTCCTCATGCTGCATGGCTTGCGGATAAGTTGGACCTTCCGATGGTATATGTTCGCTCCAAGCCGAAGGGCCACGGAAAGGGCAATCAAATTGAAGGAGCGTGTACCAAGGGACTAAAGGTTCTTGTGATTGAAGATCTCATTTCCACGGGTGGTTCCTCCTTAGAAACTGCCAGTGTATTAAAAGCCCAAGGTGCAGAGATTCTTGCGGTCCATGCGATCTTCTCTTATGGGTTGGATAAAGCTAGGCAGTTATTTAAAAAAGAAAATATCAATCTAGCAACGATTACAGGCTATGACGAGCTTTTAAATGTAATGGAACACGACAATTTACTATCAAAGTCGGAGCATGAACAACTAATTGAATGGAGAGATAACCTCTAAGACTTAGTTATGATCATTACATTGGTGCGTCATAAGTTTGAACATAAAGCAACTGACGGAATAAAATCTTGCCGGACGACAAGCGAAAATTAACTATATTCGTTTGATTGTCCGGCTGTTCCTATATATAAAGGGAAACGTCATAGGGAGGATGTTTCCCTCCTCCACCAATTGTTAGTTGAACAAATTGAACCTTTCCTGGCGGTTAAAGCGGTATAAAACCCTTCGTTAAGTGTTTAGAGTTTCTCACACAATACCATCCACTCGTCTAGGCCAATACTGTCAATTTTACCTCTAGTATGATCTACTTGATAGTGCTTTAAAATAGCCTTATCTGCCCCTAATACAAAATTATATACTTGTTCCTGCATGGTTTTATCAGATAAGGTACGTGACAACCAATCTTGAAAGGGCAGTGTTTTCTTACGTTCTTTTTCTTTCATGATGGTAAATTGAACTTCTTGTAAGAAGTGAGCCCATTCGGACTTTTTTAAGGAGCGATTGTGACTACTGTCCCGCAATTTTTCTAGTGAGTTAATAAAGCTATCAAGGGATGCGTTCTCTGGAGCGATATTATCAATCAATAAAAAAGAACCTCCTGGCTTTAGAACCCTGCTTACTTCTTTCAGAAATTGATAAGGGGAAGTGAAATGGTGCGCTGCTATTCGGCAAACGACATGATCAAACGTATTATTTAAAAATGGCAAGCTTTCCGCATCTGCAACGATATAGTGGATGTTTGAGAGGGATTTAAGATGTTTCGCAGCTTCTTCAAGCATATCCTTTGTCAAATCGACCGCAAAAACCTGTTTAACGTATGGGGACACTATTTTAGCGACATGTCCACCACCAGTGGCAACATCCAACAATTTGTCCTCAACATTTAAGTTGAGCCAATGTGGTATTGCCATAAGATCAACACCCTTTGCATGTGTTTTACTTTTCACATACGCTTTTTTGTTTTCAGAGAAAACTTTCTGAACAAGTTCCTTTCCGCTTTTTTCCATCTAACTCACACCTTTCTTATTTCTACTATACTTTTCTATGTGCAATAAATAAAATATTGATTTATAATCAAAAGTAATAACAATAACTTATTAGAGGAGGGATGATAAATTGAAAATTGATGATTATACCCTTTTACTGAAATTAAATGAAATTGGTACCATTCGTGGAACGGCAAAGGCAGTATTAATTTCACAGCCTGCAGTAACGCAGCGGTTAAAATATATTGAGGAATATTTTGGGGAAGCAATTTTTATTCGTACACCAAAGCGCTTGCTGTTAACTCCTAGTGGAGAAATGATTTTGCAGCATGCACTTCAAGTTGTACGGCGTGAGCAAGAAATGAAGAATAAGCTTGCCAGTTCTAGTAAAGAAGTACAAGGAACCTTATCGATTGCTTGTTCGTCTCTCATCAGTCAACGCTTTTTACCTTCTATTTTAGGTGAATTTACTGCAAAATTTCCTAAAGTTGCCATCGATCTTGTAACAGGAATAAGTGAGGATATAAAAAGTCACCATAAGCAGTATCATGTTTGTATCATACGAGGAGAAAAATTAAAGGAGAGCAACTGTGAAAGGCTTTTTCGCGATCCGCTATACCTGTTTGATACAAAGCCATTCCCTTCTGAAGTAACCAAGGAGAGAACTCTAATCTCTTTTAAAAGTGATGATAGTATGCATGAATTAGTAGATAATTGGCTTTACCAGCAAAATTACATAAAAGCAAGGAAGACTATAACTGTTGACCAGATTGAAACATGCAAACAACTAATGAAGCAAGGGTTAGGGATGGCGGTTTTACCAGAAAGTGTATCCGATTCCATGAAAGAACAATACCCACACCTCCCATTATCTTCCAATGGCGAGCCGGTAACGCGGGATACCTGGATCTGCTACCAAGAAGGAGTACGCAAGCTGCCCCAAGTTGATCATTTTATAAAGGCAATGTCAAATCAATCCTTTTTAAATGTTTAAGAGTAGACAAGGCGAGGAATAGTAACGGTAGAACATGATATAAGGAGTGGATAATGAATGAGCGAAGTACTATTTACCTCAACTGCAACAGCTAAAAATGGCCGCGATGGGCATGTGAAATCAGACGATGGTTTAATTGATCTTAACCTGGTCAATCCAGCAAAGAATAAATCAGATAAAGGTTCAAATCCAGAGCAGCTTTTCGCCGCTGGTTACGCAGCTTGCTATGACGGGGCTCTAAATCACGTAGCAAGAGAACAAAACAAAACTGTAGATTCCGAAACAACAGCGGAAGTTAGTTTTTTAAAAGATTCTGCTGACGGTGGTTTCAAGATTGCAGTTAAATTAAATATTACCATGGAGGGAGTAAGTCCAGAAGAAGCGGATGAGTTAGCAGAAGCTGCCCATCAATTCTGTCCATACTCCAAAGCAACTAGAGGTAATATTGATGTAGAATTAAACCCAACAGTAAAATAATTTTAAATAGCAAAAAGGCTGTCGTTCGACAGCCTTTTTCACATACATATGTCACACAAAGATATCTAACAAGAACACTCTCGTCTTATCGACTGGCTTTCGAATCCTTTAGCTTTCCCACTAATTTAGCATCTGGTGTAACATAGAGTGTCTTCTGGTTATCGTATGTCACATAACCAGGCTTTGCGCCATTAGGTTTCTTCACATGCCGTATACGTGTATAGTCTACAGGAACGGAAGAAGATTGCTGTGATTTACTAAAGTAAGCCGCAATTTGAGCAGCTTCTGTTAGTGTCTCGTCGCTAGGATCATTATCTCGAATAATTACATGGGAGCCTGGAATATCTTTGGTATGGAGCCAAACGTCATCACGACGGGCTAATTTCATGGTTAGAAATTCATTTTGTTTGTTGTTTTTCCCAACTAATATAGCAGTTCCGTCACTTGATGTATAACCCTCTGGTTGTGGCTTGGATGGTTTGGATTTCTGTTTCTTTTTGGTCTGCTGTTTCTTCAGATAGCCTTCTTCCCGAAGTTCCTCTCGAATCTCTTCAATGTCTTCAGTAGATGCAACATCTAGCTGTTGTAGAAGCTGATCAAGATAAGCAATTTCCTCGTCTGTCTTCAAGATTTCTTGCTCAACGACTTCTTTTGATTTCTTTAGTTTTTGATAGGACTTGTAATACCCTTGGGCATTTTCACTAGCTGTTTTATTAGGATTCAAGTCAATCGTTAACGTAGAACCTTCTGGATCATAGTAATCTGTAACATCCACCGTTTTTGCCCCTGGTTTGACGATATGAATATGTGCTGTTAGCAATTCACCCAACTTTTGATATTTCTCAGCGCCTTCTGCCTTCTTAATTGTTTGGTTATGCTTCTTTAATTTACGGATATTTTTATCCTTTTCATTTTTAATAAAGCGATAAAGGTCTTTCGCCTGTTGTTTAACCCTATCCCTTTCAGCTTTTCCTGAATAGAAGGTATCTAGCATCGTGTTGGTTGTAGAAAATTGCTCCGTCTCCCCCGAAAAATGTGATTGAAGAATAACATGAAAGTCTTCTTTTTTATCTCGGTAGATTACCGGATTATAGCTATTTCCCCTAATTTGTTTTTGTAGCTCGGTGAACTTCTCGGCATAGGTTTTAGCTGAGCCAAGGTTAACTCTTTTAACAAGCTCTTTTGCGATAAAAGGAGAGAAGCCTGTCAGGGTGTTCACGATTTGTTGATCCATCTTCCCTGCATTAAAGTCCATTTTCTTAATAAACAGCTCTTCATCCATTTCCAATGGATCCCATTTATTTTGCAGTGGAGGTAGTTGGTATTCACTGCCTGGCAAAATAGTTCGATGACGGTTTTGGGCCATAGAGACATGCTTCAAGCTATCAATAATATGACCTTTGTTCTTATCAACAAGCATTACATTACTATGTTTTCCCATTAACTCTATGACAAGCGTTTTATATGTTATATCTCCAATTTCATTGCGTGTCTTTATAGAAAACTCCACGATCCGCTCCATGCCATGTTGTGTGATTTCTTCAATAATTGCTCCAGAAAGATGCTTGCGAAGTACCATACAAAACATGGGTGGCTCAGCAGGATTTTGATAACTGTCATCCGTTAAGTGAAATCTTGCATATGTCGGATGTATAGAAAAAAGTAAGGTATGATTAGTTCCCTGACTTCTTATTGTAAAGACGACCTCTGTCAGTGTAGGTTGATATATTTTGGTTATTTTTCCTGGCAATATGCTATGTTTTAATTCTTCCGTTACTGCTCTTGTAACAATACCATCGAACGGCATAAGATCACCTCCTGTGTAATTATAGCATTTTTAAGGACAAGTCTGCATAGATATTAGTTAGACAGGGGAGCCATCTGCTCTTTAAAAGGTGGCATACAGTAATTAATTACAGGCTTATTTGGAGGAATGCCGATGAAATGGTATCAGTTAGATGTGGAACGGGTGGAACAAAAGCTTCATGTAACATCTAGAAAAGGATTAACGACGAAACAGGTGGAAAAAAGACGAAAGCAGTATGGATATAACGTATTAGAAACACAGAAACAAACATCCAAATGGTTAATCTTTCTAAAGCAGTTTCAAGATTTTATGGTACTTGTACTGTTAGCTGCTACGTTGATTGCAGGGCTACTAGGAGAATATATTGATGCAATTGCCATCATGGTTATTGTGCTTGTGAATGGGTGCTTTGGTTATTTTCAGGAGCAAAAGGCTGAGAAATCGCTTGAAAAGCTAAAAGAACTATCAGCGCCTTTAGCTACAGTGCTGCGAAATGAAAAGTGGGACAAGGTCTATTCGCGAGAAGTCGTCGTAGGGGATATTGTAAAAGTTTCAAGTGGTGATCGTATACCAGCCGACATTCGAATTATTAAATCGAATAGCATGGAGACAGAAGAGTCCGCCCTTACTGGTGAATCTCTGCCGGTTATGAAACATGCCACAGCTATTACACGTGACCAGCTAGAGGCACAGGACCAAGTAAACATGGGATTTATGGGAACCTTGGTAACAAGGGGATCCGGTATTGGAATTGTCGTTGGTACAGGTATGAACACCGTAATGGGACAGATCGCCTCTTTAATGGCAAATACTAAAAAAGTGATGACCCCATTAGAACGAAAACTGGCTGAGCTCGGAAAAATTTTGATTGTGGTTGCTTTATTACTTACAGCACTTGTTGTAACGCTCGGTGTTATGCAAGGTCATCCTATTTATAATATGTTTCTAGCAGGTGTGTCGCTTGCTGTTGCCGCCATACCAGAAGGACTGCCAGCAATCGTTACAGTTGCCCTTTCCCTTGGTGTACAAAGAATGATTCGCAAAAAAGCAATTGTGCGCAAGCTATCCGCTGTGGAAACGCTCGGATGTGCTTCGGTTATTTGTAGTGATAAGACAGGGACCATGACAGAAAACAAAATGACGGTAAAAGAGCTCTATTTAGGAGGGAATCATCTTTATGTCACAGGGGACGGCTATAACCTTCAAGGAGACTTTTTCCTGCACAAAGAAAAAGTGGAGGCAGACTATCCCAATTTAAAAGCAATGCTTTTATACGGAAGTCTTTGTAATAATGCCTCTCTTCATATTAAAAAAGGGAAGCACTACATTGATGGAGACCCGACAGATGGTGCCTTGCTCATTGCAGCGAGAAAAATAGGTTTGACGGCAGCAGCGAAAGAGAAATATCAAATAGTAAAAGAAATTCCTTTTGACTCAGATCGTAAGCGTATGAGCGTCATTATAGAAGACGAAAACGGCATGCGTTATCTAATTACAAAGGGAGCACCAGATGTTTTATTACCAAGATCCTCTTATCAAGGGAATGCTAATGGTCGAACCGTATTAAGGCAAGCTGATAGACAACGTATTGATCGTGCAGTAAATGATATGGCTGCAAAAGCGCTTCGAACATTGGCTGTTGCGATAAAAGCCCTAAACAGAAATGAAAATATGGACGATGCTTTTTTAGAAAAGGATTTAACCTTTATTGGTCTGTATGGCATGATTGACCCTCCTCGCAAAGAAGTTAAAGCAGCCATAGAAGAATGCAACCAGGCAGGAATCAAAACGGTTATGATTACAGGGGATCATGTGAAAACGGCACGAGCCATTGCACAAAATTTAAATCTTTTACCTGAGAACGGTTTGGTCCTCGAAGGTCACCAGTTATCAGAAATGTCGGTGGAAGATTTAGAAGAAGTAATTGACGATACGTATGTATTTGCAAGGGTTACCCCTGAACATAAACTTAAAATTGTACAAGCTTTCCAGCGTAAAGGACACATCGTAGCCATGACAGGTGATGGGGTGAATGATGCTCCTGCAATTAAAGCAAGTGACATTGGCATCAGCATGGGGATTAGTGGAACAGATGTAACTAAAGAGGCATCCTCGCTTATCTTAATGGATGACAACTTTGCTACTATTAAATCAGCTATTCACGAAGGAAGAAATATTTACGAAAATATACGGAAATTTATCCGTTACTTACTTGCATCAAATGTTGGAGAAATATTAGTAATGCTGTTTGCAATGCTACTAGCGATGCCACTCCCCTTAATTCCGGTACAGATCCTATGGGTTAATTTGGTTACCGATGGGTTACCAGCTATGGCCTTAGGTTTAGACAAGTCAGAAGGAGATGTCATGAAGCAATCACCTCGTAACCCACGTGAGGGTGTATTTGCCAGAGGACTCGGCTATAAGATTATAACCAGAGGAATACTTATTGGTATCGTAACTTTAATTGGCTTTATGGTAACGTACCAAAACAACCCTGATAACCTGATTTATGGACAAACGATCGCTTTTACGACCCTTGTAATGGCACAATTAATCCATGTGTTTGACTGTCGAAGTGAAAAGTCCGTTTTTGCGAGAAATCCTTTTGAAAATATGTATCTAGTAGTTGCAGTGCTTTCTTCAATACTCTTATTATTGGTCGTTATTTATTGGGAACCTCTGCAGCCAATTTTTCATACAACAGCTTTAGGGTTAAGAGATTGGTTGTTAATTGTAGGATTGAGCGCTTTACCAACCGTACTTTTTGGCTTTACAAAAAAATAAAACTTATTACCACGCAGGTGGTTACCCCCAAAAGTTAGAGTCTTGTTATGCAGCTGATTGGCTAGATTGAGTTCGGTATTCTACTGGACTCAATCCAGCCAATTTTTCTTTTGATCGTTCATGGTTATACCAGTAGATGTATTCTTCAATTCGTCTTTTTAATTCCTCATAGCTTACTAGTTCTTCTCCATAATACATTTCTTGTTTCAATAGACCAAAGAAATTCTCTATTGAAGCATTGTCTGCACAAGTAGCTTTACGTGACATGCTTTGGAATACTTTATTTTGTTTTAATGTACTTATCCATTGGTTGTGCTGATAATGCCATCCTTGATCAGAATGGATAGTGGTGCGATAGGTCGCATGATTCTTTATTATCTCAATCGTTTCTTTCAAAGGTTCCATGACAAGATCTAACGTTGGACGTTTCCTGATTTCAAACGCAATAATCTCTCCGTTATAAAGATCAAGAATTGGATTTAAGTATAACTTGTCTTCACCTAGACATTTAAATTCTGTAATGTCGGTTACTAATTTCTGAAGAGGGATAGGCGTGCTAAAGCGACGAGACAATCGATTTTTCGCTACTTTTCCTACTTTCCCCTTAAAGGAATTATATTTACGAGACTTCCGCATAAATTTCACGCATTTTAATCCTAGTTCTCGCATAATACGATACACTTTTTTATGATTGATAGAATGTCCTAATTTCTTTAATTCTTTTGTAATACGTTTATAACCATATCGCTCATGAAACTTCTTAAATAGCCGTGTAATGAGATCCTTTAGTTCTGTATCCACTTCTTCTTTCCCGAAGTTCTTGACATGATAGTGATAGGTTGCTTCAGGAATACCTACTACAACAAATATATCCTTTAATCGGTATCCTTCCTCTTTGAGTGCGAATGCCACTTTTGCCTGTGCTTTTCGTGGAACGCATTCGGATTTTCCCGAAAAGCTCTCAACTTTTTTAGATACGCATTTTCTAGCTTAAGTAGTTCATTTTCACGTTCTAATTCTTCTTCACGTGTTAAATTTGCCTCAACTTTTTTCTTTGATTTATTAGGTTTTTTAGACATAGAAGGTCTCCCCTTTGGTTTTGGTTCCAGGCCTTCTATCCCTTGTTTCTTAAAATCCTTCATCCAACGCCTTATTAAGGATGGGTTGTTCAAATTAAATTGAACAGCAGTTTCTAAAAAAGAAGCACCTGTCTCTAACACAAATTGTACCGTATCCAATTTAAATTGAACAGGATACATCTCCTTCGTCTGCCTTCTTTTTAACCCATCCATTCCTTGAGACTTATATACTTTTACCCATTCAATAATTGATGTTTCACTAGCCATATTATATTTTTTTGCCAACGATCTATATCCTAGGTTGCCATATAAATACTCTGTGACGAGCTTAATTTTAAATTCTTCACTATATTTAGCCATAAAAACACCCCCGAAAGTTAGAGTTGAAACTCTAACTTTCGGGGGTCGGTACCGCACTCTAATCGTTTAAAGTGCGTGGTTTTAGTTTTAAGCAATTTTTGCCATCGATTTAGTTTACACAAAACCGTTAAGCTTATTTTATATAAGTTTTCATTTTTATGGAATCAAGGTATAATGACGTTATTGGATGTGATAGTATGGTGATGAGTATGACAGGTTATGGTACTCATGTTTCGGAACATAGGGGCCATATGATAAATATCGAGATTCGCAGTGTAAATCATCGCTTTCTTGATTTTACGGCTAAATTACCAAGCCCTTTTGGATCGTTGGAAGATGAAATAAAAAAGATTATTCAGTCGACGTTTCATAGAGGGAAGGTAGAGGTGGCGCTTCAAATAGTCGGAGAGAATGTAAATGCTAGAAATGTACATACAGATTGGGCAGTGTTGGATCAGTATGTTTCCCAGTTGAGAATGGCTCAAGAACGGTATGGGTTATCTGGAGAAGTATCTGTAGATTCACTTACCCTGTTTCCAGAAATTTTTAGTGTGAGAGAAGAAGCTTCGGCAATAGATCTGCACGCTCCTATTATGGAGGCAATCCAAACTGCTGCAATACAAATGAAGGATATGCGTTTAACAGAAGGCCAATTCCTGGGTAATGATCTTAAGAAAAGGCTGGATTGTATTAAAGATATGGCAAAGAAAATTGAATTCCAAAGGCCTGCCGTCATAGGTGCTTATAAGGAAAGAATTTGGAAAAGGTTAAATCAGCATTTATCTGAGCTAGATGAACTAGATTATGATAGAATTCATCAGGAAGTGGTGTTGCTTGCCGAGAAAGGTGATGTAACAGAAGAGCTCACCAGGCTGTATAGTCATATCACACATTTTCAGGAAACATTAAAGCAGGAAGGGACAATTGGCCGAAAACTCGATTTTATTATTCAGGAAATGCAACGAGAAGGGAATACAATTGGTTCTAAATCAAATGACCCAACGATCAGTGAACTTGTTGTAAATTTAAAAAGTGAACTCGAAAAAATGAAGGAACAAGTGCAGAATATTGAATAAAGCTTGAGTTTATCCTATCTTTTTTCATATAATGACTATAGTATGAAAAGAAACTCGAACTTATAGCCTATTATCATAAGAGAAGTTCATGCAGTATGAAGGGGGAAGCAAGTTGAGTCTACGATTGATAAATATAGGGTTTGGGAATGTTGTTTCTGCAAATCGTGTTATATCGATTGTTTCACCGGAATCAGCACCGATCAAACGTATTATCACGGTTGCCAGAGAGAATAATAAATTGGTTGATGCCACGTATGGCAGAAGGACTAGAGCTGTTATTATTACAGATAGTGACCATGTTGTACTATCAGCTGTACAGCCAGAAACAGTAGGGCAACGCGTGCTAAGCCATGAAGAAATGTCAGACGAGAATTAAAGGATTTGTATAGGAGGAACAATTTTGATAGAAGAGAAGGGAATTTTATTTATACTTTCCGGGCCATCTGGGGTTGGAAAGGGAACGGTAAGAAAGGAATTATTTGAGCAGGCAACAGAGCTTAAGTATTCAATTTCAATGACTACAAGAAATATCCGACCTGGTGAAACAGATGGCGTTGATTACTTTTTTAAGACAAAAGAAGAATTTGAAAACCTCATTAGTCAAAACGAGCTGTTAGAATATGCTAAATATGTTAATAATTATTACGGTACACCAAGAACATATGTTGAGGAAACTTTAGCAGCTGGTTATGATGTATTTTTAGAAATTGAGGTTCAGGGTGCCTTGCAAGTAAAGCAGAACTTCCCGGAAGGTGTATTTATCTTTCTCTTCCCCCCAAGTCTAGAGGAGTTGAAAAATCGGATTGTTAGTCGCGGGACCGAGTCATCTGATTTAGTATTAAACCGTCTAAAGGAAGCGCGAAAAGAGATCGAAATGATGGATGCTTATGATTATGTTGTGGTAAATGACCAAGTAGAGCATGCTGTTAGCAAAGTTCAGTCCATTATTCAAAGTGAGCATTTAAAACGTGAGCGTGTTGCAAAGCAATACAAAAAATTACTGGAGGATGAATTGTAATGTTAGAACCATCAATTGATGCACTACAAGAAAAAATAAATTCAAAATATACCCTTGTCACACTTTCAGCAAGACGTGCAAGGCAAATTAGTGAAACAAAAAAGATTTTAGTGGATAATCCGAAGTCCCATAAATATGTTGGGATGGCACTGGAAGAAGTTCAGGCCGATAAGCTTTATATTACCGAAGAATAATATTAATGATAAGTCTCCTCATGTTAGATTGAGGGGGCTTTATTCTTTATCCCGCCGTAACTGGCAGTAAGTCCTTACTCCAAAAATACGGGAAGCAATCAAGCATGCTAAGTGTAGATCAACTGCCAGTATAGGTGCGATTCGTTCAACTAACATTTAGCGTGGGAGGAAGGAAAAACCCCACCAAAATGAAGTTTTACTTTATATAGCAATTCGAATTTAAGCGTAATGGGTTTCGCTTATGTTATAACTAATGTAGCGAATGACGATAAAAGTCGGGAAGGGGAGGTTGGAATGTTAAAAGATAAAAAGATCTTACTGGGAGTTAGTGGGGGGATTGCTGCATATAAGGCCTGTGCTCTGACAAGTAAGCTTACACAACAGGGCGCTATCGTAAAAGTGATCATGACAGATAGCGCGGTGAAATTTGTCTCGCCACTTACGTTTCAGGCACTTTCTCGAAACCCTGTTTATATAGATACGTTTGATGAGAAGGATTCGAGCAAGATTGCTCATATTGACTTAGCAGATTGGGCAGATTTTATCTTATTAGCACCTGCGACTGCTAATGTTATTGGCAAACTCGCAAACGGTATTGCTGATGATATGCTTTCCACAACCTTACTAGCAAGCGAAGCTCCTGTATATATTGCTCCTGCGATGAATGTGCATATGTATGCTCATCCGGCCGTAATGGAAAATATGAAACAACTAGAGACGTGGGGGTACCATTTTATAGAACCAGGGGCTGGCTATCTTGCTTGCGGATATGTGGGAAAAGGACGCCTAGAGGAGCCGGAAACCATTATTGAAACATTAATTAATCACCAACAGGGGAAAAATTCTGCTGGTAAATTAACAGGCAAAAAAGTACTTATTTCTGCCGGACCTACACGAGAAAAAATAGATCCTGTTCGGTATTTCACCAATCGATCATCTGGAAAAATGGGGTTTGCCTTAGCAGAAGCTGCAGCAGCCCAAGGAGCAGAAGTTACCTTGGTTGCAGGGCCAACTGACGAACAGCTAGAAATGAATAACATTCACCGAGTTAATGTTGTAACAGCAGAAGAAATGTATGAAGAGATGCATCGTTATTTTGCTGCTAGCGATATTGTGATTAAGGCAGCAGCTGTCGCAGATTATAGACCAAAGAATGTGTTTTCAGAGAAGATGAAAAAACAAATGGGACCCATGCAGCTAGAAATGGAACGGACGAAGGATATTTTAAAATCGCTGGGAGAAAAGAAGGACAAGCAATTTTTAGTAGGCTTTGCAGCAGAAACGACCGAGCCACTTAGATACGGACTTCAAAAACTGCGGGCCAAAAATTTGGATGCAATTGTTATTAATAACGTTGCCACAGAAGGTGCTGGGTTTGAAGGTGACACCAATATCGTGACCTATGTAAACAAAGAAGAAGCACAGGACGAGATGGCATTAGCTGCTAAATCAGAGATTGCTGAGCAGCTTATAAACTGTATAGTAAGAGATATGAAGGATGAAGTTTTGTGAGAATAGCTAAAGTAATCGTAGATGTTCCTGCCAATTCGATCAACCAAACATTTGATTATCTTATACCGGAAAAGTTTTTAGATATACTAAAAGTTGGTATGCGGGTTACAGTTCCATTCGGTCCTCGTAAAATAATGGGGTTTGTTGTGGGAAAAGCTGAAGAGTCAACATTTAAGAGCCTCCGTGAAATTGAACAGGTTCTAGATGTAACCCCGGTACTAACCGAAGAGTTACTTCATTTAGGAGAATGGGTAGCGAAGGACACTGTCAGTCTTTACATTACTGCATTGCAAGCAATGCTCCCGCAAGTGTTAAAAGCACAATATAAGAAAGAGCTTTTGAGGAATACAGATGCATCACTGTCTCAGGAATTGGAACATCTCTTCGCGGGGAGGGATGTAATTGCTTATGAAGAGTTTGAGGGAGCTTCAGTTAGTTATTATCAATTGCAAAAAGCAGTGCAAGACGGAGATCTTGTTGTAAAGTATTTAGTACATTCTAAAATAACAAAAAAATATGTGACGATGGTACAGCCAGCAAGAGAAGGCTATCTATTGGAAGAAGCTTTACAGGATTTATCAAAGAATGCGATGAAACAACGTGAACTGCTAGGATATTTCATAGAAAACCCCCAACCAATTGAAAAGAAACTTCTATTAAAAAAGTTCCAAACGACCTCTAGTACGATAAGAACGTTAATAGATAAATCGTTAATTGAAACTACCCAGGTGGAGGTTTATAGAGACCCACACCAACAACAGTTTCATAAAACAACTGCATTGCCTTTAACAGAGGAACAAGAGCAGGCTATTACACCAATTAAACAAAACATCGCAAACGATGAGCATGATGTTTTCCTGGTGCACGGGGTAACGGGAAGCGGAAAGACAGAGCTTTATTTGCAGGCGATACAGGATGTTATTATGAAAGGACAGGAAGCCATTGTCCTCGTACCAGAAATTGCACTAACACCACAAATGGTAAATCGATTCAAAGGACGCTTTGGGTCAAAGGTTGCGGTTATGCATAGTGCCCTTTCAGCAGGTGAAAAATATGATGAATGGAGAAGAATTCATCAAAAAGAAGTTCAAGTAGTTGTAGGAGCGAGATCAGCTATCTTTGCTCCATTTGAGAATTTAGGCATTATTATTATTGACGAAGAGCATGAGGCTACGTACAAGCAAGAAGATCAGCCAAGATATCATGCGAGGGATGTTGCCATACAGCGGGGGAAGACACATCAATGTCCGGTTGTTTTAGGAAGTGCTACCCCGACATTAGAATCCTTTGCCAGGGCGCAAAAAGGCGTTTATAAGCTTGCTACACTAAGGAAGCGTACCAATGATAAGGAAATGCCTCCTGTAGAAATTGTTGATATGCGAGCAGAGTTGCATGCAGGGAACAGGTCCATGTTTTCACGTACCTTAATGGACAAAATGGAAAACTGCCTTTCAAAAGGAGAACAAATCGTATTATTACTTAATAGACGTGGTTATTCAACTTTTGTGATGTGCCGGGATTGCGGTCATGTGAAAGAATGTCCGCATTGTGACATTGCTCTAACCTATCATAAAAATTCTAACCATTTAAAATGCCACTATTGTTCATATGAAGAGCCAATGCCAACAAATTGTCCAGAATGTAATAGTGATTTAATACGCTATTTTGGAACAGGTACACAGCGTGTGGAAGAAGCATTAACGAAACTACTTCCTGAAGCAGGCATTATTCGAATGGATGTGGATACAACGAGAAGGAAGGGTTCACACGAAACCTTGTTACGTAAGTTTGCTAACAAAGAGGCTAGTATACTTCTCGGAACACAGATGATAGCCAAAGGGTTAGATTTTGAAAATGTAACCTTAGTAGGGGTTTTGACAGCTGACTCTATGTTACACTTGCCAGACTTCCGCTCCTCTGAGAAGACATTTCAACTACTAACACAAGTTAGTGGCAGGGCAGGGCGACATGAACTAACAGGAGAAGTGATTGTACAAACCTACACGCCTGATCATTACAGTATCGAGCTTGCCAGCGAATATGACTTTGAGGGATTTTATAAAAAAGAAATGGCAACAAGAAAAACATTTCAGTATCCACCATTTTTCTTTTTGGCACTTATCACGGTATCACATACAAATAAAGTAACAGCAGTGCAAACGACAAATCATATCGTACAGCAATTACTTCAACATGTGTCGAATAACACGGTGGTATTAGGCCCTTCCCCCTCACCTGTCCCACGTATAAAAGATAGATATAGGTATCAATGCATGATAAAATACAAAAATGAACCACAACTACGAGACATGATCTCGTCGATTACAGAGCAATTTAAAGAAGCAACGCAAAAAGGGGATTTACTTATTACTGTAGATATGCAGCCACATCACCTTATGTAAAATGGCAGCACTTTATCATAGATATCCTATTAGGAAAGAAGGTTTTTTAATGAAACGAATTGTTTTTATGGGAACCCCGGATTTCTCTGTTCCCATCCTACATAATCTTGTGCAATCAGAATACGAGGTTGTACTAGCTGTAACCCAGCCAGATCGCCCAAAGGGTAGAAAACGAACGATTACCCCCCCGCCTGTCAAGGTTGAAGCAGAAAGACATGGTATTCCTGTGTATCAGCCAGAAAAGTTAAAGGATAGCTATGCCGAAATTTTGGCATATGAGCCGGATCTAATTGTGACAGCAGCATATGGGCAATTGCTTCCAAACGCCTTATTAGAAGCACCCGAGTTTGGTTGTATTAACGTTCATGCTTCTTTACTTCCTGAGTTAAGAGGGGGAGCACCTATACATTATGCTCTAATGCAAGGAAAACAAGAAACAGGCATAACTATCATGTATATGGTAGAAAAGCTTGATGCAGGCGATATTTTAACACAGCAGGCAGTGCCAATTGAGGAAAAGGATCATGTTGGTTCCTTGCATGACAAACTTTCAGAAGCGGGATCTATGCTCTTAATGGATACATTACCACGCCTCTTTGCGGGTGATATTAAACCAGTAAAGCAGGATGAATCAAAGGCTACTTTTGCTGGGAACATCAAACGAGAACAGGAAAAAATTGACTGGAACAAAACAAACCAGGAAATATATAACCATATAAGGGGCTTAAACCCTTGGCCGGTTGCGTTTACTACCTATGAAGGTGCAAATATGAAAATTTGGTGGGGAGAGAAAGTAGACGAAAAGTATTCTGGAAAACCAGGTGAAATTTTAATAAAGAAGGAGGATGGCTTCCTTGTTTTATGTGGTGACAATCGTGCCATTCAGATAACGGACGTCCAGCCGGCAGGAAAAAAACGAATGACTGTAAAAGATTATTTACAGGGCTCAGCAGATCGAATAAAAACTGGCGTAGTATTGGGTGATTAGATGAATAATTATCAGCTTAGGGATACTATCCTGGATATATTAATCCGAATAGAAAAAGATAATGGTTTTAGTCATTTATTAATTGATCATGAATTAAAGAAGCAGAGAATACAAGCTAAAGATGAAGGGCTTTTAACGGGAATAGTGTATGGCACAATGCAGTACAAAATAACGCTAGATTATTATTTAGAACATTTTATTGATCAACGTAAAAAGTTAGATCTTTGGGTAAGGATGCTCTTGAGAATGTCTGTTTATCAAATGGTTTACTTAGATAAAGTTCCTGACCATGCCATCATCCATGAAGCGGTGGAATTGGCTAAACGAAGAGGTCATAAAGGTATTGCTTCTTTTGTAAATGGAGTCCTAAGATCGATACAACGAAAAGGTGTTCCATCTATCTCATCGCTGACAGATGATGTCATACGTCTTTCAGTTGAAACGAGCCATCCAGAGTGGTTGGTAAGGCGTTGGGTTAACGCATATGGTTATACAACAGCAAAAGAAATGTGTGAGATGAACGTTACCAAAAAGCACACAGCCATTCGAATTCAGCCTATGAAGATTTCCCGAAGTGAGGCAATGGATAGATTAAAAGAAGAAGGATTTGAAGTAACAGCCTCAGAGCTTTCGTCCCAGGGTATTATTATAGAAAAAGGCAATGTTTTAAAGTCTTCGTTGTTTTTAAACGGAGAAATAACCATTCAGGATCAGAGTTCTATGCTTGTGGGAGAACTGCTATTAGCTGAACCAGGCATGCAGGTGTTAGATGCCTGCAGTGCTCCAGGTGGGAAGGCGACACATATAGCGGAAAAAATGTTAAACGAAGGGCGACTAGAGGCCCATGACCTTCATAAAAAGAAAGCTAAACGTGTGGAGACAAAAGCCTCAGATCTTGGATTATCGATTATTCATGCCTCGCAAGCTGATGCTAGGAACTTGAAGGACAAATATAAGCCAGAGAGCTTTGACCGGATTTTGATTGATGCACCATGCTCTGGTTTAGGGGTTATGCGTGGCAAGCCCGAGATTAAATATCATAAACAAGAAGCAGACATTGAACGATTAGCTGCTATTCAGCTAGATATCTTACAAAGCACAGCTCCTCTTCTTAAAAAAGATGGATTACTAATCTACAGCACTTGTACGGTAGATACTGCAGAAAATGAAGGAGTAGTAAAACGATTCCTTGCTAATAATCCTGAATATATAGTTGATCAAGCTTTTTTTGAAGATCTTCCACAGAGTTTAAAAACGACAAAAGGAATCTCAGAATACGGTTTTCAGCTGTTCCCACAAGACGTGGATTCAGACGGATTCTTTTTAACTAGAATTAAACGGGAAAATTAATTCTAAGTGGGGGGTCAACTGCCAGTAATGGAAAGGTTCGATTCGTTTAATTACCATTTGGTGAAGGGAAACCTCCACCAAATGTAGTTTCACTTTATAATAGCTAACTTAACTTCTTTGGTAGAGTTCTGAAGAAAGATGCGAACCGTAAATATACAGAAAAAAAGTTCTTTTTTGCATATAATTGTGTAATACTTAATACTAGTATAGTTCCGCATAAGGTAGAGGGGTGAAAAAATGAAAGGTCAATTTATGACGGATCAAGGTTTGGTCCGCAATCATAATGAAGATGCAGGCGGTGTATTCTATAATAAACATGGCCAGTTGCTTGCGGTCATCGCTGATGGAATGGGAGGACACCAGGCAGGCGATGTTGCCAGTCAAATGGCTACTGACTTAGTGGAGAAAAAGTGGCAGGATTCACAGCAATTGGACAACCCCGAAGATGCCGAAAGCTGGCTTCGCTCTACTGTTACAGAGATAAATGAAAAAGTGTATGAGTACTCGCTTACGAAAGAGGAGTGCCAAGGAATGGGGACTACTTTTGTTGTAGCTTTATGTACATCTGAATTTATTACTGTCTCAAATATTGGGGATAGCCGTTGTTATATGCTAAGTGAAAATGGCTTTAAGCAAATTACAATCGATCATTCACTTGTTAATGAACTTGTCCGCTCAGGTCAAATTTCCAAGGATGATGCAGAACAGCATCCAAGAAAGAACGTATTGCTTAAGGCTTTAGGGACAGAGAAGTCGGTTGTTCCAGAGATCCACTCATTGGGATGGGAAAAAGGAAACAAGCTTTTGCTTTGCTCTGATGGTTTATCCAATAAAGTAACGGACGAGGAGCTACATCGTTATCTTTTGACAGAGGATCCTATTGAAGATATCGAAGGTGAAATGATCCGGTTAGCAAATGACAGGGGTGGAGAGGATAATATATCTGTTATTATCGTGATGGACGAAGCACCTAGGAAAGATGGTGATCAACATGCTAAGTAGAGGACACTTACTTAATGAACGTTATCTCATTAACGACACGATTGGCGGGGGCGGGATGGCTAACGTTTATTTAGCGAGAGATAAAATCCTTGAACGAGATGTTGCTATCAAAGTTTTAAGAATTGAATACGCAAATGATGAGGAGTTCATTGCGAGATTTGACAGGGAAGCACAATCAGCAACTAGCCTTTCCCACCCTAATATCGTTAATATTTTTGATGTAGGGGAAGAAAATGATATTCCATATATGGTGATGGAATATGTCGATGGAATGACTCTAAAGGAGTATATCCAGCGTTATGGGCCACTTGGAGTACAAGAAGCATTAGATATACTCAAACAAATTACAGCAGCTATTGCCCATGCGCATGCTAACGAAATTGTTCACCGTGATATTAAACCACAAAACATCTTAATTGATACATATGGTCAAGTAAAAGTTACTGATTTTGGAATTGCTGTTGCCCTCAGCGCTACATCGTTAACGCAAACGAATTCTATTTTAGGCTCTGTACATTATCTCTCACCGGAACAGGCCAGGGGTGGAATGGCTACAAAAAAATCAGATATATACTCCATTGGAATTGTGCTATTTGAGCTTCTTACAGGTAGACTTCCTTTTTCTGGACAATCCCCTGTTTCTATCGCGTTAAAGCATTTGCAAAACGATACTCCTTCAGTAAGAAGGTTTAACCAAGATGTACCACAAAGTGTCGAAAATATTGTGTTAAAGGCTACAGCAAAGGATCCATTCCATCGATATGAAACGGTATATGAGATGGAGGATGCGCTTGAAGCTGCTTTACATCCAAGCAAGTTGAATGAAGAAGTATACAAGCCTCCTGTAGAAGCTGGTGAAGAGACTAAGGCTATCCCAATTATCACGGATAATCAGCTACAGGACTCAAGCCAGGACACAATTGTTCATCAGACCAATAATATGACCAAAAGCTACTCGGCAGCTGATAATGATAATGAAAAAAAGGCACCCGCAAAGAAGAAAAAAGGGAAGAAAAGTAAGAAAGACAAACCAAAGAAGAAGAAAAAATGGCTTCTAATCTTACTCGTTCTATTTTTCCTTATAGCTGCGGGGGTAGCTGCACTCTTTTTGATACCAGGTCTGATACAGCCTAAAGACGTGACAGTACCGGATGTGAAAGGGTTAGAGTATGAAGAAGCCGTTGATGAACTGGAACTTGCCAATCTAAACACAGAGCGTGAGTATGTTTACTCACAAGAAGTGGAAGAAGGTCTTGTGGTTGAAACAGAACCCAAAGCAAATAGAACGGTTAAGGAAGAGCAAACGGTTACGTTAATGGTAAGTCAGGGTAAAGAGACAGTAGTATTTGAAGATTATGTAGGGAGAGACTTTAGCCAAGTCCAAAGGTTACTTGGAGATGAATATAGCGATGTTATTTCCTACTCCAAAAACTCAGATCGGCCAGTTGGTGAAATTATTACGCAAATACAACCAGCACCAGATAGTGAAGTGGTACCAGGTGAAACGAAGGTCATCTTTGAAGTGAGTGAAGGGCCGGAAATGGTACAGTTAAGTGATTTATCAGGTATGACAGAAGATGAGGCAAGATCCTATTTAGAAGAAAATGACTTAACAATGAATAAAGTCGAAGAGAACTCTGAAGAGGTGCCAGAGGGAGAGGTCATACGTCAGGAACCTTCCTCGAATACAGAAGTAGAGCCGGGTTCCACGGTAAATGTTTATATTTCACTTGGACCTGATGAAAAGCCGCCAGAATCACATACGATTTCCTTCACCGTACCATATAACCCAGAAACAGAGCAGGAAGAAGGAGAAGATCCTGTTGAGCAAACTGTTCAAATATATATTGGAGATATGAACAATGATTTGTCAGAGGTTTATCAGGAGGAAACAATTACAGAAGATCAGGAATTTACGTTTACATTGACGATCGCGCCTGACGAAGAAGCAGAATATATCATAAAACGCGATGACGAAGTGGTTACAAATAAAACCGTTTCGTATGAAGAAGGTGACTAAATGCCAGAAGGAAGAATAATTAAAGCTTTAAGTGGCTTCTATTATGTAAAAACAGAAGACGGTGAAGTCATTCAGTGTCGTGGCAGAGGGGTTTTCCGTAAAAAGAAAATCACCCCTCTTGTCGGCGATTTCGTAAAGTTTGAGGCGGATTCACCAGAAGAAGGCTATATAATTGAAATTAATCCACGCGAAAATGAATTAGTTAGACCACCAATTGCAAATATTGATCAGGCTATTATTGTAAATGCTGCGATACAACCAGATTTTAGTACAACCTTACTAGACAGGTTTCTTGTATTAATAGAAGCAAAGCATATAAAGCCAGTAATTTTAATTTCTAAAATGGATTTAATTTCAGAAGAAGAACGTAAAACAATCGAAGCCTATCGGGATGACTATGAAAAAATTGGTTATCGGGTAGAACTAGTATCCTCTAAAGAGAGTGATGGAGTACTATCAATTGAGGATTATTTCGCTAATGTTGTTACAGTATTTGCTGGTCAATCAGGAGTTGGGAAATCTTCTATTCTAAACGCCTTAAAGCCATCATTGTTATTGAAAACGGCTGCTATTTCTGAAAGTTTAGGTAGAGGAAAGCACACCACAAGGCATGTGGAGCTAGTTCAGGTGAATAACGGATTGGTTGCAGATACACCGGGCTTTAGCGCGCTAGACTTCCAGGAGATCGAAGGGGAAGATTTGGCAGATTGCTTCCCTGAGATGCATGAACGGAAGGGTGAATGCAAATTTCGTGGGTGTATGCACCATAAGGAACCACAATGTGCTGTAAAAGAAGCTGTAGAAACTGGAGAAATTAGCTCGTACCGTTACGAGCATTATCTAACATTTTTAGAAGAAATCCAATCAAGAAAGCCGAGGTATTAATATGGTAAAAATAGCACCATCAATCCTCTCAGCAGATTTTGCGAAACTGGGAGAAGAAATTAAAGATGTAGAAACTGGCGGGGCGGATTATATTCACGTGGACGCAATGGACGGGCATTATGTACCAAATATAACGATTGGTCCACTTGTGGTGGAGGCTATTAAGCCAATTACATCCCTTCCACTTGATGTCCATCTAATGATTGAGAATCCAGACAACTATATACCAGCATTTGCAAAGGCTGGTGCTGATATTATAACGGTCCATCAAGAGGCGAGCAAGCATCTGCACCGTTCTATTCAGCTTATTAAAGCAAATGGAGTAAAGGCTGGGGTTGTAATAAATCCAGCTACTCCTGTCGAGCTGCTTTATCCAATATTACCGGAAGTTGATCTCGTCCTCTTAATGTCTGTTAACCCTGGGTTTGGAGGACAGTCATTTATTAATTCGACCATCCAACGTATCGAACAGATTGCAACCTTCAGAAAAGAACATCACCTAGATTTTGAAATAGAGGTTGATGGTGGTATAAATACAAAAACTGCAAAGCAATGTGTGGATGCGGGGGCTGATGTGTTAGTTGCTGGAAGTGCGGTATTCAATCATGCTAACCGTCGTGAGGCCATTAATGAGATTAAGGATGCTGTGAAGGGGTAAGTGTGTGATGGTTGCAACAACAATAGGCATTATTGGAAATGGCCCCCCACTATATCCGGACTTTAGTAGGTATGAACAAGAGGTCGATTTTTGGATTGCTGCCGATAGAGGAGCTCTAACACTATTAGAAAACGGGATAGAGATTGACCTAGCTATAGGAGATTTCGATTCTATAACAGAAGAAGAGAAAGAATTCGTTCGAAATCACGTCAAGCAATTTAATGAATACCCCGCTGAAAAAGATGAGACAGATCTAGAATTAGCTTTAATACATGCATTAAAAAAAGAACCTGAACGTCTTTACCTTTTTGGTGTCACCGGAGGGCGACTTGATCATGAGATGATTAACATCCAATTATTGTACACCATCGCTCAAAATGGTGTTAGAGGTGTAATTGTAGATCAATCAAATATAGTGGAATTGTATCAACCAGGAAGCTACGTGGTTGAAAGAAATAATTCATATCCTAATATTTCATTTATTCCTTTCTCTTCAACTATTAAAGGATTGACGTTATCAGACTTCTATTATCCTTTAGCAGATGCTACCGTATCGTGGGGGTCCACCTTATGTATTTCTAACAGACTTATTGGAAATAGTGGTACTTTTTCTTTTACACAAGGCATACTATTACTAATAAAGAGTCGTGATACGATTCCTAGGTAAGCTGTGCATGTAGAAGAGGAGGGCGAACTCATGAAATTTTATACTATTAAGCTCCCAAGATTTATCGGTGGATTTGTCAAAGTGGTCATCGGTGCGTTTAAAAAAGATAAGTAATACGGATTAGCTTTTGTCAGTAGATTGACAGAAGCTGATTTTTTTGGAATTAGCATTAAAAGAGTGGTTTAAAAAAATCGTTATAAGGACATGCTTTATGATTGCATGCCTTTATCACTAACTCTAATAACTAAAAAAACACCCTGTTGGCAGGGTGTTTTTTTATCGTACAATTACAGATCTGTATGACACGTATATTATACGCGCTCTACTTTACCTGATTTAAGTGCGCGTGCAGATACGTAAACTTTTTTAGGTTTTCCGTCTACCATGATACGTACTTTTTGTACATTAGCTTTCCAATTACGCTTGTTGGAATTCATAGCGTGAGAACGTTGGTTTCCACTGCGAGTTTGACGTCCAGTTACAACACATTTTCTAGCCATGCAAATCCCTCCTTACTGTTTACATGTGTCATTTCATACTTATATAATTTATCATATGTCTGGATAGATTGCAATTATTGTTTTATATTGGCTTTTTTTATATCGTGTGTAACGTTGCCACTTATAATTTCTAATGTGTTCTAGTCTAAATGTATTATAACTGAATTCTTCTATATAAAGAATAATAACTTGACAGATTAGTGTAATTCGTCCATTGTTATAGGGTATATTTTTACATATCATGAACTCTGCTTTTAAAATGATTCCCCATGTAGTAGAATATCCTTATATAAATGTGTAGGTATTAAAGGAGGATTAATGTATGTCCATAGAGCTTAATACAAATGATGGTCATGTAACCATTACAAATGAAGTAATTTCCACGATTGCCGGTGGTGCAGCGATAGAATGTTATGGAATAGTCGGAATGGCTTCTAAAAGCCAGATCAGAGACGGCATTGCTGAGATTCTTCGCAAAGAAAACTTTTCTAAAGGTGTAGTTGTGCGCCAGGAAAACGACAGACTTGATATAGATATGTATATAATTGTAAGCTATGGGACAAAAATTTCAGTTGTAGCACATAATGTACAATCCCAAGTGAAATATACACTGAGTCAATCACTTGGCTTAGCAATTGATTCTGTCAATATATTTGTACAGGGTGTACGGGTTGCGAAAGACTAACGATTAAACAAATAAAAAAATGAAAAAAGCTAGCTATCGAACAATTGCGTAAAATTAATGTAAGCAGGCGCTTCAGGTAATAATAGTACTTACTGACCTTCCGTTTTGAAAAGAAGTGTCAGAACGCTCGTAAGCGCTCACGCTTTTGTTTCAAGAGGAGGAAGTAAAGTGACAGTAAAAAGCTTGGACGGCATAACTTTTGCCCAGATGGTATTGGCGGGGGCCCACCATTTATCAAATAATGCAAACAAAATTGACGCCTTAAATGTATTTCCAGTACCGGATGGCGATACTGGAACAAATATGAATTTATCTATGAGTTCTGGTGCAGGAGAAGTAAAGAAGCAAAATAGTAACAGTGTTTCTGAAGTTGCTAATACGTTTGCTAAAGGGTTACTAATGGGGGCTCGCGGGAACTCAGGAGTGATCCTTTCTCAAATATTTCGCGGTTTTGCGAAAGGCATGGAAAAGAAGAGTGCATTAACTGCAAAGGATCTTGCAAAAGCTTTTGACGCCGGCGTAGGTACTGCGTATAAAGCAGTTATGAAGCCCGTAGAAGGGACGATTCTTACGGTTGCAAAGGATGCGGCAAAACAGGCTGTTAAGACTGCAACAAAAGAAGAAGATATTATTCAATTAATGGAGAGTGTTATTGCGGAAGCGAAAGCCTCCTTAAAACGTACACCTGATTTGCTTCCTGTTTTAAAAGAAGTAGGTGTAGTCGATTCTGGTGGACAGGGGCTAGTTACTGTCTATGAAGGATTTCTTGCTGCTTTAAAAGGAGAAGAGTTCCCTGAAGCCGTTTCAGATATTGATATGGATGATATGGTGAATGCAGAACATCACAAAACCACCCAAGATTTCATGGACACTGCAGATATCGAATTTGGTTATTGTACAGAATTTATGGTTAAATTTGAAGAGGAAAAGCTGGCAGAGCATCCTTTTGATGAAGATCAATTTCGTAATGAATTAAGTGAGCATGGCGACTCCCTGCTTGTAGTGTCAGATGATGAAATTGTGAAAGTTCATATACATGCAGAATATCCAGGGACATGTATGACGCTTGGGCAGCAATATGGTAGTTTAATCAATATGAAAATTGAAAACATGAGAGAGCAACACACCGCGCTTGTAGGCGATAAGACGAAAACTCCTAAACAAACGAAGCAGGCGGAATATGGCATTGTAACAGTAGCAATGGGGGAAGGAATTAAGGCAATGTTGGAAAGCCTTGGTGCAACTGTAGTAATCGAAGGTGGCCAAACGATGAATCCAAGTACCCAGGACATTGCCAATGCGATTAAGGAAGCAAACGCGAAAAATGTCCTTGTGTTACCAAATAATAAAAATATTCTTATGGCAGCAGACCAAGCGGCAGAGCTGGCAGAAGTTAATGTAAGGGTAGTTCCTACGAAAACAATTCCGCAGGGTATTAGCGCAATGCTCTCCTTTCATCCTGACACGGACATTGATGCCAATAAGGAAGCGATGGATGAAGCAAGAAGTCATGTGAAAACAGGACAAGTTACGTATGCTGTACGCGATACTCAGATTGATGGAATTACGATTGAAAATGGTAATTTTATGGGGATTTTGGATGGGAAGATTAAAGCTACTCATCAAGATAGATTTGAGGCAGTTAAATTGTTACTACAAGAAATGGTGACAGAAGACGATGAAATCCTAACCATTTTACAAGGTGAGGATGTAACAGATCAGGATGTAGAAGAACTTGTAAGCTTTTTAGAACAGACTTATAAAGATCTTGAGATAGAAGTCCATAACGGAAATCAGCCTATCTACTCTTATATTTTCTCAGTTGAATAAAAAAACGCTCTTTATCCAGGTGGATAAAGAGCGTTTTTTTAGTACTCATAAAATAGGTTACTTCGTAGTGAATTAAAAAAGCTTCGTAAATTCTCAGATCCCTACCATTTTCATTATAAAGTCAAACAGGAATAGTGCTGCAATAATTAATAATGGCAGTGACAATTCCTTGCGTTTACCAGTAGCAATCATCACGATTGGGTAAGCGATGAACCCAAATGCCATTCCATCTGCAATACTATATGTGAATGGGATCATTGCGACAATTAACAACGCAGGTAGGCTTTCTGACAATTCACTAACCCGTATATGTCTAATGTTCTGTACCATTAGAAAACCAACGATTATTAAAATCGGGCTAAGTGCCGTGTTCGGTATTATCGTAATGAAAGGAATTAAGAATAATGTTGCCAAAAACAGTAAGCCAGCAGTAACAGCAGCTACACCAGATCTTCCTTTAGATGCAATAACTGCAGCGTTTTCCGCAGCTGAAACGGTTGGAGAAGTACCTAAAAACGCTGATGCTACTGTAGAAAAAGCTGTGACTTTATAGGCTTTATCGTAACTTGTTTCCCTCTTAAGCATTTGTAGCTGCCCATTTAAAAGTCCCATATTTTCGAAAACCAATATGATGGCTAATGGGAATACAGCCAGCCAAAAGTTTACATCTCCAATGGCTGAGAACGAAGGCAGAAAAATAATTTCCTTAGGATCAATATGCAGGGCGCTAGACCCGCTTTCCAGGACACCAAACAAGGAAGCTAAGATTGTTCCGGCTATCATAGTCACTAGAAAGTTAGCTGGCACATCTCTGACAAATAGGAATATTGCCAGGAATAATGTCAGTAAGCTTACAAGAACTGCTGGTGAAGTAAAATCACCAAATGCCAGAATGGTGTTTTCTCCATTTACCACCAGGCCACTTTTTTCTAACCCAATTAGGATTAAGAAGAAGCCAAGCCCTACGGTTATTCCATGCTTTAGAGATTCTGGTATCGCTTCTTTTAAAAGGATACCTAGCTTACTAAACGCCGTCAGCAAGAATATCAAGCCTGCTACTAACACAACGGCGAGCCCTTGTTCAAACGTAAGATTTGTCCCTTCAACAATGGAATAGGCAAATAAGGCATTAATCCCCATTCCTGGTATTAATATGAGTGGGAGTTTTGCAAACAATCCCATTAAAAATGTTCCTAAAAAACTAATGAGAATGGTGGCAATCATTCCGGATTCAAGTGAAATACCAGCTTCATTAAGAATGGATCCATTGACTACAACAATATATACAGTTGTCAAATAACCTATTAAACCAGCAACAATTTCTGTACGAAGACTTTTTATCCTATCCTTATCTGGTCTTTTATTCATAAAGGCCATGATATCTCCTCATCGTACTTACATCCCTCTCCCGCCCGATTAAGACAAGGTTGTTAAGCTAATCGTGAAATGCCTATATAATTCGCTTAAACTTCCCTTACCTGTAATCCACAAATGATTATTCTACACTTTTTTGTTATAATTTACAATAGAACGATAACCTATACGTTTAAATGGCGGTGAAAATATGAAGTATAATTCAGTTTTTGACATTATCGGTCCGGTAATGATCGGACCATCCAGTTCACATACAGCAGGAGCAGCCCGCATAGGGAAAGCTGCACGAAATTTATTTGGCCATGAGCCGACTTGGGCGAAAATCCATCTCTATGAATCATTTGCTAAAACTTATAAAGGGCATGGAACGGATTTCGCACTTGTGGGTGGATTACTTGGCTATGAAGCAGATGACAAGCGAATTAGCAAATCGCTTGAGACGGCTAAGGAACGAAATATAGAAATAGAGTTTATTGAGGATAGCGCAGCAGTAGATCACCCTAATACAGCTAGGTTAATTATTGGAAACGAATCTGGGTCGCTTGAACTGGTCGGTATTTCGATCGGCGGTGGCAAGGTGGAGATTACGGAATTGAACGGTTTTGATCTACGCTTATCAGGAAACCATCCAGCTATTTTAATTATGCATAATGATCGTTTTGGTGCAATCGCGTCCGTAACAAAAATACTCGCAAAGCATGAAATCAATATTGGTCATATGGAAGTTAATCGTAAAGATGTAGGGAAAGAAGCTTTAATGGTAATTGAAGTAGATCAGAACGTAGAAGACGATATTTTAAAAGAATTAGATAATGCTGATCATATTGTTAGAATTGCAAAAATAGACAGCTAGAAAAGGGAGGGCTCTACATGTTTCGTACAGTAAAGGAATTAGTGGAGATAGCAGAAACAGAAGAAATACAATTGTCCGAAGTTATGATTAGACAGGAAATGGACGTAAAAGATATTTCTCGTGAAGATATATATGCAGAAATGGAAAAGAACCTTCAGGTAATGGAGAAGGCAATTGAAGATGCGATGAAAGGCGTCGAATCCGTCACAGGTCTTACTGGCGGTGATGCGGTGTTGATTCAAAAGTATATGAAAGAAAAGACACCGCTTTCTGGTAATTTAATGTTGGATGCAGTTAGCAAAGCAATGGGAACCAATGAAGTGAACGCTGCGATGGGAACCATCTGTGCAACTCCTACTGCAGGGAGTGCTGGTTGTGTGCCTGGAGCCCTGTTTGCGGTGAAGGAACAGCTTAATCCAACTAGAGACCAAATGATTCGCTTTTTATTTACAGCAGGCGCATTTGGTTTCGTTGTGGCAAATAATGCATTTATATCAGGTGCTGCGGGAGGATGCCAGGCTGAGGTTGGGTCTGCAGGTGCAATGGCCTCTGCGGCAATAGTAGAAATGGCAGGAGGAACTCCACAACAGTCCGCGGATGCGTTTGCCATTACACTTAAAAATATGCTTGGGTTAGTTTGTGACCCTGTAGCAGGCTTGGTTGAGGTGCCCTGTGTGAAGAGAAATGCAGCAGGGTCTTCTCTCGCTATTGTCTCAGCAGATCTAGCCTTGGCTGGTGTAACAAGTCGTATTCCTTGTGATGAAGTAATAGGTGCTATGTACCGTATTGGGAAGCAAATGCCTTCTAGTTTACGTGAAACTGGTGAGGGCGGGTTAGCAGACACGCCAACGGGAAGGCTTTTAAAAGAAAAAATATTTGGTATGTCTGTATAGGAAGTGTTAGGTTTATGTTGAACGAATCAGTAGAGACTTTAAAAGGTGTCGGTGAGAAATATGCCGAGTCATTGGCAGCCCTCGACATAAAAACAATAGAAGATTTATTATATTATTTTCCATATCGTTTTGACGTTTTTGAAGTAAAGCCGCTTGCTGAACTTGTACATGATGACAAGGTAACCATCGAGGGAAGGGTAGTACATGAACCTTCCCTCTCTTTCTATGGAAAAAAGAAATCAAGACTTTCTTTTACGGTAGAGGTAGAAAACATTGCAGTAAAAGCGGTAATGTTCAACCGTGCTTTTGCGAAAAAACAAATCAACACTGGTGATACCATAACACTGGTAGGGAAATGGGATGCCCATCGCCTGCAAATTACAGTAAGTCAATACAAAAAAGGTCCAGCAGCACAATCGGACATTCAACCAGTATACGCTGTAAAAGGTGATATAACGCCTTTTCGACTAAAGAAAACAGTAAGAACAGCATTAGAGGCATGCGGCGACCAGTTAAATGAAATATTACCGGAAGCTTATTTAACTGCCTATAAGCTGCCAAACCGTGCAAAGGCCGTTACGGCTATGCACTTTCCAGCAAACAGACTGGCACTTAAGCATGCTCGTCGGAGATTTATCTATGAAGAGTTTCTCCTTTTCCAATTAAAAATGCAATTGTTACGAAAATGGAAAAGGGAAGCCACGAATGGAAATGCGCAGAATTATGATAAGCAACGGGTGGAGGAGTTTATTGGGACATTTCCATTCCCGTTAACAAATGCACAACAAAGGGCATTAGCACAAATTTTGCAAGATATGCGTTCCCCTTATCGTATGAATCGTATGCTGCAAGGGGATGTTGGTTCAGGGAAAACAGCTGTTGCAGCCATTTGTTTACTAGCTGCTATAACAGCAGGAAAACAAGGCGCGCTAATGGTGCCAACAGAGATTTTAGCTGAGCAGCACTTCCAATCATTAAGTGGTCTATTTGGCGAACGAGCTAGGATTGTATTGTTAACTGGATCTGTTAAAGGGAAGAAGCGAAAAGAAATCTTACGTGCAATTGCCGAAAAAGAGGCCGATATTGTGATCGGAACACATGCTTTAATTCAAGAAGAGGTTACCTATCACAGTCTTGGATTTGTTATTGTAGATGAACAGCATCGATTCGGGGTTGAACAGCGGAGGACGTTAAGAGAGAAAGGGCTATATCCTGATGTTCTGTTTATGACGGCTACTCCTATTCCTCGTACACTGGCTATCACAGCATTTGGAGATATGGATGTTTCGGTGATTGATGAAATGCCTGTGGGGAGAAAGGAAATAGAAACATATTGGACTAAAGAAAATACATTAGATCGAGTGCTTCAATTTATAGAAAAGCAAGTAGCTAGTGGTGAACAAGCTTATGTTATTTGCCCACTTATTGAAGAGTCTGATAAGCTCGATATTCAAAATGCAGTAGAACTACACCAACAATTAGAAGCATTCTATCCACCAGAAATTAAGGTTGGTTTAATGCATGGTCGTTTACATGCAGAGGAAAAAGATGCAGTGATGCAACAGTTTGCTAAAAACGAAATACAAATCCTTGTCTCTACCACTGTGGTTGAAGTTGGTGTGAATGTGCCAAATGCAACGATTATGGTCATTTATGATGCTGAGCGGTTTGGGCTTTCGCAATTACATCAGCTTCGAGGGAGAGTAGGACGAGGAGATAAGCAGAGCTACTGTATTTTAATTGCAGATCCTAAGGGTGAGGTAGGAAAAGAACGTATGCGCATTATGACCGAGACGACAAATGGCTTTGAATTATCTGAAGAGGATTTAAAGCTTAGAGGCCCGGGAGACTTTTTTGGACGAAAACAAAGTGGGATGCCGGAATTTAAAGTCGCCGATATGGTACACGATTATCGGGCTTTAGAGACAGCACGAAAAGATGCACAGGACATTATTGAAAATGGGCTGCTGGAAAGAGATCCTTCATTTTCTGCATTGAAAAGCATTCTGGAAAGAGATGTTGCATTAAAAGATAAGCTTGATTAGATCCTTGCATAAATCCATAAGGTATTATATATTACTATTAGGACCAAGTCTTAATATGTAGCTTCTTACGTAATTAATTCGATGTGGACGGTGTCATCAATGCGACGAACGAAATCAGAACGTCAGCGAATGCTGAAGGAAACAATTGAACAAACCCCTTTTATTACAGATGAAGAGTTGTCAAGAAAGTTCTCTGTCAGTATCCAGACAATTCGACTTGACAGGCTGGAATTATCGATCCCTGAATTACGTCAACGAATTAGATCAGTGGCGACTGACCAGTGGAATGAAACGGTGAAGGCTTTGCCGCTCGAAGAAGTAATCGGGGAAGTGATTGATCTTGAGCTCGATCAACGTGCAATTTCCATTATGGATATTAGCAGTGAACTTGTCTTTTCAAGAAACAAAATTGCCCGGGGTCACCATTTATTTGCCCAGGCTAATTCCCTGGCAGTTGCTGTAATTAATGATGAGCTGGCTCTAACTGTTAAAACGGAGCTTAAATTTATTCGGCAGGTAAAACAGGGAGAACGTGTAATTGCAAAAGCCACCGTTGAAGGGAAAGATGATAAAGGCCATTCGATTGTTCATGTAAATAGTTTTGTAGAGAATGAGCTTGTTTTTACTGGCGTATTCCATATGTATCAAACTAGTGGACACAAAGGAGAACAAAATGATGAGAATAGCAATTGATGCCATGGGCGGAGATCACGCACCGAAAGAGATCGTACTGGGGGCTGTGGAAGCAGTTTCCAAAATTGACAATTTGCATATCACATTATATGGTGATGAAGCAAAAATCACCCCTCACTTATCAACAAGTCAAAGCATTGATATTGTACATACAACGGAAGCTATTACGGGAGAAGATGAACCAGTTCGAGCTGTACGCAGGAAAAAGAATGCTTCTCTGGTATTAATGGCTGAAGCAGTGAAAGAAGGACAGGCCGATGCTTGCATCTCTGCAGGGAATACAGGAGCGTTAATGAGTGCGGGGCTGTTTGTTGTTGGTAGAATTCCAGGAATTGAACGACCAGCTTTAAGCCCAACTCTTCCTACTTTAGATGGGAACGGCTTTCTGTTACTGGACGTAGGCGCAAATGTGGATGCGAAGCCATCACATCTACTGCAGTACGCTATTATGGGTTCTGTTTATGCCCAAAAAGTTAGAGGGATTGAACAACCAAGAGTTGGCTTGCTTAATGTTGGCACAGAAGATGGGAAGGGAAATGACCTTACAAAACGGGCTTTTTCTCTTATGAAAGAAGCGCCAATTAATTTTGTGGGTAATGTCGAAGCAAGAGATTTATTAACATGCGTTGCCGACGTGGTGGTGACAGACGGATTCAGTGGAAATGTTGCTTTAAAGACAATTGAAGGAACAGCTGAATCGATGTTTTCCATGCTTAAGCAAGTTTTTATGGGCTCACTCAAAACAAAACTTGCAGCAGGTGTAATGAAAAAGGATTTAAAAGTACTAAAAAATCAGCTTGATTACTCCGAGTATGGAGGTGCTGGCTTGTTTGGCCTTGGAGCACCGGTAATTAAAGCGCATGGCTCTTCCAATAGTAGGGCCATTTATAATGCGATTAAGCAAGCACGTCATATGGCGGAATTTAATGTAACAGAAACAATCAAAGAAACCATTGAAGCAATGGGGATGGAACAGGAGGATAAATCATGAAAAAAGTAGCTTTAATGTTTCCAGGACAGGGATCACAAGCTGTTGGTATGGGGAAAGATATTTATGATACATTCCCTGATGTACAAGAATTGTACCAGGAAGCGGACAAGGTTTTACATAAAAACCTGTCCAAGTTGATGTTTGAAGGGCCAAAGGAAGAATTAACGGCAACAGAAAATGCACAACCGGCACTTCTCTTATCAAGTATCGCGTTGCATACCCAACTCTTGAAAGAGGAAATACAGCCAGTAATGGCAGTTGGACATAGTCTGGGTGAATACAGTGCCCTAGTAGCAGCAGGTGCTTTAACGCTTGAGGATGCTCTGCCGCTAGTAGCAACACGAGGCAGACTGATGGAAGAGGCGTTTCCTAAAGGGCAAGGAACAATGGCAGCTGTATTGGGATTAGATGAAGAAGCAATTGCCTCTACATTAACAAAAGTTGAGGGGGAAATAGTAAATATTGCAAACATTAACTGCCCCGGACAAATTGTAATTTCTGGCTCTCAGGCTGGGGTAGAACAGGCAACAACTCTTTTGAAAGAGAATGGAGCAAAGCGGGTATTGCCGCTAAATGTAAGTGGTCCATTCCACTCCAAACTGATGCAGCCGGCAAGTGAAGCATTTTCTTCTTACTTAGATGAAGTAAAAATAATCGATGCCTCTATACCTGTATATGCGAACGTTTCAGCTGCTCCTGTAAGGGAAAGCAGTAAAATTAGAGACTTGCTAGTGGAACAATTGTATTCACCAGTAAGATTCGAGGAGTCTATTCGTCATATGCTCGAGGAAGGTGTCGACGCATTTGTGGAAGTAGGAAACGGCAAAGTATTAAGTGGTTTAGTGAAAAAGATTGATAAAACGGTAAAAACATTTGCTGTTCAAGATACAGCTTCACTACAGGAGTTTATTTCCTGGTACAGGGAGGAAGCATAATGTTAAAAGGAAAAAGTGCTTTGGTAACCGGAGCCTCACGCGGAATTGGGCGGGAAATAGCGTTAGAATTAGCACGACAAGGAGCCAATGTTGCCGTTAATTTCTCAGGTAATGAAGGGAAAGCTCAGGAAGTTGTCGATGAAATTAAAGAAATGGGTTGTAACGCTTTTAAAATCCAAGCAGATGTAGCCAACGAAGCAAGTGTTAAAGAAATGGTTAAAGAAGTGATTGGACAATTCGGATCATTGGATATTCTCGTTAATAATGCGGGGGTAACAAGGGATAACCTTCTGATGCGTATGAAAGAGGAAGAATTTGATCAGGTTATTAACACAAATCTTAAAGGTGTCTTTGTTTGTACGAAGGCTGTGACTCGTCAGATGATGAAGCAAAAAGCTGGCCAAATAATTAACGTGGCCTCTATTGTCGGTGTGAGTGGCAACCCTGGACAAGCGAATTATGTTGCTGCAAAAGCAGGCGTGATTGGCTTAACGAAAACGACTGCAAAGGAACTTGCTTCCCGCAATATTCGCGTGAATGCAGTCGCACCTGGTTTCATTTCCACGGATATGACTGATGCATTGACAGAGGAACAGCAAGCAGGAATGCTTGATATGATCCCACTAGGTAAATTGGGTAAACCCGAGGAAGTGGCTAAAGTAGTACGCTTCCTTGCTTCAGAGGATGCCTCATATATTACTGGTCAAACCATTCATATTGACGGTGGAATGGTAATGTAAAAGAAAGATGAGAGCCTTTGAAAGGGGGTGAAGAAAGAATGGCAGACGTGTTTGATCGTGTAAAAGCTATTATCGTTGATCGTTTAGACGTCGATGAGTCAAAAGTAACAATGGAAGCTTCCTTTAAAGATGATCTTGAAGCAGATTCTTTAGATGTCGTGGAATTAGTTATGGAACTTGAGGACGAATTCGATATGGAAATCGCTGATGAAGAAGCTGAAAAAATTAATACAGTGGGTGACGCTGTAAACTACATAAACAGTTTATAGGTCCTCACATTTCTAAATGTAATAAAAATGGAAAGTCTCGCATAAAAGCGAGACTTTCGTATATGATTAGCTATTTGAGGAGGTGAAATAAATGAATATAGCAGAATTGGAAAAACAGTTAGCCATTCCATTTAATAATCATGCATTAATAGAACAGGCTTTTACCCATTCATCTTATGTGAATGAGCATCGTAATGAACTAATTGTGGATAATGAGCGGCTAGAGTTCTTGGGTGATGCAGTTCTTGAACTTGGTGTGTCCCAATACTTGTACAAGGAAAACGAAGCAATGCCTGAAGGGGAAATGACAAAGCTGCGTGCAGCGATTGTCTGTGAGCCTTCCTTAGAAAATTTTGCCAAAGCTTTAGAATTTGGGAAGTATATTCGTCTTGGTAAAGGAGAGGAGCAAACAGGTGGAAGAGAACGTCCTGCCTTGCTAGCAGACGTTTTTGAAGCTTTTCTTGGAGCTCTCTATTTGGATAAAGGATTTGATGAGGCATTAGCATTTTTAGAGAAATTTGTGTTCCCAAAAATCACTACAGGTGCTTTTTCGCATGCGATGGATTATAAAAGCCAGTTACAGGAGTTGGTTCAGCAATATAAGCACCAAACAATCACTTATATGATCGTCGAGGAAACAGGGCCTTCTCATGACAGAGAATTCTCAGCCGAAGTTCGAGTGAGTGATAAGGTAACAGGTCAAGGAAAAGGCAGAACCAAGAAAGAGGCCGAACAAAAAGCCGCAAAAGACGCTCTGGATAAATATCAACCCTAAGCTGAAGAACAATCTAATAATGCCGAGCGTAATCGTAGCTTGATGAGAGAGCTATCGAATAATCGCTCGGCGTTTTGTTTAGCAGAAATATATTAATTTTTTCTAACTGATCGTAATTCCTCTATAAATGCTTGGGCTTCGGAAGCGCTTAGGCGCCCTTTTTGTATTACAATCTCATACATAAGCTTAAGATCGTCATATTTATTAAGGTCATAATCCTCGGGGTTTAATATAGTTCGGTTAACGACATCAAGCCTTTCTCCTAATTCCTCAAGAATAAAAGCCATATTTTCTTTACTTGGATTTTCCAAATTCATCCTAACACCTCGTCTACATAATTATCATTTAAGTCCTTCTATCATAACATAGGAAGACTTCTCCATGTTCCCTGAAAGGGCTTACAACATATGAACTTTACGCTTTTTTCTCTTCTATACATGTCAGTATGCTTTGAGTGTGGTAAAATAGATGCGGTAAAAAGTACATAAAATGGGGCAAAGCATAAAGATTTTTAAATTAAATAATAGGAAACATTAAAGCCTCTAAATTTAGAAAGGCATAGCGTGGCATGCACCCTTTAAAATACTAGTAAATAATTGTGTTTTAAATCCATGTACGTATTAAGAAATGAAGATAAAAAACCGAACAAACATGTGAAAGTAAGTGATTTGTATACTTGCGATTACTAAGAAGGCAAATGCTTTTGATTAGCGAATCAATGAGCGGTAGTAAAAGGTCTATATGTGCCTCTTAGGTGTTTTTCGGTTTTTGAAATAGGAGATTGGTATTATGTATTTAAAAAAGCTGGAGAGTGTTGGTTTTAAGTCATTTGCCGAACGAATATCAGTGGATTTTGTACCTGGTGTTACGGCAGTGGTAGGACCAAACGGAAGCGGTAAAAGTAATATAACGGATGCGATACGCTGGGTGCTCGGAGAACAATCTGCAAAATCACTGCGCGGATCCAAAATGGAGGATATTATCTTTCAAGGGAGTGATTCGAGAAAAGCCTTAAATGTCGCAGAGGTAACACTCGTTCTGGATAACCAAGATCAAGCATTGCCAGTAGATTACGAAGAAGTCAGCGTCACTAGGAGAGTGTATCGTTCTGGTGATAGCGAGTTCTACATGAACAAGCAGGCATGCCGATTGAAGGATATTGTTGATCTCTTTATGGACTCTGGATTAGGCAGAGAAGCATTTTCGATAATCAGTCAAGGAAAAGTAGAGGAAATATTAAGTTCAAAGGCTGAAGAACGACGGACAATTTTTGAAGAAGCTGCTGGAGTATTAAAATACAAACAAAGAAAGAAAAAGGCAGAATATAAATTAGCTGAAACACAAGAAAATTTAAATCGTGTTGAAGATATTATCCATGAAATTGAGCAACAAATCACACCGTTACAGCAACAGGCCGAAAAGGCAGAAAAATATATGGATTTAAAAGAGAAATTAAAGCATGAAGAGATTGCGCTTTTAATTACAGAAATTGAGAACCTCCATAATGAGTGGCAAAGCTTGCTTGATGATGTTGAAAAGGATAAGCGTGTTGAGCTAGACATGAAGGGGGAGATCGAGCAGAAAGAAGCCGCAATGGAGAAAGACCAGCAAACGATTAATCAATTGGATCATAAGATTGAGGAGATGCAAGCACAGTTACTTACAGCTACAGAAGAGCTTGAAAAAAATGAAGGGAAAAAGCAGCTGCTTCATGAACGGTCGAAGCACTTTTCCGAGAATAAAGAAAAATTGGAAGTTCAAAAGCAAGAAGCCTCTGTTCGTGTTGGTACACTGCACGAACAATTAATTGTTGAACGAAAAACACTACATGAACTTCAAGAACAACGCAAAACTACAATGAAAAGGGTCAAACAACTTGAAAAGGACTTAACAACAAACCAAGAGGACATTGCGGAAAAGATTGAAGACTTAAAATCCGAGTATATTGAGTACCTTAATAAGCAGGCTGCTAAACGTAATGAAAAGCAATCCATTAACCAGCAGATGCAGCAAATGAATGGAAAAAAAGATCTCCAGGATGGAAAATTTCAAGATCTTATTCATTCACGACAGGAGCTTCTTGAGCAACTTGAGACATGTGAAACAGACTACAAGCAGCAGGAGAAGGACGTTACGAAACGGAAAGCGATGGTCGAACAGAATAGAACCGACCTTCGAACCGCAAGAAATGTCTTTCAAGAACAACAAACAAAGTTATACCAAGGCTATCAGTATATTGAGAAGCTAAAATCCAAAAAGGAAATGCTTGAAGAAATGAAGGAAGATTTTCAAGGCTTCTTTCAAGGCGTAAAAGCTATTCTAAAGGCTCGTGAAGATAACCAGCTCTCCAACATACACGGGGCTGTTATTGAGCTTGTCGATGTGCCTAAACAGTACATTACAGCAATGGAAACCGTCTTAGGTGGTCAATCACAGCATATCGTTGTACAAAATGATCAAGCTGCACGTAAAGCAATATCGTGGCTTAAACAGACCAATAATGGACGGGCTACATTTCTTCCATTAGAATCGATTCAAGAGCGTTTCGTAACAAAGGATTTATTAGGAAAAATAGAACAACATCCAGGTTTTGTTGGAATAGCATCACAACTTGTTAAGACAGAACCTTCCTATCAGCGAGCGGTTAATCATCTAATGGGACATGTGATCATTGCAAAGACGCTAAAGGATGCGAATGATATTGCACAACAGGTAATGCGTAGATACCGAATCGTTACATTAGAAGGAGATGTAGTGAATCCAGGTGGCTCCATGTCTGGGGGGGCACAGAAAAAGACTAATCAATCGCTATTTTCCAGAGAGAAAGATTTACAGGAAATAACAACGAAACTGGATTCCTTTCACGAAAAGACCGTGGCTTTTGAAAAACAGGTAGCGGAACAAAAAGCAACAGTTACAACCTTAGAAAAACAACTTCATACTAATGAAGAAGAGTTGACCCAAAAACAACGAGTACTTCAAGAAACCCATGCACAGTTACGTGAAATCCAATTGAAAAAGGAAACATTAGATGACAGCCTTACGATATACGATCAAGATAAACAGCAATTTGATCAAGACAGAGAGCATTTTCAGATGCGGGAAGAGCAGCTGACAGATGAGCTTAGTCAGATTAAAAATGCACTAGAGAAGATTCAGAAGGAAATTGACGAGCTATCGAGCAAAGATGCCATTATGAAAGAAAATCATGGAGAGGTGCAACAGGAACTTCATGAAAAGCAGGTTCTGTTGGCTGAGCAAGAAGAAAGGTTAAAGAATCAACGAGAAAAAGCAGATAGTGTTGAAGCGCAACTATCAGAGTACCAGCGGCAGTACGATAATTATGCTAGTGAATTGGATGATTTGTTAGCCTATCAGTTATCAGAGGAAAATGAAAAGGAAATTAAGGTAACAATTGAGCAGAAAAGTAAAGAAAAACAAGAACTAACCACTGCAATTCAGGAAGAACGGGCCATCCGCCAGGAATACACGCAGCGGATTCAAAATAAGGATAGAGAGCTTAAAGAAGAGAATAAGACACATCAAGAACTGGTTAAGCGGATCAATGAGAAAGAAGTAAAAGTCAACCGGGTTGATGTAGATCTTGAAAACCGTCTCTCACACTTGCAGACAGAATATATTATTACATTCGAAAAAGCAGAGGCATCATACGAGAAAGCACAAGATATAAATGCTGCTAAGGAACAGGTACAACAATTAAAGCTGAAAATTGATCAACTAGGCACCGTCAACCTTGGGGCGATAGATGAATATGAGAGAATTTCCGAGCGTTATTCCTTCCTTACAGACCAGCAAGCTGATCTGGTAGAAGCAAAACAAACCTTATATGCCGTAATTGGTGAAATGGATGAGGAAATGAAGAAGCGTTTTGATGATACATTCTCTCGAATTAAAGAAGAGTTCAGCGAAGTCTTTCGTCAGCTATTTGGGGGAGGCCATGCAGAGTTAAAACTAACAGATCCCAAAAACCTCCTGGATACGGGGGTAGATATCATTGCGCAACCTCCAGGAAAAAAATTACAGCATCTAGGTTTGCTGTCCGGCGGCGAGCGGGCGTTAACCGCGATTGCATTATTGTTTGCTATACTGCGAGTACGACCAGTACCATTCTGTGTACTTGATGAAGTAGAGGCCGCATTAGATGAAGCAAATGTTGCCAGGTTCGCAAAGTATGTTAAGCATTATAGTAAGAATACACAATTCATTGTCATTACTCATCGCCAAGGAACAATGGAAGAAGCAGATGTTTTGTATGGTGTTACCATGCAAGAATCAGGCGTTTCCAGATTGGTATCAGTACGTCTTGAAGATACGAAGACGTTAGTCAATTCATAAGGGGGGCATAACCATGGGATTCATGGATAAATTAAAAAATCGGTTTAAACAGAATGAAAAAGCAGAAGAAGTTTCCACAAAATATAAAGAGGGGATGAAGAAATCTCGTCAAACTTTTTCGGGCAGAATAAATGACTTAATTGCTCGTTACAGAAAAGTGGATGAGGATTTCTTTGAAGAACTGGAAGAAGTTCTAATTTCCGCTGACGTTGGGGTAACGACAGTTATGGATCTAGTGGAAGAGCTAAAAATGGAAGTGAAACGCCAAAATATTAAAGATACGAAGGATATCAGGGAGGTCATTTCTGAAAAGCTGGTTGAGATTTATTACGGAGATGACGATGAGAAAATTGAGGGCCTAAACCTTGTGGAAAATGAGCTTTCCGTTATTTTAGTAGTTGGAGTGAATGGTGTTGGAAAGACAACTTCTATTGGAAAACTTGCAAACCAGTTAAAGGAGCAAGGGAAAAAGGTTGTCCTTGCTGCAGGTGATACATTCCGTGCTGGGGCAATTGAACAGCTTGAAGTCTGGGGTGAGCGAGCCGGTGTAGATGTTATTAAGCAAGGAGCGGGAAGTGATCCAGCTGCCGTTATATTTGATGGTATAAAAGCAGCAAAAGCGAGAAATGCGGATGTTCTAATATGTGACACGGCCGGTCGACTCCAAAATAAGGTTAATTTAATGAACGAGCTATCTAAAGTAAAACGAGTAATTGAACGCGAGGTTCCAAATGCTCCTCATGAAGTCCTGCTTGTATTAGATGCAACTACCGGGCAGAACGCGCTTAACCAGGCTAAAACATTCTCAGAGGCCACAAATGTGTCAGGGATTGTACTAACTAAATTGGACGGCACAGCCAAGGGTGGTATCGTGTTAGCGATCCGGAAAGATTTAAATATTCCAGTGAAATATGTAGGGCTTGGAGAGAAAATAGAAGACCTTCAGGAGTTTAATGCACATGCATTTGTATATGGGCTTTTTGCTGATATGCTTGAGGACACAGAGTAGAGCGTGACTTGACAATTATAATAAAACTTCGATATCATGTAATGTAATGTAAAGTAAATTCACTTAACAAGGGGAGTGCCTTATGCTCGAAAAAACAACTCGTATGAATTATTTGTTTGATTTTTATCAGGCATTATTAACCCCAAAGCAACGTAGCTATATGGAAATGTATTATCTTGAAGACTACTCACTTGGAGAGATCTCCGAAGAAGCAGAGGTTTCCAGACAAGCAGTTTATGATAATATAAAGAGGACGGAAACGATGCTGGAAACATATGAAGCTAAGCTGTGCTTGTATGAAAGGTTCCAACAACGGTTTTCCCTTATAAAAGAACTCGAGACGGCAATTGACAATAAAGAAGAGAAGCTTATCTCGGATACGCTTCGCCAATTAAAAGAATTAGATTAGGAGGACACCCTCTATGGCATTTGAAGGACTGGCCGAACGCCTGCAAAGTACAATAAAGAAAATTACAGGCAAAGGGAAAGTTAGTGAACAAGATGTAAAAGAAATGACGCGGGAGGTTCGTCTTGCTTTACTAGAGGCGGATGTTAACTTCAAAGTAGTAAAGGATTTAATCAAGCGTATTAAAGAGCGGGCAGTAGGTCAAGAAGTAATGGAAAGCCTTACCCCTGGACAACAGGTTATTAAAGTTGTCAAAGAAGAACTGACAGAATTAATGGGTGGCGAGAACAGTAAAATTGCTGTAGCTGAGCGTGCGCCAACTGTTATTATGATGGTAGGACTACAAGGGGCAGGTAAAACTACAACTACTGGTAAACTGGCAAATCTACTACGGAAAAAGCATAATCGTACTCCGTTGCTTGTAGCAGGGGATATTTACCGACCTGCGGCAATTAAGCAGCTAGAAACACTTGGAGAGCAGTTAACCATGCCTGTTTTTTCAATGGGAACGGAAACAAGCCCTGTGGAGATTGCCGAAAAAGCGATAGAAAAGGCTAAAGAAGAGCATCATGATTATGTAATTATCGATACTGCCGGTCGTTTGCATGTGGATAATGAGTTGATGGACGAACTTCAAGGAATTAAAGATGCTGTTAAGCCAGATGAAATTTTCCTTGTGGTCGATTCTATGACTGGACAAGATGCAGTTAATGTTGCGGAAAGCTTTAATGAGCAGCTAGATTTAACAGGTGTTGTCCTAACAAAACTTGATGGCGATACTAGGGGTGGTGCAGCTCTTTCCATAAAAGCTGTAACCGATAAGCCAATTAAGTTTGCCGGAATGGGTGAAAAACTTGATCAGCTTGAACCGTTTCACCCTGAACGAATGGCATCAAGAATTCTTGGTATGGGTGATGTCCTATCACTTATTGAAAAGGCACAAACAAACGTAGATGAGAAGCAGGCGAAGGAACTTGAGGAGAAAATGCGTACGATGTCGTTCACGTTTGATGATTTCCTCGAACAAATGGGGCAGGTTAAAAATATGGGGCCATTAGATGACTTAATGGCGATGATTCCTGGTGCTAACAAAATGAAAGGATTGAAAAATGCACAACTTGATGAAAAACAACTTTCACATGTTGAAGCTATTATTCAGTCCATGACGAAGAAAGAACGTCAGGAACCAAGTTTAATGAATGCAAGTCGTAAAAAAAGGATTGCGAAAGGCTCAGGTACTTCTGTTTCTCAGGTAAACCGTCTCCTTAAGCAATTTGATGAAATGAAGAAAATGATGAAACAAATGACAAACATGCAGAAAGGGAAAAAAGGCAAAGGAATGAAGTTTCCGTTCATGTAAACCCCTTTTCCCCATAAGAAATTAACATTGTAATGTAAAAACACTTTACAGACCTTTTAGTTTCTGATAGAATCTTAAATTGTGTAAAACATTATTATTGGAGGTGCAAATAAATGGCAGTTAAAATTCGTTTAAAACGTATGGGATCTAAAAGAAATCCTTTCTATCGTATTGTTGTAGCTGATTCTCGTGCTCCACGTGACGGACGTCAAATCGAGCAGATTGGAACATATAACCCTGTTGCTAACCCAGTTGAAGTGAAAATCGATGAAGAGAAAGCTCTTAACTGGATGACTAATGGTGCAAAACCAAGTGATACAGTACGCAACCTATTTTCAAATGAAGGCATCATGAAAAAATTCCACGAACAGAAAAACCAGTAGTAAAGTAGTGTGATATCATGAAAGCTTTAATTGAATCAATCGTTTCGTCATTGGTAGATTATCCTGATGATATTAAAATTACGGAAACAGAGGAAGAAACCAAATTGGTCTATCATTTAACTGTTCACCCGGAGGATGTCGGAAAGGTTATCGGCAAGAACGGACGTATTGCCAAAGCGATACGTACAGTTGTCTATGCAGCAAAGACAGACACAAAGAAACGTATTTATTTGGACATTATGTGAAGGGAAAGGGGAAACCTTTCCCTTTTTCCACATGTAAGCGAAGATATATATGCCTTATTAAAGGCGCTCTTCGCTTTTCTTAACACCTCAGGAATTTCTGGTATAAAGATCATTTTTGAGAGTGAGGATAAAAACGTGAAGATTATTACGAAGGTTATTGTAAAGCAGGTCGTGACAGAAAAGAGTAAAAAATCGTTACAGACAAACTTCTATAATCACAAAATGCGGCTTGAACAAGAGTGTCAACAGCTGTTGTTTGAACAGCGGAAACATGAAAACAAATCAAGAGTTTCCAAACAGGAAGTCAGCCACAGATTCCAACAGGAAATAAATAATCGAAAAGAGAAAATTAAACTTGTCGATTTTAAGCTGGAACAACTAGAAATGCTAGAGTTGGGCAGTGAGATAACAGAAAAAGAAGTTGAAGCTCTTGTTGAAGTCTCGGAAGGCTCGCATTGGGATGAAACCATAGGAGAAAAAACCATTATTATTAAGGATAATGTCGTAATAAGAATTGATGAATAGCAGGTGATTTAGTTGAAACAGAAGTTGTACAATATTGGGAAAATCGTAAATACACATGGTATACGCGGCGAGGTAAAAGTAGTAAGAATAAGTGACTTTGAGGAACGATTTACGGTGGGCAATAAAGTGTTTGCAGTAAAAGATAAAGGCGAGCCAGTTGCATTAACCATCGCGTCACATCGAATTCATAAAGGATTTGACTTAGTTCAATTTGAGGGCTATGGCAATATTAATGATGTTGAAGTATTTAAAGGTGGCTACCTTAAAATTTCTGAAGAGCAATTGACTGAACTAGAAAATAATGAGTATTACTACCATGAAATTATAGGCTGTGAAGTAGTAACTAATCACGGGGAAACACTAGGAGTTATAAAAGAAATCTTATCCCCTGGCGCAAATGATGTGTGGGTGATAAGACGTCATAAAGAAAGAGACCTATTAATCCCGTATATTGAAGATGTCGTAAAAGAAGTTTCCATCCAGGAAAAAAAGGTTATCATTGAACCAATGGAAGGGCTGCTGGACTAATGCATATTGATGTTTTAACGCTTTTCCCTGAAATGTTTCAAGGTGTTTTTCATTCTTCTATTCTACAGAGAGCACATGAAAGAGGCGCTTTCTCTTATAACCTGGTTAATTTCAGGGATTATACAACGAATAGACATAGCAAAGTAGATGATTATCCATACGGGGGAGGCGCTGGGATGGTGTTAACTCCCCAACCTATTTTCGATGCAGTTGAGGACATTACCACCAAAGGATCCAGTAAGCCTCGTGTCATTCTAATGTGCCCACAGGGAGAACCGTACAACCAAAAAAAAGCAGAAGAATTGGCAGAAGAGGATCATCTCGTCTTTATTTGTGGGCATTACGAAGGCTTTGATGAGCGAATAAGAGAACATGTTGTGACAGATGAAATTTCCATTGGAGATTATGTGTTAACAGGTGGGGAGCTTGGTGCGATGGTTGTAATGGATAGTGTAATACGTTTATTACCAGATGCATTAGGTAATAAAGACTCTGCTCCACAGGATTCTTTTTCTACCGGATTGTTAGAGCATCCCCATTATACAAGACCCGCAGATTTTAGGGGGATGAAAGTTCCGGATGTTCTATTGTCTGGTGATCATGCAAAAATTAATAGCTGGCGCAAACAGCAGGCGCTGAAAAGAACATTTGAACGACGAAAAGAACTGCTTAAGGGCAAAGAACTAACCGAAGATGAAGCTAAGTTTATAAAGCAATTACAAAATGAAGAAAAAGATTAGGCTTTTTCTAGAATTTTTACTAGAAAACAGCTTGAAGTCTTTATGAGGTTATGGTATATTAATTGTTGTGCTAAAAGTGTCGACTTTCAGTACTATAAACGATGTTCCGCTGTCATCTAATGAGAAAGAGCATTGGTTTGGAAGGAGTGTAACAGGATGCAAAAATTAATCGAAGACATTACAAAAGACCAGCTTCGTACGGATCATCCTGATTTTCGTCCAGGAGATACAGTAAAAGTCCACGTGAAAGTTGTGGAAGGATCTCGTGAACGTATTCAGGTATTCGAAGGTGTTGTCATCAAACGTCAAAACGGTGGAATTAGTGAAACATTTACTGTAAGAAAAATTTCTTACGGTGTAGGTGTTGAACGTACTTTCCCAGTACATTCCCCTCGTATTGATAAAATCGAAGTATCTCGTCGCGGTATCGTACGTCGTGCGAAACTTTACTATCTACGTAATCTACGTGGTAAAGCTGCACGTATTAAAGAACGCCGCTAAAGCTGAATACAGCTATTGTAACAAAAATGATTGGAAAGGAGCTTGGCAATATGCACAAGCTCCTTTTTGCTTTTATAGAAAGGAAAGTATAGAATTTATTCTATAGATAGATTCATTAGCAAGCTTGCATCATTTACAAAACATGGTTAAGACATAGATAGATTTTTAGGCATGGAGGGATTGGATGGGAAAGCAGAAAGAGAAAAAGAATGAATGGCTTGATTGGTTAAAAGCGTTATTAATTGCATTCGGGTTAGCATTTATCGTGCGTACCTTCTTGTTTGCACCAATTGTAGTGGACGGACCTTCCATGCTCCCTACTTTGCACGATAGGGACCAAATGATTATTAATAAAATCAGTTATCGTTTTAGCGATCCAGAACGTTTTGATATTGTCGTTTTCCATGCCTCTGAACAGAAGGATTTTATAAAACGTGTCATTGGACTTCCGGGAGAACAGGTAGCTGTAAGGGATAATGTCCTTTACATAAACGATGAACCCGTTGAGGAACCTTTTTGGACAGATCAGACTGAAATGTATACGGACGATTTTGAATTGGAGGAACTCCCTGGTGGATATGAAACAGTTCCGGAAGGCCATGTTTTTGTATTAGGTGATAATCGAAGTAACTCAACGGACAGCCGGATTCTGGGCCCGATTCCTATGGATCAAGTTGTAGGAAAAACAAGCCTGCGCTACTGGCCGTTTGATCGCATCGATATAATTAATTCGGGAGAGTAGGTAAATTATGCCCATACAGTGGTTTCCCGGTCATATGGCAAAAGCTCGCCGGGAAGTAGAAGAAAAATTAAAACTTGTAGACTTTGTGATGGAATTAGTGGACGCCCGTGCTCCGTTATCTTCACAAAACCCAATGCTTCACCAAGTTCTTCAGCAAAAATCCAAAATGGTCGTGCTTATGAAGAAAGACTTAGCAGACAATAAACAGACTGAAAACTGGATTTCGTATTTTAAAGAGAGATCCATTCCAGCAGTAGCTATCAACGTTAATGAAAAAGCTGACATTAAACGAGTTATCCAGCTTGCAAAAGAACTTGGCCAAGAAAAGCTAAATAGACTTATGAAAAAAGGTATTCAACCCAGACCATCTAGAGCGATGATTGTCGGTATACCGAATGTTGGAAAATCAACTTTGATTAATCGGCTTGCTAACAGAAAAATTGCTAAAACGGGTGATAAACCAGGTGTAACAAAACAGCAATTATGGATTAAAGTGAAAAATGATTTTGAATTGCTAGATACACCAGGTATTTTGTGGCCGAAGTTTGAGGATGAACTTGTTGGTTATAGACTTGCGGCCATAGGGACAATAAAAGATCAACTGCTTTCCATGCAGGATATAGTGGCTTTCGTTATTACTTACTTACAAAAGCATTACCCGGAAAGATTAGAAGAACGATATCCAATTGACCGGGAAATGGAAGATATGTGGGAAATATTTGTAGCCATAGGAAAGCAACGAGGCGCTTTGGAAAGTGGTGGACACGTTAATATTGATAAGGTATCAGACTTGGTGATTCGCGACTTACGCACAGGAAGACTAGGGAATATAACATTAGAGACCCCAGAAGGATAAGGACATACATCAATTGATGCATGTCTTTTTCATTGCTTTACGATAATCTAGAGCATTAAATCAACTAAATTTTACATCGTAGCTAACCGATATAAGAAAGAAAGCAGGTATACATAATGGCAAAGCATTCAATTACGCTACTAAAGCAAATGTTTAATGAAGATAAACTGACAGATCAAATTATAATGGAGATGCGCGAGGATGATCGTAAAGGTGTCCAAGCACTTCTAAAACGTGTTGATTTAAAACAGGAGAAAATACGAAAACTGAAGCAGCAATTTGCAGTCATGTCAGAATTTGAGCAAGATTGCTGGCAGGATGGCTATACAAATATCGCCGGGGTCGACGAAGTCGGTAGAGGGCCGCTTGCCGGTCCTGTAGTTGCAGCAGCCGTTATTTTGCCGCAGGATTTTACATTGTTGGGTCTAAACGATTCTAAACAATTAAACGAAGCAACAAGAGAGAGCTACTATGAGATTATAAAAAAGAACGCGATTGGCTATGGAGTAGGGATTATACATAATGACGAAATTGATAAAGTGAATATTTATCAAGCAACAAAGCTCGCTATGCTAGAAGCGATTGAACAAATAAAGCCCCGACCAGATTTCGTTCTGGTAGATGCGATGCCACTAGAAGAAGTAGATTGTCCTACAAAGTCAATTATAAAAGGTGACTCTAGAAGTATCTCGATTGCGGCCGCTAGTATACTAGCAAAAGTTACGCGAGATCGTTATATGAAAGAGTTGGACCTTAAGTATCCAAACTTTCATTTTGCTTCCAATATGGGATATGGTACAAAGCAACATTTAGAGGCATTAAAAAATGAGGGGCCAACACCATTTCATCGAAGATCTTTTGCACCTGTAAGCAATTAAAGCGTGAACTAGGAGGTGAATCCATTGAGCATTCAAAAAGTAGGGCAAAACAGCCGCGTCTTGCAACCAACACCGGATGTTATGAAGCCTGGACAAATTCTTAAAGGAAGTATTGCCAAACTTTATCCGAATAATAAGGCTGAAATACAGCTTGGACCTCAGAAAATGATTGCTCAATTAGAGGCTTCCCTTTCTGCTGGAGGTAAGTACCATTTTATGGTGCAAGCAACAGATCCTGTTATTCGGTTAAAAGTAATTGGGGAACAACTACATCAACAGGAGCAACTAAACATTTCTCAACTTTTACAACAGCTCGGTCTAAAAACGTCTAAACGAAACATTGCTTTTCTTCAGCAACTCGTTATGAAAAATGTTCCTTTTGAAAGGACCCAGCTTGTTCAGTCATTTCAGTTGCTTGATGGCAGGAAAGATAAACAGGTTGTATCAAATCTGTTAGTAGATATGATCGCCAATCGCTTGCCCATTACAAAAAATGTTTTACAAGCACTTCAGACTGTGTCCAACTCAACACTGTCGGAAAAATTATCCAATGTTCTACCAGAGCTGAACCGTCAAGATATTCAGTCACATATACGTCAAAGTATGCAAGCCTTATTAGGAGAAAATTCCACTATTTCATCAGCCAAAAATCTATTAATGGGTGAAGCAACGCATCAACAAAACCTTTTTTATATGTTGAAACTATCAGGCGCAATTGCTCCTGAGACAGAATATAGTACATGGAAAGCATCCATTGCAAATCATGAACAAGAGAATCCTTTTCAGCTTTCTGAACGTCAATTGCGAAATCTGCAGCTTGTAAATGAGAACAGGCAAGTTATACAACAAAATGCGCAACTTATTATAGAACGCTTTGGGCAAAGTTTAAGCCAGGCGGTGAAAAGCAACCATAATATAGGAATGAATCTTTTTTCAGAATTAAGTGAACAAGTTAACAAAACAATTCTCCCCTACTTACCGGAAGAATCTAATTTTACGCTTTCATCGCTGGTCAAAAATAATCAACAAAACCTTTCACAACTCTATCAGTTTATGTTAAATGCCACTGCTTCTATACCGGAGGATTTGCAGAGCTCCGTTAAATTGTTGCGTGATGTTAATTTTCTTATGTCGAACTTTCCCAAAGAGCATTTTCTGCAACATCTTAAGCACACTATCTCGTCGACAGGGATAGCTTACGAGCATAATGTGGCAAATGATATAGCCGAGCACCAATCCACGATAAAGGGAGCTCTCCTACAGCTAATCCAGCAAGCTGATTCCAACACATCGGAGCAAAGTAGGCAGCTAATCCATTTTATAAATGGCCTTCAATTACAATCTGTACAGGATACAGGTAATCTTATGTATGCAAGCTTGCAAATTCCCGGTGAAAAAATAGGACTATTAACAGATATGCAACTTGAATTTGAAGGTAGAAAAACAAATACGGGTGAAATAGATGCAAGTCATTGTAGAGTCCTATTCTATTTGGATCTGGCCAATTTAAAGCAAACTATTATAGATATGACTGTGCAAAATAGAAATGTTTCGGTTACGGTTTACAATCAGAAGGAACAGGCATTAAAGACTATTGCAAAAGACTACCAATCTGTTCTAAAGACTGGACTAGCTCAACTAGACTATCAATTATCCAGCGTAATGTTTAAGCCTGTAAGACAGGAAGAACAGGTGGTGGCGAAACAGCAGTCAGTATACAGTAGCCCCTATCAAGGAGTGGATTACAAAATATGATGGAAAAACGTAAAAAAGCAGCAGCGCTATCGTATGATGAACGAAGAGGTACTGCGCCCATTGTTTCTGCTTCAGGTAAAGGGATGACAGCGGAAGCGATTATCCAGAAAGCGAAAGAACATCAAGTGCCAATACTGGAAGATAGTTCAATGGTAGAAATTTTGGCAGAGCTAAATATAAACGAAGCAATACCTGAAGAGTTATATCAAGCTGTAGCAGAAGTATTCGCTTTTGTTTATCGAGTGGATCGTAAGCTTGAAGAATCGTAAGCCCATTTGGAATATTGTAACAGCAAGTATTCTATTATTCTTGTGAAAGTTTCTTTTTTTTAATACAATGGAACTGCAGTGAAATTTGATGGGAGGATGAAGGATGAACATTCATGAATATCAAGGCAAAGATGTTTTGCGTCAGTATGGTGTAAGCGTTCCTAATGGGTATGTTGCCTATACAGTTGATGAAGCTGTAGAAGCTGCAGAAAAGTTAGGTACTGACGTCACAGTGGTTAAAGCTCAAATCCATGCTGGCGGCCGTGGTAAAGCGGGCGGGGTTAAAGTTGCCAAAAGCTTGGATGAAGTGCGTACATACGCTGACGAGATTCTTGGTAAAACTTTAGTAACACATCAAACAGGTCCTGAAGGCAAAGAGGTAAAACGCTTGCTTATTGAAGAGGGCTGTGATATTAAAAAAGAATATTATGTTGGGGTCGTGCTTGATCGTGCCACTTCTCGTGTTGTTATGATGGCATCTGAAGAGGGTGGAACAGAGATCGAGGAAGTAGCAGAGGCTACACCGGAGAAGATTTTTAAAGAGGTAATCGATCCAGTAGTGGGTCTATCAGGCTATCAGGCTCGAAGACTAGCATTTAACATTAATATACCGGATGAATTAATGGGTAAAGCCGTAAAATTTATGATGGCGCTTTATGACGCATTTGTAGCAAAAGATTGTTCAATTGCTGAGATTAATCCATTAGTTACAACAGGGGACGGAAATGTCCTTGCTCTTGACGCAAAACTTAATTTTGATGATAACGCTTTATTCCGTCAAAAAGACGTGCAAGAGTTGCGCGATCTTGACGAAGAGGATGAAAAGGAAATAGAGGCAAGCAAATACGACCTTAGCTATATTTCATTAAACGGGAATATTGGCTGTATGGTAAACGGTGCTGGGCTTGCTATGTCTACGATGGATATCATTAAGCATTATGGTGGAGATCCCGCCAACTTCCTTGATGTTGGGGGCGGTGCTACTGCAGAAAAGGTAACAGAAGCATTTAAAATTATCCTTTCTGATGCCAACGTAAAAGGCATTTTTGTTAATATCTTCGGTGGAATTATGAAATGTGATGTCATCGCAGAAGGTGTTGTGGAAGCAACTAAACAAGTAGGATTGGAAATTCCACTTGTTGTTCGTCTAGAAGGAACAAACGTTGAATTAGGAAAGAAGATTCTCGAAGAGTCAGGTTTAAATATTACCTCTGCTGGTTCGATGGCAGATGGCGCTGAGAAAATTGTTTCTCTAGTAAAATAAAAACGTAATAGTTTGCATAGAAAGGACGGACATGTATGAGTGTATTTGTAAATAAAGATACAAAGGTAGTTGTGCAAGGGATTACCGGCGGTACAGCAAAATTCCATACGAAGCAAATGTTAGAGTATGGAACAAATATTGTGGCAGGAGTTACTCCTAATAAGGGTGGCACAGAAGTAGAAGGCGTACCTGTATTTAATACAGTAAGAGAAGCTGTTGAAGAAACAGGAGCAAATGCTTCTGTAATCTACGTTCCGGCAGCTTTTGCGGCAGATGCAATTCTAGAGGCTGTTGATGCGGAATTGGATTTGGCTATATGTATTACTGAGCATATTCCTGTTATGGATATGGTAAAGGTTAAACGTTACATGGAAGGGAAGAAGACTCGTCTGGTAGGACCGAACTGCCCTGGTGTTATCACCCCTGAGGAATGTAAGATTGGTATCATGCCGGGATATATTCACAAAAAAGGGCATATCGGAGTTGTTTCCCGTTCTGGTACATTAACGTATGAAGCCGTACATCAATTATCTGAAGCAGGCTATGGACAATCTACTGCAGTAGGAATTGGTGGAGACCCTGTAAATGGAACAGATTTCATTGATACGCTGAAAGCATTTAATGAAGATAGTGATACAGAAGCCGTGATTATGATCGGTGAAATAGGCGGAACTGCTGAAGAAGAAGCAGCAGAGTGGGTAAAAGCCAATATGACAAAACCTGTTGTCGGGTTTATTGGCGGCGCTACAGCACCACCAGGAAAACGTATGGGACATGCTGGTGCTATTATTTCTGGTGGTAAGGGAACTGCAGATGAAAAAATCCGCATCATGAATGAATGTGGAATTCAAGTTGCAGAGACTCCTGCTGTAATGGGCGAGACTATGATCCGTGTTTTAGAAGAGAATGGGTTAAAAGAAAAATGTAAAACACATTAAAAAAATGTAATGAAAAAGCCCTGGGATAATGAAATTCCTGGGCTTTTTCTCCATGAAAGGAAGTGGTGAATTGAGCAGGATTAGTGACAGGTTAATTCATTTATCAAGATGTAAAGGGGTTACAAGGCGTATTATTCAACATATTCTTGCTTTGGACTCCGAGTTAAAACAAATCTATTCGCTTACCGCTGAACAATTAATACAAATATATCAATTCTCCGAAAGAAAAGCTCACTTGCTTTATAACAGTCTCCATAACCCCTCGCTTATTGAACAAATCAAACGGGATAAAACCCAATGCTCCATTATTACCATACTTGATCATGAATACCCTTCCGTTTTAAGAATGATTAATGACCCTCCTTTTGTTTTATATGCATTAGGTGACCATCGTTTATTGAATTACTCTCCTTCCTTAAGTGTCATTGGGACCAGAAAGCCTACAAGAGAAGCTTGGGACAAAACAAAACTTATGATTCAGCCATTAATTGAAGAAGGTTGGGCGATTGTAAGTGGTATGGCAAGAGGAATAGACACTTATGCACATAAGATAACGATAGAAGGAAGCGGTAAAACTATTGCTGTTCTCGGGAGTGGTTTTCACCATATCTATCCAATGGAAAACCAAGCCTTATTTACAAAGATTAGAAAAACTGGTATAGTCCTTTCTGAATATCCTCCTTCTATGCCTGCCTCTAAGCATCATTTTCCAGAGAGAAACAGAATAATTAGTGGCTTGGCGTTTGGCACACTAGTCATCGAAGCCACGGAAAAGAGCGGCACATTAATAACAGTAGACCAAGCGCTTGATCAGGGAAGAGAAGTATATGCGCTTCCAGGATCTCCTCTAGTCGCACAAACGAAAGGGTGTCATCGTATGATACAGGAAGGTGCAAAGCTTGTGACGGGGGCGGCATCCATTCTTGAAGATTGGGAAGCTCAAGGAGAATATTTTACTTTAATAAAGTGAGACTTCATTTGGTGAGGGGGTTACCTCCTATCAAATATTAGTTGAATGAATCGGACCTTTACTGGCAGTTTATCCCCCACTTAGAATGCTTGATTGCTTCCCGCTTTTTTGAAGTGGGAGTCTTACTGCCAGTGAAGGCGGGATAAATGAGAAAAAATGATAAAAAAGGGGCATAGTTACATCTTCCGTTAAATTGTATGTTTGACAAATGTGGTGTATATATTTACTATTAGTGAAGATTTCCAATTTATTTTAGTTGTAACCTCATTGTGGGAGGAAATATAATGTCAGATTATCTAGTAATCGTAGAATCGCCTGCAAAAGCGAAAACGATTGAACGTTATTTGGGGAAAAAATATAAAGTAAAAGCATCTATGGGACATATACGTGATCTGCCTAAAAGTCAGATGGGCGTAGATACTGAAGATGCATACAGACCAAAATATATTACAATACGTGGTAAAGGTGATGTTTTAAAAGAATTACGCTCTGCGGCGAAAAAAGCTAAAAAAGTATATCTAGCTGCCGACCCCGACAGAGAAGGGGAAGCAATTGCATGGCACCTTGCCCATATTTTAAACGTAGACGAGACATCAAAGTGTCGAGTAGTATTTAATGAAATTACGAAAGAAGCTATTAAGGAGTCATTTAAACATCCTCGTAGTATTGATACTGATTTAGTTGATGCACAACAAGCAAGAAGAATTCTGGATAGACTTGTAGGCTATAACATTAGTCCGCTACTTTGGAAAAAAGTTAAAAAAGGACTTAGTGCAGGACGCGTACAGTCTGTTGCAGTGAAAATGATTATTGATCGAGAAAAAGAAATAGAGAACTTTAAGCCAGAAGAATATTGGTCAATTGAAGGCAGCTTTCAAAAGGAGCAAGAACTTTTTAATGGATCCTTTTATGGAATCGACGGCAAAAAGCAAGAATTAAAGACAGAGGCCGATGTTAAAGAAATTATAAATAAGCTTAAGGAAAAATCGTTTACAGTTGATAAAGTGAATAAGAGAGAGAGAAAAAGAAATCCATCACAGCCTTTCACTACTTCATCTCTTCAACAGGAAGCAGCAAGAAAGCTTAATTTCCGAGCAAAGAAAACCATGATGTTGGCCCAGCAATTATATGAAGGTATAGATTTAGGAAAGAAGTCTGGCGGTATTACGGGTCTTATCACATACATGCGTACAGATTCAACGCGCATTTCTGATACAGCAAAGCAGGAAGCAAAAGAATATATTCAAGAAAATTATGGGGAAGAATTCTTGGGAACAAATAAAGCTACCAAGAAAAAGGAAGGAGCACAAGATGCACACGAAGCAATCCGTCCAACCTCTGCCCTGCGCAACCCGAAATCGCTTAAAACAGTCTTATCAAGAGATCAATTACGACTATATAAATTAATTTGGGAACGATTTCTTGCTAGCCAGATGGCTCCAGCTATATTAGATACCATGACCGTCCATCTATTAAATAATAAAGTTGAATTTCGAGCTACGGGGTCAAAAGTAAAATTCAAAGGTTTTATGAAGGTATATGTGGAAGGAACAGATGACAATAAAAAGGAAGAAGATAAGTTTCTACCAGACCTCCAGGAAGGACAGACCGTGACAGCGGAAGAAATCACACCAAACCAGCATTTCACGCAGCCACCACCTCGCTACACAGAGGCAAGACTTGTTCGTACAATGGAAGAGTTGGGAATAGGCAGACCGTCAACCTATGCACCAACCTTGGATACCATTCAACGTCGAGGGTATGTGACGATTGATAATAAACGTTTTATACCTACAGAGCTTGGTACCATTGTGTTAGAACTGGTGGAAGAATTTTTCCCGGAGATTATTGATGTAGATTTCACTGCTAAAATGGAAGGTGATTTGGATTCCATTGAGGAAGGGAAAACAGAGTGGATCGAGATCATTGATGGTTTTTATAAAGGGTTTGAAAAGCGTCTGGAAACAGCAGAAAAGGAAATGGAAAAAATAGAAATCCGCGATGAACCAGCTGGCATTGACTGTGAAAACTGCGGGCATGAAATGGTTTATAAAATGGGGAGATATGGGAAGTTTCTTGCATGCTCCAATTTCCCAGAGTGTAGAAACACGAAGCCAATTCTTAAAGAGATTGGTGTGAAATGTCCGAAATGTAAAGAAGGAAATATCGTGGAGAGAAAATCCAAAAAAAGAAGAACGTTCTATGGCTGTGATCGCTTTCCTGAATGTGATTTCCTTTCCTGGGATAAACCGATCTCAAGACCTTGTCCAAAATGTGAGTCCTTACTAGTCGAGAAGAAAAATAAGAAAGAAACTCAGATTCAATGTACAAATTGTGATTATAAAGAATCTGCTCAGAACTAAATATCGCAACAAGGTAAAGTGTTAAAAAGTTATATAGGTCATCCAAAGCTGTTCGTTTTTTATGCGAGCAGCTTTTTCTATTTATTGTAGCGTATGAAGTTGAACGAATCAGATATTTACTTGCAATTGATCACACACTTAAAATGCTTGATTGCTTCTCCCTTTTTTGTGGAGGTCATACTGCCAGTTTAAAACGGGATAAAATTGCTTTGTTCGCCTAATACACCTTAGTTCCACATTAAATCGTGTTTCCATTTGTGAGGAACAGGGAATTGCCTAGTAGAATATAAGACCTGAAGGAGGTTATCGGATGGATTACAAAAAAACGTATTTCGTGAAAATAACGGAGAAAGAAATAAATAAAGTATCTGTTCCCGATAGAGCCGCAGAATTTGAGATTAGAGCAACTCATGATGAGGTAGAGGAGTTAGAAGAACTTTTCCAAAAAGAAAATAAGGATGCCAAGAATTCTATAGAATATCTTTCTAAGCCATTTGATGAATGGGGAGCGGATGATGAAAGAAACAGCTATGACGATCACCTTATAAAAGTATATCGTACTGTCTATCATCTAGGAACAAAGGAAACAAAGGAAAAAATTAACCAATTAGGAATATTAACTTAAAAACTGGAAATAATGGGTATGAAAATGTTATGAATTATTTTTAAGTTGAGGGTCCCAATCATTATAAATCGGCCGCTAATAGACCTTGTCAAACCGCTAACAAACTATTATAGGTTTTGTAAAAAATTTTTAATATGAGTTTAAGGGTTGTTTGTTGACTCTTTATTAGGAAACCGATATAATTACGCCTTGGTAAGTGTAATGCCTTGACAGTAAAGGTTACTGAAAATGTTGCGCTGTTTGGACTAAATAGGTTAGATAATACCTGAAAATCAACTGCGTTCACAGTTCAATTCAGAATTTTGTTGCAATTTTGTTAAATTTATTGCACTCCCTGATTTTCTGTGATATGATTTATTCGCTAATCAATGGGGTGATGTTTTGCTTGATTTCGATAAAGCAATAAAAGCATTTACATCCTACTTACAGATTGAGAAAAATGCATCCCCTTATACTGTGAAATATTATCTGAATGATCTGGAAACATTCTATGAATTTCTACAGGGGGAGGGGATTATTGATCTGGGGGATGTAGACCAAAAAGTTGTAAGAATATATCTGACGATGCTATACAATAAACAGTTAAGCAGAAGGTCTGTATCCCGTAAAATCTCTACGATGAGAAGTTTCTATAAGTATTTGGAAAGAGAAGGTGAATTTCTCTCCAACCCTTTTGTCCATATTTCTCTACCAAAAACAAATAGCCCTGTTCCCGGCTTCTTGTATAAACAAGAACTTGAAAAATTGTTTGAGATTAATGATTTCCAAAAACCCACCGGGCAAAGGGACCAAGCGTTAATTGAAATTCTTTATGCTACAGGCATGAGGATAAGTGAGTGCCAGGGTTTAAGGTTACAGGATATTGATTTTTCAATTGGTACCATATTTGTTCGCGGTAAAGGAAGAAAAGAACGGTACATTCCATTCGGAAGATTCGCAGAGGTTGCCTTGGAAACGTACATAAATGAAGGGCGAACAGCGTTGTTGGAGAAGGCGGGACAACAATCCGAAGCTGTTTTTTTAAATGCGCGTGGAAATCCTTTAACCGCAAGAGGAATGAGATTAATCCTAAATAAAATGGTAGAAAAGGCTGCTTTAACAGTCCAAGTTCATCCCCATAAATTGCGTCACACGTTTGCCACCCATCTATTAAATGAAGGGGCTGACTTACGGAGTGTGCAGGAATTGTTGGGACACGAAAATCTATCTTCTACACAGATTTATACGCATGTTACAAAGGATTATTTGCGGAGTGTTTATATGGAGAACCATCCGAGGGCAAATAGTCAACCAAATGATTAGAAGAGGTGATTCAATTGGCGAACGAGATGCATGCAACTACGATTTTTGCCATTAATCATAACGGCCAATGTGCAATGAGTGGTGACGGGCAAGTTACGCTTGGCAATACAGTTGTAATGAAACATAAAGCTAAGAAAGTACGTACATTATTTCGTGGCCAAGTCCTTGCCGGTTTTGCAGGATCTGTTGCAGACGCTTTTACACTATTTGAAAAGTTTGAAGGTAAACTTGAAGCTTTTAATGGAAATCTTGCTCGAGCTGCAGTAGAGCTCGCGAAGGAATGGAGAAGTGATAAAGTCCTTCGTAAATTGGAAGCCATGCTAATTGTCATGAACAAAGAAAATATGTTTCTTGTCTCTGGGACTGGAGAAGTAATTGAACCAGATGATGGCATATTGGCTATAGGTTCTGGTGGGAATTATGCTTTAAGTGCTGGAAGAGCGCTTGCAAGGAAAGCGGATCATTTAACTGCAAAGGAAATTGCTAGAACAGCGTTGGAAATAGCCGGGGAAGTTTGTGTTTACACGAATGACCAAATAACTTTAGAGGTGCTTGATTAAAGGAGGCCTTTGAAAAGATGGGTATAGATTACACTCCAAAACAAATTGTCGGTCAATTGGATAAATATATTATCGGGCAAAATAGTGCAAAACGATCAGTCGCAGTGGCTTTAAGAAATCGTTATAGAAGAATGCAACTTGATGACTCGATAAAAGACGAAATTGTACCAAAGAACATCCTCATGATTGGCCCTACAGGAGTAGGAAAAACGGAAATCGCCAGACGGTTAGCGAAATTGGTTGGCGCACCTTTTGTAAAGGTGGAAGCTACAAAATTCACAGAAGTGGGCTATGTAGGAAGAGATGTTGAATCCATGGTCAGAGACTTAGTGGAAATGTCAGTTAGAATGGTAAAAGAAGAAAAAATGATAGAGGTAAAAGGGAAAGCAGAAGAGGAAGCGAACAAGAAATTAGTTAAATTACTTGTTCCCCAAGCGAAAAAAGAGTCTTCCATGAAAAACCCTTTTGAAATGTTGTTCTCTAATAACACGGAAAACGACAAGAGTGAGACCAATGAAGAAAGTGATGATGAAATTAAAAGTAAGCGAAAGCGTGTAGAGCACCAGCTTGCTTTAGGGGAATTAGAAGATCATATGGTGACCATCGAAATAGAAGAACTTCCTCCTTCTATGTTTGATATGCTGCAAGGTTCGGGAATGGAACAAATGGGTATGAACATGCAGGATGCCTTTGGTCAGTTTATGCCTAAGAAAAAGAAAAAAAGAAAGCTAGCAGTATCTGAAGCGCGGAAGGTTTTAACCCAGCAGGAGGCAGGGAAGTTAATTGATATGGAGGAAGCATCCCAGCTTGCGGTAGAGCGTGCTGAACAATCAGGGATACTCTTTATTGATGAAATTGATAAAGTGGCTGGTAAGCAAGATAATCAAGCAAATGTTTCGCGTGAGGGTGTGCAACGAGATATCCTTCCTATTGTCGAGGGGTCAACTGTTGTGACAAAACATGGACCTGTAAAAACAGACCACATGCTATTTATCGCAGCTGGTGCCTTCCATATGGCGAAACCTTCTGATTTAATACCTGAACTTCAAGGTAGGTTTCCGATCAGAGTCGAATTAGATAAATTGTCAGTCGAAGATTTCCAACGTATTTTACGTGAACCTTCAAATGCTTTACTTAAACAATATTCGTCCCTGTTGCAAACAGAGGGTATAAATGTTGTTTTTACGGACGAAGCTATAGAAAGGTTGGCTGAAATAGCCTATCAAGTGAATCAAGAGACTGATAATATTGGGGCAAGAAGATTGCATACAATTCTCGAGAAGCTGTTAGAGGATCTATCATTTGAAGCTCCGGACATTAATATGGAACGTATTGAAATAACACCTGCTTATGTGGATGAAAAACTAAGTACTATTGCAAAAAACAAGGACTTAAGTCAATTTATACTATAATATTAAACAACTGAATGGAGGATTATTAATGGAACTACTAGGACGTGCAAGAAAAATTAATGCAATGCTACAGAAAGCTACGGGGAAATCCGTAAACTTCAATGATATGTCTGCTTCCCTGCGTGATGTAATCAAAGGGAATGTGTACATTTTAAGCAGAAGAGGTAAATTATTGGGATTCGCCATTAACCAGGAAATTGAAAATGAGCGTATGAAAGACATGCTCGAGCAAAGACAGTTTCCAGAAGAATATACAGAAGGATTATTTAATATTCACGAAACGACTGCAAACCTTGATATTGACAGTCCACAAACTGTTTTTCCAGTAGAGAACCGTGATCTATTCAAATCAGCATTAACTACTATCGTACCAATCATCGGAGGTGGAGAGCGCCTTGGTACATTAATCCTTGGTAGGTTAACAGATAGCTTCAGTGATGATGATCTATTGCTTGCCGAATATGGAGCTACTGTAGTAGGGATGGAAATCCTTCATGAAAAAACAGAAGAGATTGAAATGGAAGCACGCAGTAAAGCTGTAGTGCAAATGGCAATTAGTTCTCTATCATACAGTGAATTAGAAGCCATTGATCATATTTTTGAAGAATTAAATGGCAATGAAGGGTTACTTGTAGCAAGTAAAATTGCTGATCGCGTTGGGATCACCAGATCAGTTATCGTTAATGCATTAAGAAAGCTTGAAAGTGCCGGTGTTATTGAATCACGATCACTTGGTATGAAAGGTACCTATATTAAAGTACTAAACAACAAATTTCTTGTGGAACTAGAGAAACTTCGTTCAAGATAAAAATAAAGAAGCCTTATAAGACTTTTATCTTATAAGGCTTCTTTTTTATGTAAAGATTTAAGTTAGAGAAATGGAATCTCACCAGAGGGCAAATCAATAAACTGAACTTCCCTGTATCTAACAGAAAGACGGATTGGTTTTATATTTAAGTTTATACGGTTTTTTATAGAATAATTTACATCTGCTTTTGTCCTAGGTAATTTGGTATAATAATGTTGTAATTGGGTTTATAATTCGCGTGAATTCGACTTATTTAATAATGATGAAGGAAGAAAATAGGAAAATAACCGAAAATTCATAATCAAAAGAGCATTTTATTGATAAAATAGACCTAGTTATATTTAACTATATTTTGTTCTTAATAAGGAAAATGTCGAAAAGTGATAGACTTTGAAGACTTTATAAATTACAATATTCGTATGATATGAATATTTATGGCCGTTAGGGAAAAACAGCCAAAGGAGGGTTACAATGAACCTGTTTGGAGGCACGATTTCCACTTTAGAGAAATCATTAAAGTATGCGTCAGTAAAGAATCAAACCATTTCAAACAACATAGCAAATGTAGATACACCCAACTACAAAGCAAAAGATGCGGTGTTTAAAAATGTTTTACATAATACAATGTCTACGGGTGTGCAAGCGAAACGGACGCATGAAAACCACATGCCTTTTGATGGTACTTCTGATTCATCTTTCCAAATAATTACAAAGCAAAACACATCCTACAATAGTAATGGAAATAACGTTGATATTGATAAAGAGATGGCAGAACTTGCTAAGAATCAAATCTATTATCAGGCTTTAGTAGACCGGATAAATGGTAAGTTTGGAAGCTTGCAAAAGATCTTACAGGGGGGTAGCTGATTATGTCGATTTTCCATGCAATGAATGCGAGTGCTAGTGCCCTTACTGCACAGCGACTAAGAATGGATGTTGTTTCTTCAAATATTGCTAACGCGCAGACAACCAGAGCAACAATGAATGAAAATGGAGAATATGATCCTTATAGGAGGAAAATGGTATCCGTAGAACCTAACGGGGGAAGTTTCAAATCCTTTTTACATAAAGCAACAGCCTCCCCGAGTAATGCTACAGGGAACGGTGTGAAAGTTACAGGTATTACGGAAGATGAGACACCATTTAAGTTAGTTTATGATCCAACACATCCTGATGCCAACGACAACGGCTATGTAGAAATGCCAAACGTTGATCCTTTAAAGGAAATGGTTGATCTGATGAGTGCGACTAGGTCTTATGAAGCGAATATAACCTCGTTAAATGCTAGTAAGGGAATGCTAATGAAAGCATTAGAGATTGGCAAATAATTTAAGTAGGAGTTATGAAAATGATTAATAACGTAACTTTAGGAAATATCCAGCAACAAGTTGCAAAACCCGCTTTATCACCAGGACAAGCTCAGGCTAGTTTTGCAAATTCTTTAAAAGCAGCAATTAATAACGTAAATGATCACCAAATTGCTTCGGATCAAAAAACGGAAGCCCTGGCAACTGGCCAAATTGATGATTTACATGATGTCATGATTACCGCCCAGAAAGCAAGCATTACACTTGAAACAAGTGTGCAAATGCAGCGAAAAGTGATAGATGCATACAATGAAATAATGCGAATGCAAGTTTAATTTGTTTTTATTGTATTGGTAGGGATTCACTTGTGTAATACTTAACAAAGATTTTACAAACTTGCTGTTATGGTCAAGGTAAGCATGGAAAATTTGCAAAAATACGATAACCATACATAAAAAGTAAATCAATCTTGGCACTATGGTGGGGGAATATATGAAAGAGAAAATAATGAACTGGAAAGAAAGAATGTCTGGTTTCTGGAAAAAGCGCTCTGGAACGCAAAAAGGAGTCTTTATCGGGTCAGTTTTACTAGTCTTCCTACTGATTGGTGGGATATTGTTTTTATCACCCGGTCCCAAAATGGTTCCGTTATACAGCAACCTTTCTTTACAGGAAGTGGGACAAATAAAAACAGAGCTGGAGGCAAGAGGAGTCCAGTATGAATTAGAGCAGGGCGGGACATCTATCCATGTATCAGAAGAACAAGTCGACTCACTACTTGTCGATCTTGCTGGACAAGGATTACCTAACAGTGGAAATATTGACTATTCCTTTTTTAGTGAAAATGCGTCCTGGGGTGTTACCGATAATGAGTTTGATGTAATGAAACTTGACGCAATGCAAACAGAGCTTGCTAACTTGATGAAGGGGATCGATGGTATTGAAAATGCAGAAGTGATGATCAATATGCCAGAGGATCCAGTTTTTGTTAGTGACACAGCTCAAACGGCCAGTGCTTCCATTGTAGTAAACACGAAGCCAGGATACCAATTTCAAGGAAATCAAATAGAATCATTATATCACTTAGTATCAAAAGCAGTTCCCAATTTACCTGAAGAAAATATCGTAATTATGAATCAGTACTTTGAATACTATGATCGAAACAGTCAGACAGCTGGTGGCTCACAGGATGCCCATACATATCAGCAATCCGTAAAAAATGACATAGAACGAGATATTCAAAAACGTCTACAGCAAATGCTAAGCGCAATGGTCGGTGGGGAAAATGTTATTGTTTCTGTAACTTCAGATATTGATTTTACGCAGGAAAATAGAACAGAAAACCTTGTACAGCCGGCAGACGAAGAAAATATGGAAGGCTTGCCAGTTAGTGTTGAAACCATTCAGGAAACCTACACCGGAAACCCTCCAGTTGGTGGTACTGCAGGAGCTGGAGAAGAGGATATTGCTAATTATCAAGGTGTAGAAGAAGGCGAAAATGGTGATTATGAGCTTGTTAAGGAAACAGTAAACAATGAATATAATCGAATTCAAAGAGAGATCGTGGAAAGTCCATATAAAGTGAGAGATTTAGGGATTCAAGTTGCAGTAAACAATGTTAAAAATCAAGATGGCGAAACAGCAGAGTACCTAACACAGCAGGAGCAAGACACAGTAGAAGAAGGGATTTCATCTATCTTAAATTCGGTTATAAACACATCGATTAACGCTGAATTTGAAGACGCTGCTCCAGAGGAGAACGTATCCATTACTTTCCAGGAGTTTAACGGAAAGCAAGCTTCTAATAATGCCCCGACCTCATCAGGTATTTCACTATGGATGTATATTGCAGGAGGCTTATTGTTGCTTATTATTATTGTGTTAGTTGTATTACTCCTTCGTAATCGCGGAGAAGAAGAGGAAATTATTGAAGAAAGTTATATTGATGAAGAAGTTCCTGCGGAAATACCAGATTTACCTGAACAGGAACAAACAGAGTCAGAAGTTCGCAAAAAGCAATTAGAAAAAATTGCTAAAGATAAGCCGGAAGATTTTGCGAAATTATTACGAAGCTGGATTGGGGAAGACTAGGAGGGATTAAATGGCAAGACAAAAAGGTGCCTTGACAGGTAGGCAAAAGGCAGCAATTCTATTGATCTCCTTAGGCCCTGACGTATCTGCTCAAGTATACAAACATTTGACAGAAGAGGAAATTGAAAAACTAAGTTTAGAGATTTCCTCTGTTAAAAAAGTGGATAACTCACTGAAAGAAGATGTTCTAGATCAATTCCATCAAATTGCTGTTGCGCAGGATTTTATCTCTCAAGGTGGAATTGGCTATGCTAAAACAGTGTTGGAAAAAGCGTTTGGGAGTCAGGAAGCTTCCAATATTATTAATAGGCTCACTTCCTCACTGCAGGTTAGACCTTTCGACTTTGCACGAAAGGCAGACCCACAACAAGTGCTAAATTTTATACAAAATGAACATCCACAAACTATCGCGCTCGTTCTTTCTTATCTAGATCCAGAGCAATCGGGACAAATATTATCGGCCTTGCCCCAGGAAATGCAAGCAGATATTGCCAGGAGAATTGCAACCATGGATTCTACTTCACCGGAAATCATTACCCAGGTGGAGCAGGTTTTAGAGAAAAACATTTCTTCTTCTGTGACAGAAGATTATACACAAACTGGTGGAATTCAAGCTGTTGTAGAAGTATTGAATGGTGTGGACAGGAGTACTGAACGTACTATTTTGGATGCATTAGAAATTCAAGATCCCGAGCTCGCTGATGAGATTAAGAAACGCATGTTTGTATTTGAGGATATTGTTATTTTAGACAACAGAGCTATTCAACGGGTTATTCGAGAGGTAGAGAACGACGACTTACGCTTATCACTTAAAGTCGCAAGCGACGAAGTGAAGGATATTGTCTTTAAAAATATGTCTCAGCGTATGGCAGAAGCCTTTAAGGAAGAAATGGAATATATGGGACCTGTCCGTTTACGTGATGTAGAGGAAGCGCAAACGAGAATTGTTGGAACGATAAGACGATTGGAAGACATAGGTGAAATTGTGATTGCACGGGGCGGAGGAGATGATATTATTGTCTGATACTCATATGAACGGTGGTAGAGTAATAAAGCTTAAACCTATTGTTACTCAAACTGATAAGGTACACTATCTCACACCCGAAGAGCAGGTAAGATCAGACCTTCAACAGGCCCAGCAATCATTACAGAAAATAAAGGAAGAAAGTGCTTCTCTTTTAAAAAAGACAGATGAGCAGATTGAATTAGCAAAATCAAACTGGGAAAAAGAGAAAAAGACCTTGATTGAGAGTGCAAAGCATGAAGGTTATCAGGATGGTTTTCAATCAGGCAAGCAAGAAGGATTGTCAACTTTTGAAACAAAGCTAGATGAGTTAAACCAGTTGACTGACAAGGCACTAAAAGAATATCACCAAACCGTAGAAAAAAGTACAACTGAAATTATTAAAATAGCATTACATACAGCCGAGAAAATATTAGATCAGAAGATTACAGAGGAGCCTACTGCATTCTTGCAAATGGTTCAGAAATCAATTAAGGAACTGAAAGATCAATCCATTATATCGATTTATTTACATCCCTCCAACTATGAATTTGTGTTGCAGCAAAAGGAAGAATTAATGCAAATTGTGAACGAAGACACAAAGCTTGCCATTTATATGAAAGATAGCATCCAAGAAAATGGCTGTCGTATTAAACACCCCTTTGGCGAGTTGGATATCGGACTAGACACACAATTAAAGCAGATTAGAGAAGTATTACATGAAATAGAATTGGAGAATAGACAATGAATCTCTCAACCTACTTATCCGCTATAGAGCAGGCAGATACATATAAACGGTATGGGAAAGTGCTTCGAGTCGTCGGGTTAATGATTGAGTCCCAGGGCCCTGCAGCAAATATAGGCGAGGTTTGCTATATTCACTCCTCTGAAAATCGCGCACCGATTCTTGCGGAAGTTGTAGGTTTTAATAACGAGAAAATTATCCTTATGCCATATTCAGAGGTTAATGAAATAGGGCCAGGATGCTTAGTGGAATCAACTGGAAAGCCATTACGAATTAAAGTAGGAAGAGGACTTATTGGAAATGTAGTTGACTCCTTAGGGCAAAAGTTAGACAGTTCAGTATTACCTAAAGGATTGACACGATATTTGACTGATCAATCCCCCCCAAACCCTATGGAGAGACCACCCATTTCTGAGCCAATTCAGGTTGGAGTTAAAGCAATTGATTCTCTTCTTACAGTTGGTAAAGGACAACGGATTGGTATTTTCGCGGGGAGTGGTGTTGGTAAAAGTACACTATTAGGAATGATCGCAAGAAACAGTGATGCAGACATAAACGTTATTGCTCTAATCGGTGAAAGAGGAAGAGAAGTAAGAGAATTCATTGAAAAGGATTTAGGGCCGGAGGGACTTAAGCGATCGATTGTAGTGGTAGCAACCTCTGATCAACCTGCCTTAATGCGTATTAAAGGTGCCTATACAGCAACTGCCATAAGTGAGTATTTCAGAGATCAGGGTTATGATGTCAACCTGATGATGGATTCTGTTACAAGAGTAGCGATGGCACAGCGAGAGGTCGGACTTGCAACAGGGGAACCACCGACAACGAAAGGATATACGCCTTCTGTTTTTGCTATCCTTCCAAAGCTTCTAGAGAGAACGGGAACCAACCATAACGGTACTATCACAGCATTTTATACTGTGCTAGTAGATGGAGACGATATGAATGAGCCGATTTCGGATACTGTTAGAGGTATTTTGGATGGGCACTTTGTGATGGACCGGAAGCTGGCAGAAAGAGGACAGTTTCCTGCAATCAATGTATTAAAGTCTATTAGCCGTGTGATGAATAGTATTACTGGAGATGCTCACAAGCAAACTGCTCAGGAAATTCGTTCATTGATGGCAAAATATGAAGAAAATAGGGAGTTAATCCAGATCGGTGCCTATAAACGTGGTACAGACCAAGCAATTGATCGATCAATATCCTACTATCCCAAAATACAAACTTTTTTAAAGCAAGACACCCATGAAGTTATCAGTCGAACAGAATCAGTTGAGAAAATGACATCATTATTAAATGGGGGCATGAAATAATGGCAGAAACATTGGCCTTATCTAAAATTTGGAATGTCAGGGAACAGGAAAAGAATGATGCTCAGAAAGCTTACCATAAGTCAACAGAGTTTTTTGAGGATGTCGCAACGAAGATGTTTCATTTACTGAAAAAGAAAGAAGATGCTGAAAAGAGCTATGAAGAGGCTATTCAGCAATCCATAACTTTAGATAAAGTACGTGAACAAAATGCTTATATTGAGCGATTGAATAAGCAAATAATGGCCATGCAAAATGCCGTTCAACATGCAAGAAATGACATGGAGATGAAACAACATCAGCTTACTGAGGCACATGTGGAAATGAAAAAGTTTGAGAAAATCATTGAGATGCGACAGGATGCGGAGAAAGCACGACAAGATAAAATGGAAAGAAGAACTATGGATGAAGTATCCATTCAGCAATACTTAAGTCATATAAACAGGTGATGACATGGAAAAAGACTATACAACTGAAAAAAAGAAAATGAATCCTTTTCTTTGGTTCCTATTTGCAATCATATTTCCACTTCTTATCGCGACAGTTATAGCAGTGATTGGCTTCAGCATAGCTGGCATCAATGTATTAGACTGGGCAAAAGAGAAAGGGAGCAACATTCCGGTTGTCTCTTCCATGATCGAAACGCCAGAAGAAGAGTCAACGGGACAAGCCCAAGAGAAAGCTGCAGAGCAATTGGCTGCTAAAAATGAGGAAATTGAACAATTGAACCAACAAGTACAGGATTTGGAGTCAACAATTGAATCGCTCGAAGAAGAAACAATAAGGTTAGAGAATCGTAATAGGCAAAACCAGGAAAATGCTGAAATGGAAACGGAAGAAGAGGCACCTGACACTATCCAAACCATTGCTAGTTCTTTTAAAGATATGGACAGTGAACAGGCAGCATTAATTATCCAAGATTTAGATAACCAAACTGCAATTTCTATTCTGAAAGAAGTATCAAACAAAGTAAGAGGAGCCATTTTAGAGGAAATGGAACCTGCTGAAGCAGCAACATTAACGCAGTTGTTTATTGATGCAAATAATGAATAATATTGAAATGATATTGAAAGGAGGTGAAATATAGTGAATGCAATCAGGATGTTCTTCCAACAAATGCAATCTACGAAACTACCAAGCGTTTCAGACAAGGTAGCAAGTAAAAGCGATATGTTTCAAAACTTATTAAACAATGAGCATGGAAATGGCCAAAATAGTAGCGGATCAATTCTGCTTAGTGGAAAAAAAGGCAACAGTCCGTTAGAGATTACGTTAGGCTCAGAGCAGAAACAAGAAAGCAATCTCATGCAGCCAGGACTATCGATTGTAATCCAGTCTAGTGAACAAGAAGGGATGCCTACTGTAGAGTTGTCCGAGGAAGAACAGAATAAGTTAATTGACCTTGTGACTACCCTTTTAAATACTGGACAAAGTCAGGAGAGGCTTGAGGTAGCTCTAAATGAACTGAATATGCTTCCAAATGTTCCACCAGTATTAAAGGAATTTGTGCAGGTAATCAAGGAAATCACTCCAATACTGTCACAAATTTATTCCAAGCAAGATGCAGAAAAAGCGGCGCCTAAACTACTACATTCACTGCAACAGTGGGAGTCACTTGAGAAGAAAAACGGTGCAGCTAAAAGTGGTGAAATAGTCCTGAATATCCTAAAAAAAGAAAATCCTGATTTACAAGGAGTCTGGAAAGAACTCTTGCAATCATTTGAGAAACGAAGTCAGATGGCGACAAAGCAGCAGTATAATGCAGATGCAAAAGTCACAAGTACTGATGTTGCAAAGTGGGTTACAAATGCTATGGAGCAACTTTCTCAACCTGTAATAAAGTCAAATGGACATGCAGCTGTTTCAGGATTAAATGGACCATTGAGCCAGATAGAGCAATACGTTATTCATGTTAGTCCTTCACAATCGTCTAAAGCTCCAGATAAGCAATTAATGGACCAATTTCAGCAGATGATCCATTCTAGTAAATTTGCTACAAAGTTTAATGGAGCAACACAGCTCTCTATTTCTCTAAGACCAGAGAATCTTGGTGACATGATGGTAAAGCTAACCCAAATTAATGGAGAGATGACAGTTAAAATTCTTGTATCTTCTCAGGCTGCAAAAGACATGATGGAGGGCAACCTGCATCAATTACGAAATATGTTTTCACCACATCAAGTTGTAATTGAGAAGCAAGATTTATCTATTCAGCAAAGTCAAAATATCCAGAAGGAACATGATAGCCAGCATTTTGATCAACAAGAAAATCGATCAGAAGATACTTGGCAGGAAGAGGACCAATCCTCTGAAGATGATTTTGCAACGCAATTTCACGAATTATTAATGAATGAGAAAGTGTAGGTGAAAAAAATGTCGGTTCATTTAGATCCATCCCTCTATCTAAAAAATCAAAGTAGTGAAAGAACACCTAGTACAAACCTCGGGAAGGATGAATTTCTTAAGATTCTGATGACTCAATTACAAAATCAGGATCCGTCTAATCCAATGGATGATAAGCAATTTATTTCACAGATGGCTCAATTTTCATCTTTAGAGCAAACGATGAATATGGCAAAATCCATTGATAGATTGGTTGAAAGCCAACTTATGTCTCCTGTCATCCAATATAGCCATATGATAGGAAAGGAAGTTACTTATCAATCTTTTGACAAAGAAACTGGAGAAAAGAGTGACATCGTTTCAAGTAAGGTTATTTCAGTAAGCCAAAGTGAAGGTTGGGCTGTGCTTGAGCTTGAAAATGGCGAAAAGATTTTTGCAGATGCAGCCATGGAAGTAAGTGACCCAACTACTGAGGACAAAGAGGAAGACTAAAAGGATGTGAGCGTGATGGATCATCGTATACATCAATTGCCGCAGCAGCATGCTCTTAACATTAAGTCACCTGTTAAACAAGCAAAGACACCATCAACTATTAGCTTTAAAGATTTATTAACAGAACAGACAGGATTAAAACTAAGTAAGCATGCATCAGAGCGGCTTCAAGAAAGAAATATACAGATAAATGCGAATCAATGGGAACTAATCAACCAAAAGGTGAAAGAAGCAAAAACAAAAGGAATAACCGATTCTTTGGTAATAACAAATGAAGCTGCACTTCTAGTTAGTGCGAAAAATAATACAGTTGTTACAGCAATGAATAGGCAAGAAGCCACAAGCCGTATTTTCACAAACATAAACGGTACCATTCTGCTGGATCAATAGGCTGGACCCTACTGGGAGGCCAACGCTGTTGATGGACAGATACAGCGTGCACAATTAAACCAAAAAGGGGAAATGAGATTATGCTACGTTCAATGTATGCTGGTATTTCAGGAATGAAAGGTTTTCAAACAAAATTAGATGTAATTGGAAACAATATTGCAAATGTAAATACGTCTGGCTTTAAAAAAGGAAGGGTAACTTTTCAGGATATGATGAGCCAAACGACAGCTGGTGCTCAAGGAGCCACGGAAGCACGAGGAGGAGTTAACCCATCACAGGTAGGGCTTGGTTCACAGCTTGGAACCATCGATAACATCCACACACAGGGATTTAGACAAACCACCAACAGTCCATTGGATTTCGCTTTGGAAGGTGATGGTATGTTTGTCGTACAAAATGGTGATCAAACAGCCTATACAAGAGCCGGAAACTTTTACCTTGATGAAAGTGGAGCAATCGTAAATCCTCAAGGTTACTATTTGACTGGATATCAGTCTGGCACAAATGTCACAGGGACTACGTACACAGGAGTAGACGGTGCTGATAATGAGATTTCCGTTTCCGTAACGAATGATGGTGATAATATTGTTTCGTACGTAAATGGTAATGGGGAAAGAATTGAAGATGACACACTCTTACCAGATGGTGAGCTACAGATAACCGATCAAAATGGCAACAATCTCACTGTGGCAATGGACGCTAATGGTGGGGTAAGCATTACAATGGATGATGATAATGGAGAACCGATGGATGTTGCGCTAGAGGAAACAAACATGACGGAGGACTTCGTTAGTAATACAGTAGGCACGTTAAGTATTCCTGATTCTGCTCAAAGCTTTAGTGTCCAAGCAAATGGGACTGTATCTTATATTGATGAATTTGGTCAACCACGTATTGCTGGACAAATTGCTTTAGCATCCTTCTCGAACGCTGCTGGATTAGAAAAATCGGGAAGTAACTTGTTCCTAAATAGTGAAAATGCTGGTTACAATGGCTTAGTCACTCCAGAATCAGAAGGAGCAGCGTCTATCGTCAGTGGTTCACTAGAAATGTCAAATGTGGATCTGTCTGAAGAATTTACGGAAATGATCACGGCCCAGCGTGGTTTCCAGGCTAACACCCGAATTATTACGACTTCAGATGAAATACTGCAGGAATTAGTAAACCTAAAACGATAAGGAGGTAGGGAGTGCCGTATCCAGGCACTCCCGCCCATTTTATGATTGAATTAAGAAGGTTAAACAATGAAACGTTTATCTTAAATGCATTAATGATTGAACAGATTCAGTCGTTCCCTGATACCACAATTACATTAATAAATGGAAAAAAAGTTGTTGTAAAAGAAGCGGAACAAGAAGTGGCTGAACTAATAGAAAAATTTTATCGAAAAATAGGCTTGCAACAATCCATATATAAAGCAGGTGAAGTTAAAAATGAGTAAATTGGTTAAAGTAATGCTTTCCTCTATCGCAATAATTATTGTTGGGGCGGCCGCAGTTTTTCTCGTTATCCTTAACGTTAATGGTGAGGACGAAGGAAAAGCAAAAACGATTGATGAGATTGTAGAGTATTCCTATGAATCTCCTGAGATAACAACTGATTTAGAAGATGGCAGCTTTGTGCGTATTCAGTTTCAGATTGTTACTGATAGTAAGGATGCTAAGGAAGAAATAGCGAAGCGCGACTTTCAGCTAAAAAATATTCTTATTAAAGAGTTGGCAGTGCTAAGCGAAGAGGATTTTAAAGCAGGACTTTCAGATTTAGAAAAAACAGTTCAGACAAAGTTAAATGAAGTCATGACAGAAGGAAATATTACAGATGTTTATACAATCAATAAAATTTTGCAGTAAATATGGATGTAATACTCCAGCATGGAGGTGAGTTAGTTGGTAGATGAAGTTCTTTCCCAAAATGAAATAGACGCCCTCTTATCTGCTATTACGTCAGGTGAAATGGACGCTGAAGAACTGAAAAAGGAAGAAAAAGAGAAGAAAGTGCGTGTCTATGATTTTAAGCGTGCCCTGCGTTTTTCAAAAGATCAAATACGTAGTATATCACGGATCCATGAAAACTATGCCCGTATGCTAACAACTTTTTTCTCAGCGCAATTAAGGACATATGTGAATATTAATGTGGCCTCCGTTGATCAAATTCCATATGAAGAATTTATAAGATCTGTTCCGAAAATGACAGTACTTAATACATACAGTGTTGCTCCACTTGATGGAAGAATCGTGATGGAAATTAATCCAAACATAGCTTATGCATTACTGGATAGGATTCTTGGTGGTAAAGGTTATAGTACAAATAAAGTGGACAACTTAACAGAAATTGAAACAATTTTGATGTCTCAAACCTTCGAAAAGGCAATTGTAAACTTACAGGAAGCATGGTCATCGATTGTAGAGATCGATCCAGTATTAGAGGAGTTTGAAGTGAATCCCCAGTTTCTCCAAATGGTTTCACCAAATGAGACGGTAGTGGTGGTATCTTTAAACACAGCTATTGGAGATACAAGTGGTTTAATTAATATTTGTATTCCACACATTGTCTTAGAACCAATTATTTCAAAGTTATCCGTCCACTATTGGATGCAAACCGCAACAAAAGAAAGAGATGACGAGGCATATAATAAACTATCTACAAATCTAGTATCAGCTAAAGTAGATGCTAAAACAATACTAGGAACGACAAACATAAACATTGAGCAATTTCTTAATCTCAAACAAGGCGATGTGATAGGACTAGATCAGTCAATAGACCATCCGCTTACATTAGAGGTCAATGACAAGCCGAAATTTTATGTGCAGCCAGGTAAGCACAAAAATAAATTGTCTGTACAAGTATTAGAAGAAATTAAAGGGGTGAATGTGCATGATGAATGATGGAATGCTATCACAAGACGAAATTGATGCATTATTAAAGGTTGGCGAAGATGACTCAGATGATGCTGCTGTCAATTCCCCTGCTTATCAATCTTTAACAACAATTGAAGAAGATACTTTAGGAGAAATAGGAAATATTTCTTTCGGCAGCTCTGCTACAACTCTATCAACCTTATTAAATCAAAAAGTAGATATAACGACACCAAAGGTTTCGGTAATTCAAAAGGCAGATTTGGAGGAAGAGTTTAACTTTGAACCGGTTAGTGTTGAGGTGAGCTATATTGATGGCTTTACGGGTAAGAATGTGTTTGTACTAAAATCTCCAGACGCTGCGATCATCTCTGACATTATGCTGGGAGGCGATGGAACTTCACCTGCTGAGGAGCTAAATGAAATTCATTTAAGTGCTGTTCAAGAAGCAATGAATCAAATGATGGGTGCGGCAGCTACGAGCATGTCAACGGTGTTTAATAAAAAAGTAGATATCTCACCACCTAATATACTTGTAGAGGATCCAGAGGAAGATTTGAAAGACAAGTTTTCTGAAGATGCCTATGTTAAAGTATTTTTCGAACTAAAGGTAGGAGAGTTAATTGATTCAAATATCATGCAATTGATGCCAATGAGTTTTGCTAAGAAATTGGTAGATGAATTACTTAACGGTGGGGCCGAGGAAGAGGCAGCCGTAACGGTAGAAGAACTTGAAAGAAGCTTTGAAACCGAAAAAGCTGATCCTGTGGTACGTCAACCAAGTAGTCATACCGAGGACGCCAGCATGCTAGGAAATGCCACAAACCAACACAGCACGGTTCAACCAGCTGCTTTTTCCAATTTTGAGCCTGTTGAATTGAATACTACAGAGCATCGTAATTTAGATATGTTAATGGATATTCCACTTAAAGTAACAGTAGAGCTTGGAAGAACGAAACGTACAATTCGAGATATATTAGATTTATCAGCTGGATCTATTATTGAACTAGACAAACTGGCCGGTGAACCTGTTGATATCCTAGTAAACCAAAAACCAATAGCTCGGGGAGAAGTAGTTGTAATAGATGAGAATTTTGGTGTAAGGGTTACAGATATTTTAAGTCAGTCAGACAGATTGCGAAAACTTAAATAGAATTTTACTTAGGGGGATTTTAAATGGCACAGCGAATTTTAATTGTGGATGATGCAGCTTTTATGAGGATGATGATTAAAGATATTCTTACAAAAAATGGATTTGATGTAGTAGGTGAAGCTCAGGATGGTTTACAGGCTGTTGAGAAGTACAATGAGTTACTACCTGATTTAGTAACAATGGATATTACGATGCCAGAAAAGGATGGAATAACGGCACTAAAAGAAATAAAGGCAAATCATCCTCATGCCAAAATTATAATGTGTTCTGCTATGGGGCAGCAAGCGATGGTTATCGACGCTATTCAGGCTGGGGCAAAAGACTTTATCGTTAAACCTTTTCAGGCGGATAGGGTTATTGAAGCAATACAGAAGGCATTGAATTAAGAAACGAGTGAGAATGTTGATTAAAAAAATTAGTCTAGTCATCTGTTTTATAACTATTCTCTCTGCTTTCTTTATTTCTAATCAGGTCAGGGTTGAGGCTGCTAATGTCACCGATTGGATAAACGAAGAAGGGGAGCAAGAGAATGACCAATCAGAACAAGATGGTGGCAATCAAGAGGAAACAGAGCAACAGACACAACCAGAAGAAAGTAATTCACTGCTGTTCGATTTAGTAAAAATGTTTTTTGCATTATTACTAGTTATAGCGCTCATTTACGTGCTATTAAAATTTTTAAAGAATCGAAACAAGCTCTTTTCGAAAGTAAGAGCATTGGAAAGTCTTGGTGGTGTCTCGGTAGGTCAAAATAAATCGGTGCAAATCATTCGACTTGGAGACCGGTTTTATATGCTCGGTGTTGGTGACAATGTTGAAATGTTGCAAGAAATTACGGATGAAAGTGTGAAAGCAGAATTAATAAGACAGGAAGATGTACAGCCAGGGGCCACGGGGTTACTAACGGATCTTTTCCAATCAAAAAAGAATGCTACAGGATCAACGAAGGGATCTGGTGGTGCTGACTTTAAAGCCTTGTTCTCTGGAGAGCTACAAAAACTGAAGAGTAATCGAAATAAGCTGATTCAGCAGCATAAAGAGAAGGAAGATCGACATGAATGAATTTGTAGACATGTTTTCTAATTCTGATCCTTCAAATGTAGCTACATCTGTAAAACTATTACTCTTATTAACTGTTTTGTCTCTTGCACCAGGCATCTTAATTTTAATGACGAGTTTTACGAGAATTATTATTGTTTTATCATTTGTTAGAACATCACTTGCAACACAGCAAATGCCACCAAACCAAGTTTTAATTGGGATTGCCTTGTTCCTGACATTTTTTATTATGGCCCCTGTTTTTGGGGAGGTATATGATGAGGCACTACAGCCCCTTTTCGATGAAGAAATATCCTTGGACGAGGCATATGAGCGGGCAAGTGTACCAATGAAGGATTTTATGGCAGAGCACACTAGGCAAAAGGATCTCGCTTTATTTATGAATTATGCGGAGCTGGAAAAACCTGATTCGGTTCAAGAAATCCCGTTAACTACTCTAGTCCCAGCATTTGCGATTAGTGAATTGAAGACAGCCTTTCAAATGGGCTTCATGATTTTTGTCCCGTTTTTGATTATTGATATGGCTGTTGCAAGTGTTCTTATGTCAATGGGTATGATGATGCTGCCACCTGTTATGATTTCCCTGCCATTTAAAATTTTATTATTTGTATTAGTGGACGGTTGGTATATGATCACACATTCTCTATTGGATGGTTTTTAATGGTAGATTATTTTATAAAAAGTAGGTGGTATGGGTGAGCAGTGAATTCGTTTTAGGCCTTGCAGAGAAAGGGGTTTATACCATTCTCTTAGTTACAGGTCCATTATTGATACTGGCGCTTGCTATCGGATTATTGGTGAGTATTTTTCAGGCGACAACCCAGATCCAGGAACAGACATTAGCGTTTATTCCTAAAATTGTCGCTGTTCTTGTTGGTCTTATCGTTTTCGGGCCGTGGATGCTAACAGAAATGGTTAAGTTTACAGCCGACATATTCCAAAATATTAACCAGTTTGTAGGGTAACCCATGCTTGAGTTAATAAATATGAATAGTCTACCAGTTTTTATTCTCGTTTTTATACGAGTACTAGCCTTTTTTGTTACATTACCTTTATTTGCTTATCGTACAATACCAACACCATTTAAGATTGGGCTTAGCTTCTTTTTGGCTTTTATTATGTTTTATACAATTGGTCCAACTGATATCGGATTTGATGGTGTGTATTTGTTTCTTTTAATGAAAGAAGCGATAGTAGGGCTGCTTATTGGTCTAATTGCTTATATTATTCTTTCAGCAGTGCAGATTGCTGGAGGGTTCATCGATTTTCAGATGGGGTTTGCGATAGCAAATGTAATTGATCCACAAACGGGGGCACAGAGTCCGTTAACAGGGCAATATTTCTATATCTTTTCCTTGTTATTCTTGCTGGCTGTAGATGGACATCATCTGTTAATTGATGGGATTTTCAACAGCTATTCGTTTATTCCAATTGATACATTTATCCCGTTTGGAAATCAATCTATTGCGGATTTTGTTATTGAGACATTTAATACAATGTTCTTAATTGCTTTCCAAATTGCCATTCCGATTGTAGGGTGTTTGTTTTTAGTGGATGTGGCACTGGGGATTGTGGCAAGAACTGTACCGCAATTAAATGTATTTGTAGTTGGGCTCCCATTAAAGATACTTGTTAGTTTTCTTACATTATTTGTTTTTTTAAGTTTGTACATTGTTTTGGTTAAAAACCTATTTACATATCTGTTTAAAACCATGCAGGGATTGATGCAATTATTCGGGGGTGCGTAACTTGCTAAAGCTTGATTTACAATTTTTTGCAGGTGAAAAAACCGAAAAAGCAACTCCGAAAAAGCGTCAGGATGAACGTAAAAAAGGAAAGGTTGCCAAAAGTCAGGATGTAAATACTGCAATTTTACTGCTTTTTTCGTTCCTTATTCTCGTAGTTTTTGGAAGTTCGATGAAAAGTAGTATGATGGAATTCTTTGAACACACATTTACTGAATTTATTCTATGGGATGTTACGGAAAATACTGTCCATCAAGTCTTTTCGGGGGCTGCGATGGAAGCAGTCAAAATGTTAGCCCCTGTTATGTTAATTGCAATATTAGCAGGTTTAGCAGCGAACTTTTTACAAATTGGATTTCTGTTTACTACAGAACCTTTAAAATTTGATTTGAAGAAAATAGATCCCATTCAAGGTGCAAAACGAATATTCTCTATAAGGGCACTCGTAGAATTGTTAAAGTCCTTGCTAAAGATCGTCTTCATCGGGGCTATTACATTTTTTGTGATATGGATCTTCAAGGATGACATGATGATGCTTTCTTTTAAATCGGTAGACGGTGCTTTAGCATTTTTCGGTCAAGTAACCGTCACGATGGCAATAGCTGCTACAATTGCTCTCCTGTTTCTTGCTGTGTTTGATTATGCCTATCAGCGTTATGATTTTGAAAAAAACATGAAGATGTCAAAACAGGATATAAAAGATGAATATAAAAATATTGAAGGGGACCCTTTAATTAAATCTAAGATTAAAGAGAGACAAAGGCAAATGGCAACGCGCAGAATGATGAGTGAAGTACCACATGCAGATGTCGTCATAACAAATCCGACCCACTTTGCGATTGCGGTAAAATATGATGAATTAAAAGCAGATGCTCCGTATATTGTTGCAAAAGGCTCAGATGATATTGCGTTGAAGATAAAAGAAGTAGCGAAAGCAAACGGCGTTGTGACGGTAGAGAACAAACCACTGGCACGTTCTCTTTATAAAGCAGTAGAGATTGGTGACATGATACCTGAAGAGTTTTTCCAGGCAGTGGCGGAAGTGCTAGCGTATGTATATAAATTAGAGAAAAAAGCTTAAGCAATAAGGAGAGACAGTAATGAAAGCTCGTGATTTATCCGTCCTATTAGGTGTTATATTAATTATAGTAATGCTTGTCATCCCATTACCAGGATGGTTATTAAGTATACTTATTTTATGTAATATAACTCTTGCATTAATCGTAATACTCGTTTCCATGAATACAGAGGAAGCATTACAGTTCTCCATATTTCCATCTCTCCTGTTGCTATTAACACTATTCCGGTTGGGTTTAAATGTTTCAACCACCAGGTCTATTTTGTCGGAAGCTGATGCAGGTGGGGTTGTGGAGACCTTTGGTACGTTTGTTATAGGGGATAATCCACTAGTAGGATTTGTTGTGTTCATCATCCTTGTTATCATCCAATTTCTTGTAATCACAAAAGGGTCAGAACGTGTTTCTGAGGTTGCCGCAAGATTTACGCTTGATGCGATGCCAGGTAAACAAATGAGTATTGACGCTGATTTAAATGCCGGGTTGATTTCAGAACAACAGGCAAAAGAAAGACGGGAAAAGGTAGAAAATGAGGCAGATTTTCATGGTTCCATGGATGGTGCCAGTAAATTTGTAAAAGGTGATGCAATTGCCGGTATAATTATCGTCCTAATAAATATTATCTTTGGTTTAATTATTGGAATGGTGCAATTAGATATGCCTTTTCAAGAGGCAATTAATACATATATGCGATTAACAGTAGGAGATGGGCTTGTTAGTCAAATCCCTGCCTTATTAATCGCGACAGCTACGGGAATTGTTGTTACCCGTGTAGCAGGTACGGGGAACCTCGGTAGTGATGTTACAGGACAGCTTTTGCAATATCCCAAGCTACTTTTTATTGCTGCAGGAACCATCTTTTTACTTGGTTTAACGCCAATTAATTTTTTCCTAACAACTATAATTGCTGGTGTCTTGGCACTAAGTGGCTATTTGTTATTGAAACAGGCAGAAGAGCCAGAGGTAGATAATGTAGAGGAAGAGGTTCAAACAGATAGCAGTGCCATGAAGTCTTCTGAAAATGTAGTGAGTTTAATTAATATGGATCCTATTGAGTTTGAGTTTGGTTATGCGTTAATCCCATTAGCCGATACAAATCAAGGTGGAGACTTGTTGGATAGAATTATTATGATAAGAAGACAATTAGCAATAGAATTGGGTATTGTCATTCCTGTTGTTCGTATCCGTGATAACATTCAACTGAACCCTAATGAATATCAAATGAAAATAAAGGGAAATGAAGTTGCTGAAGGAGAATTATTGCTTGATCATTACCTAGCTATGTCCCCAGACATTGCTGAAGATGATATTGAAGGAATAGATACAAAAGAGCCTGCTTTCGGCCTGCCAGCAAAATGGATCAATGAGGAAGTTAAGGATGAAGCAGAATTGTCCGGTTATACGGTTGTGGATCCACCTTCTGTTGTTTCCACCCATATTACAGAAGTGATTAAAAAACATGCACATACTTTATTAGGCAGACAGGAAACGAAGCAACTTATTGATCATTTAAAAGAAAGCTACCCGATACTTGTCGAAGAGGTTACACCAGAGCCATTGTCGGTTGGAGACATTCAAAAGGTGCTTGCAAAACTTTTAAAAGAGAATGTGTCTATACGAAATCTACCAGTTATATTCGAAACATTAGCTGATTTTTCTAAGCTAACAAATGATACAGAGCTTCTAGGAGAGTATGTAAGACAGGCGCTATCCGCACAGATAACGAAGCAATACGCTGATGATGATGCTTCACTGAAAGTACTGACTGTATCTGGGAAGGTTGAGAAGCTAATAGCAGAAAACATCCAGCAAACAGAACATGGGAACTATTTAGCATTAGATCCTGATGCACAGCAAGAGATTATTAAGTCTATTCATGCGGAAGTAGAAAAGTTAACAATTCAGGAAGACACAGCCATTGTATTATGCTCACCTGCAGTAAGAATGTATTTAAAGCAACTTGTTGAACGATTTCTTCCCCAAGTTGCAGTACTCTCTTATAATGAGCTAGAACCAACGGTACAAGTACAAAGCGTAGGAGTGGTGAATGTTTCATGAAGGTAAAAAAATATTCAGCTGCAACGATGCCAGAAGCAATGAAGCTGGTTAGAAAAGAGTTAGGCGCAGGTGCGGTCATTCTGAATTCCAAAGAGGTAAAGAAGAAGGGGTTTTTGGGCTTATTCAAGAAAAGCAGAATTGAAGTGGTTGCGGCACTTGATCCAGATCCAATCAGGGCGAACCATAACGGAACCACAACAAAAGACATTACCCCAAAAGCATCGAAAACAGATATTAGCCAGGCAAAAGCAACTTTTAACGCGGAAGACCTTGTACTTAAGGAAATAAAACAGTTGAAAAAGATGCTTCATTTTACAAAAGACGAGACCCAACAATATCCGATGAATTATCGGCTTGTATATGAGGGCTTAATTACCCAAGAAGTAGAGCCATCTCTTGCTATACAGTTGGTAGACAAGGTGCTAACCAGAATAGGAGAGACCGAAGCAGAAGACGTTGCATATCAAAAAATTGTTGATGTATTAGAAGAAGAAATTCAAACTCAGTTATCAGGCTTTTCTTATAAGGGGATCAAAGACACTAAGAAAGTTGCACAGTTTGTTGGCCCAACTGGAGTTGGAAAAACAACCACAATAGCAAAGATTGCTGCCAAATATATGCTGGAAGAACAAAAAAAGGTTGCACTTATTACATCAGATACGTATCGAATAGCAGCTGTCGAGCAATTGCGAACGTATGCTAAAATTCTTGATATCCCAATGGAAGTTGCCTATACAGCTGAGGACTTTGGACAAGCCTTTGAGAAATATGCAGCATATGATGTAATCCTTGTGGATACAGCAGGAAGAAACTTTCGAGATGAGCAGTACATTAAACAGCTTAAGGAATCTACGCGAGCTGAATGGCAAATAGATACGTACCTAGTTCTTGCCCTTACTGCTAAAGCTGAGGATATTAATGCCATTTATAATCAGTTTGCCCAGATTGGTATAAAAGAAGTTATTTTTACTAAAACAGATGAAACAAGACAATACGGCAGTTTTTTAAATATATCGCTTGGAAAACAGACCGGTATTGCTTATGCCACAAATGGGCAAGACGTGCCTGAGGATTTAGTGAAATTATCTCCTGCTCTCATCAGTAATTATATTATAGAAGGTTTAAGAGATGTTTGAGGATCAAGCTGCAAGTCTCCGAAGGAAATTAGGGCAAGGAATACCCCGGCGTGAAGTGAAAGAAGCCCAAACGGTTTCTATTATTAGCGGAAAAGGAGGGGTAGGGAAATCAAACGTTGCACTAAATCTTTCCTTAGAATTAGTCGGACAACAAAAGCGCGTTCTTTTGTTTGATTTAGACATCGGGATGGGGAATATTGATATATTAATGGGGGTGTCTGCCCGGAAGTCTATTGTTAACTTGTTACAAAACTTTGAAACCATTGAGGAAATAATTGAGATTGGTCCTCTTGGGTTAAGTTACATTGCAGGTGGCTCAGGGCTTAATGAACTGTTCTCTATTGATTCAAAAAGCAGGGAGCATTTCTTTGAACAATACGAGAAACTTCTATCATCGTATGACTATATTATTTTTGACATGGGAGCAGGGGTAACAGAAGATACCATGTCGTTTATCTTAGCATCAGATGAATGTATTGTGGTTACCACACCTGAACCAACCTCTATTACGGATGCATATGGCATGATTAAACATGTTTTAGCCAACAATTCTAAAATGCCTATTAAAGTAATAATGAATCGATCACTGAGTGTTAAGGAAGGGAAACGTTCCTTAAATCAATTCCGTGAGGTCGTGATGCAGTTTTTAAAAGTAGATGTGACAGCACTTGGCATATTGCCAGATGACAAGCATGTATCACAGGCTGTCATCCGCCAAATTCCCTACTCGATCTACAATAAACACGCACCAATAAGCAAGGCTATGCAACAGCTTGCGAATCATTATACGAAAGACCTACCGCACGGTTTATTACAATCTGGCCGTAAGACTTTCCTACAGAAATTAAAACAACTGATGACAGAGAGGTAATGAATAATGAATCCTATTCGTGTGCTGGTGATTGATGATTCTGCGTTTATGCGAAAGGTAATTAAAGATATGCTGGTATCTGATCAGCGTATAGAAGTTATAGCGACAGCCAGGAATGGTGAGGACGGCTTAAAGAAAATAAAAAGGTTGTCACCAGACGTTGTCACCATGGACATTCACATGCCCGTAATGGATGGAATTACTGCATTACAGTCTATTATGCAGGACTGTCCTGTCCCTGTCGTCATGCTATCTAGTGAAACGGCAGAAGGTGCTGAAAAAACCTTACAAGCAATTTCTCATGGAGCAGTTGACTTTATCACTAAACCATCTAACTATTTATCGATGGAAAATGGAGAGAAAACCGAAGAAATTATTAATAAAGTGATCGTTGCATCAGCAGTAACGATGAGTCCATCACCCAAGGAGTCTAGCGGGAATTCCGCAGATTTACCTGTTACGACCGAGCGACAGTTATTTGACAAAACGATTGTAACGATTGGAACATCCACTGGAGGGCCAAGGGCACTGCAAAAGTTAATACCTACGTTACCTGGTGATTTCTCAGCACCAATTCTTATCGTACAGCATATGCCACCTGGTTTTACGAAGTCGCTTGCAGATCGTCTTAACTCCATGTCGAACATAACTGTGAAAGAGGCTGTCCATGGAGAAATATTGCATGATGGTACGGCTTATATAGCTCCTGGTGACTACCATATGCGAGTAAATAAAGTTGGTACTGCACTTGCTATTGAATTAACAGAAGAAGCACCTGTAAACGGTCATAGACCTTCTGTTGATGTGTTGTTTGCGTCTGCTGGTCCCTTAGAGAAAATTAATAAAATTGCAGTTATTTTAACTGGAATGGGAAGTGACGGTTCTAATGGACTGAAGCAAATGAAGGCATCGGATCCTTCTACCATAGCAATTGCTGAGTCTGAAAAAACTGCTGTTATTTACGGTATGCCAAAGGCAGCTGTGAAAACGGAAAGGGTAAATCATATAGTCCCCTTGAATCAGGTTGCAGACACACTTGAGAAGCTTCTGAAAGATACGGGGCGCATGTAAAATGAAGCAACAAAATTTGAAAGAACAATGCAAATGCATATAACAATAGGAGGCTTAAGAACATGGAACAAAATACATCACTTACAAGAAAAGTAATAATTTTTCAATTACAGGATGAGGAATACGCAGTATCTGTGCAACAAGTTGGAGCGATCGAAAGGGTGCTGCCCATTACCAGAGTTCCCCAGACAGCTGACTTCGTAAAAGGGGTTATTAATTTACGGGGGGTCGTGACTCCAGTAATAGATTTAAGAGTTAGGTTTGGTATGGAAGAAACAGAATATAGTGAGTCAACAAGAATCATTATTATTAACTTGGAAAATATGGAGGTTGGTCTCATTGTAGATGCAGCCAACGATGTATTAGATATTACAGAAGAAGCGATCGAACCTGCACCTGAAGTAATTGGTACAGTGGATGTAGATTATATTGAAGGTGTCGTAAAAATGGAGGACCGATTATTTATCTTACTCGATTTAGAAAAAGTGCTTTCTGTTGACCATATGAAAGAATTACAAGGTATTGAAAGGTCTTAACTAATGAATGACTACACTAATTTAACGAATACTCAGAAGGATGTATTACGCGAAATTGGTAATATTGGGGCTGGCAATGCCGCTACTTCGATGGCTAAATTGCTTGATAAGAAAATTGATATGCAAGTACCATCTGTGAAAGTGGTTAGTTTTGATGAAGTGATGGATTTAATTGGTGGTCCTGATGAACTCATTGCGGCTGTGCTATTTCGCATTCAAGGAGAAGCTCCTGGAACGGTATATTTCATATTGTCTATTGAAGAAGCGGAATTCTTGATTAATGAAATAGTACCTGGTTTTGAAGGGAAATTACTGGCAGATCCCGTTAATGAATTTGCAATCTCTGCTTTGCAGGAGGCAGGAAATATATTAACAGGTTCCTATCTTTCCGCTCTGTCTGACTTTACCAGTATTAACATGCAGCCTTCCGTACCATATTTAAGTGTTGATATGGCAGGGGCTATACTAACAGTGGGATTATTGGAGGTTTCACAGGTTTCAGACTATGCCATTATCATTGACACAAAAATAAATGACCAAGAAGTACAAAAAGGTGTACAAGGGAACTTCCTACTAATCCCTGATCCCGGATCACTTTCTATACTATTTAAAGCATTAGGTATAAAAGATTATGACTAAGGCAGAAACCATGGTAAAGGTTGGAATAGCCGATTTAAATATTGTTAGAGCACCAGGGATGATACGAACAGCAGGGTTAGGTTCATGTGTAGGAATCGTCATCTATGATGAAGGAAAGCATATCGCAGGATTATCCCACATCCTGTTGCCTGACTCAAGTTTAGCAAAACAAACAGATATAAATTATTTTAAATATGCAGACACTGCGATTCCCATTCTTGTTAACAAGCTGGTCGGGGAAGGCGCGAGAAGATATGCATTGAAAGCCAAACTCGCTGGTGGTGCTCAAATGTTTCATTTCACATCAAACTCTGACATCATGCGGATTGGCCCTAGAAATACAGAAGCTGTGTTAGCTATATTGGAAGCTTTGCGTATTCCTGTCATAGCTTCCGATACAGGAGGCAAGATCGGCAGAACAATAGAGTTTAACCCTCAAACAAATAGATTAAAAATAAAGAAGGCTAGCAAAGAAGAACAGTTTATTTAATGGCTGTCAATTGTTGGTTTAAAACAAAAAGGGAGGAGTTATTGATGACAGTGAACAAGTCTTCTCATGAACAAAAGTTGTGGCATGATTGGCAGGAAAGTAAAGATAACAATGCTGCAAATGAACTCATTCAAACTTATATGTATCTTGTAAGCTATCATACCGAACGGATTTCCAGTCATTTACCAAGTAGTGTCAGCAAGGATGACGTCAAAAGTTTTGGTTTGCTGGGACTATATGATGCCTTAAAAAAGTTTGAGCCTGCCCGTGATCTTAAGTTTGATACATATGCTTCTTTCCGTATTAGAGGAGCGATCATGGATGGATTGAGAAGAGAAGACTGGCTTCCGAGATCATTACGTGAGAAGACCAAGAAGCTTGAGCAGCTAACCCATTCACTAGAACAAGCCCTACAGCGTATGCCGACAATCGAAGAAATCGCGGAAAAAGCAGGATTGGGAGTGAAGGAAGTGGAAACCATTCTTAATGATTCATTATTTGCAAATGTTCTTTCAATTGAAGAGAAACCGAAAGATGGAAGAAATGAAATGAAAGAAGGAATTGGTTATGCTGTCCCTGATGAAACAACGGTTTTGCCTGAAAAAAATGTTCTTTCAAATGAACTAAAAATGGAGCTGGCAGAGGGTATTAGTAGCTTGAATCAAAATGAACAGATGGTTATTAGCTTATTTTACCACAATGAATTATCCTTAACTGAAATTGGTCAAGTACTTGGCTTAACGACTTCCCGTATTTCTCAGATTCATAAAAAATCTATTGTTAAATTAAGGGGCACGCTTAAGAAGATTCAGGCTGTAAACTAATAATGCTCAGCAAAATAAGGATTGCTAATGCTTAATGAAGGAACAACCGAATACACTACCGTTCAATGGATTAGGTTAAAGAAAAGCAACATTTTCCAGATAGGCAGAAGGAGATAGCCAAACAAATGGCGAATGTATCAATACCGGGTACAAGGAAAATGGAATACACCGTTTCTATGACGCTGATAGCCGTATAGAAGAAGCGAAGAATTGGCTGTGCGTATAGTAGGGAAGATATTATTGTTTTCCATCCTTTCTACCGGGAGATAATTCTCCTTTAAAGGAAGTGTTGTGATGAGCTGGCGTTCTATTGAAATGCAAGTGGCACTACCTAGAACACAGGATGCAGGTAAAATGCAGGAACACCAAATGAAACAAAACCAGCATTTTCAAGAGGCATTAGCAGGATTACAAGTAAAACAGCAGATAGAAAAAAGAAAACAAGTAAATAAGTTTGGCAATGCAGAAAAAGTGAAAAAAGAAGATAAACGGAAAGATAGTTTCGATCAGGGTAGTAATGAGAAGCAGACCCCATCAGATTTCATGGAAAAACAAGAACACCCTTTTTTAGGTAAAAGGATAGATTTTAACGGGTAGTAGGGAGACGAGAAATAAAATGGAAGCACTTTTACTCATTATAAGTTTTTTATTACATATTATAACCCTCACTATTATATTCCAGCTCTTTAAGCAAAGATCCCAGCCAAATCATGACACTCAAACTGAGGAAATGATTGCACTACTGGAAACCTATTTGCAGGAAGTAAAGGAAGAAAATGATCGCCTGCAGAAAGTCATTCAAGAAAATGAGCAGAAGGCAGATCCAATACCGAAGGAGAAAGTTAGATCGGCAAGCTTGCAAGATGTGGACAATAGTAGTGAAGAGAACGAATCTTCCTATACACCTCCAATACCTGAGGAAGAGGATTATGTGGAAGCCTCGTTACAAAGTAGAATTCTCCAATTACATCATGCGGGGAAAACCAAGACTGAAATTGCAAAGGAATTGGACTGTGGGAAAACGGAGGTTGAACTCATTATAAAATTGTATGCAAAAAATGAAGAATAATACTTGCTAAGAGGTAAACGGTGTGATATATTAACTTTTGGTGTAAATACTATGTTCATATAAAAATGAACGAGGTACGTCAACACACACGTTTGGTAATTTGTATAGTGGGTGCTGTATAACAGTCTCTATATAAAAATGATCTGAACGGAGGAAAAAAACCTTAGGAGGAACATATTATGTCAGCAATTTCTATGAAGCAACTTCTTGAAGCTGGTGTACATTTCGGACATCAGACACGCCGTTGGAATCCAAAGATGAAAAAATACATCTTTACAGAGCGTAACGGCATCTACATCATTGACCTGCAAAAAACAGTTAAAAAGGTTGATGAAGCATATAACTACGTAAAGGAAATCGCATCAAACGGCGGTACTATTCTTTTCGTTGGTACAAAAAAACAAGCACAGGACTCTGTCCGTGACGAAGCAACTCGTTCTGGAATGTTCTACGTTAACCAACGTTGGTTAGGTGGAACTCTTACTAACTTCCAAACAATCCGTAAACGTATCAACCGTCTTAAAGACATCGAGCGTATGGAAGAGGACGGTACTTTTGAAGTACTACCTAAAAAAGAAGTAGTAAACCTTTTAAAAGAAAAAGAACGTTTAGTGAAATTCCTTGGTGGAATTAAAGAAATGAACAAATTGCCAGATGCATTGTTCGTTATCGATCCGCGTAAAGAGCGTATTGCTATTGCAGAAGCACACAAATTAAATATTCCGATTATCGGAATCGTGGATACAAACTGTGATCCAGACGAAATTGATTATGTAATCCCTGCAAACGATGATGCAATCCGTGCCGTAAAACTTTTGACATCTAAAATGGCAGATGCTATTTTGGAAGTGAAACAAGGCGAAGAAACAGAAGAAGTGCAGACTGAAGAAGAAGCAGTTTCTGCGACTGAATCAACTCAAGAGTAATTCAAGTAAAAGGTGAGGGTGATAAGAGGATAAGAGCCTTTTATCGCCCTTTTTTAAAGCAAAATACTTAGAAATGACTTAAACCAAGGAGGAATTACAATGGCAATTACTGCAAAAATGGTTAAAGAATTGCGTGAAAAAACTGGCGCAGGTATGATGGATTGTAAAAAAGCACTACAAGAAACAGATGGTGATATCAATAAAGCTGTAGACTACCTTCGTGAAAAAGGGATCTCTAAAGCTGCTAAAAAAGCTGACCGTATTGCTGCAGAAGGGTCTACTTACATTGAAGTAGTAGGAAACAACGCTGTACTATTAGAAGTTAACTGTGAAACAGACTTCGTTACAAAAAACGACCAGTTCAAAAATCTGCTAGCAGAGCTTGGTAAGCATATTGCTAGCCAAAAGCCGGCAACTTTAGAAGAAGCTCTTCAGCAAGAACTGCACGGTAATGGCGACACTGTAGAAACTTACATTAACTCTACTATCGCTACAATTGGAGAGAAAATCTCCCTACGTCGTTTTACACTACTAAGCAAAACTGACAATGACGCATTTGGTTCATACCTTCACATGGGTGGACGTATTGGTGTACTTACATTGCTTGAAGGTACAACAGATGAAGACCTTGCAAAAGATGTTGCAATGCACGTAGCTGCTGTAAACCCTCGTTATGTATCTCGTGATGCTGTAGCTGAAGAAGAAGTTAACCACGAGCGTGAAGTGTTGAAAACTCAAGCATTAAATGAAGGAAAACCAGCAAACATTGTTGAAAAAATGGTGGAAGGCCGTCTTGGTAAATTCTTTGAAGAAATTTGCCTTCTAGAACAAAGCTTTGTAAAAGATCCTGATCAAAAGGTGAAGAAAATTGTAGCTGATAAAGGTGCTACTGTTAAAACCTTCATCCGTTATGAAGTAGGAGAAGGTATGGAAAAACGCGAAGAAAATTTTGCTGATGAAGTAATGAGCCAAATTAAAAAATAATAAACCACATAGGGAACACTTGTTGTTCCCTATTTCTCCAAATTACTTTACACTTCTTTGCTTTTAAAGCACAACAAAAAGCAAACAAAATCCTATGATGCACATAGGAAATCCTATTAAATTACATTTATGATCATGGAGGTTATTATGACAACAGCTCGTTACCGAAGAATTGTACTTAAATTAAGCGGAGAAGCTTTAAGTGGAGAACAGGGTTATGGAATTGAGCCAAAAATAATAAAATCCGTCGCAGAACAAGTGAAAGAAATTTCGGCATTAGGTGTAGAAATAGCAATCGTTGTTGGTGGTGGAAATATCTGGCGTGGCAAAGTCGGCAGTGAAATGGGGATGGACCGGGCAAATGCGGATTATATGGGGATGCTTGCTACCATCATGAACTCACTTGCTTTACAGGATGGCTTGGAAAACATCGGTATCCCAACAAGGGTGCAGACATCTATAGAAATGCGTCAAGTTGCAGAACCGTACATAAGAAGAAAAGCCATTCGTCACCTAGAGAAGAAACGTGTTGTTATTTTTGCGGCAGGAACAGGTAACCCTTATTTCTCTACAGATACGACAGCCGCTTTACGAGCTGCTGAAATTGAGGCGGAAGTAATTCTAATGGCTAAAAACAATGTAGATGGTGTTTATACAGATGATCCAAAAATCAACAAGAATGCGAAAAAGTATGAACAATTGTCTTATATGGAAATGCTAAATGAAGGGCTAGGTGTAATGGATTCCACTGCTTCTACTCTTTGTATGGACAATGATATTCCACTGATTGTTTTCTCTATTACAGAGGAAGGTAATATTAAACGCGTTGTCCAAGGTGAAACTATCGGAACAACTATAAGGGGGAAATAAAAATGTCAGAATCAATCATGAAAGATATGAAGGACAAAATGACACAGGCAGTACAGGCATTTTCGAAGAATCTAGCTACTGTACGTGCTGGTAGAGCAAACCCAGGTATCCTGGATAATGTTTACGTCGATTATTATGGTGCTTCTACTCCATTAAATCAGCTAGCTTCTGTTAATGCACCTGAAGCTAGATTACTTGTTATTACACCCTATGACAAATCTGCTCTTCCTGAAGTAGAGCGAGCAATTCAAAAGGCAGACCTAGGGTTATCTCCTTCTAATGATGGGAATGTTATACGTATTAACATCCCTGCTTTGACAGAGGAACGCCGTAAGGATTTAATTAAAGTCGTTGGAAAATACGCTGAAGAATCTCGTGTACAAGTACGAAATATTCGACGTGATGCAAATGACCAATTAAAAAAATCAGATGAATTGACAGAAGATGATGTGCGTGCCGCTCAAGACGACGTGCAAAAGGAAACGAATCAGCATATTTCTCAAATTGATCAGCTTGCAAAAGACAAAGAAAAAGAAATTATGGAAGTTTAAACATATCTTTTTTGTTTAATAAGTTGTAATAGCCCTCTTCTTATAAGGGGGCTTTTCTTTCTTTTTTCAAGTATAGTGCTTAAAAAGCTGTATTGATAATTTTTCCATCTCCCTCTACTGAAAAGTTGATGGTTTACGTCATGTTTCTAAAAAAGTATTAAAGATGGTGCTTAGACAATCAAGGCTAAATGAGGTATTGTAAGAAAATAAAGGGCAAATTGATAATTTACATAGCATTAACCTTTATATTCGTGTATAATTCTCATGGCTTTTAATGATATAATGATAATTCATACGACCCGTTTATGAATAAGACATATTAGTGTGTTCATAGACATTACTAATGTAAGTAATAAGTATGGATAATCAACTGCATTCGGAGGACCTAAGATGTCAATGAAACTTCCTTTTTTTAAAACGAAACAAATAGATAATCAAATAGAACATAAGGAACTAGAGAATATTCCTAACCATGTTGCTATCATTATGGACGGAAATGGCAGATGGGCGAAAAAGCGATCATTGCCACGTATTGCGGGACATAAAGAAGGCGTAAATGCAGTAATGAAAGTAGTCCGTACAGCAAGTAATTATCAGGTAAAGGCTCTTACCTTATATGCGTTTTCAACAGAAAATTGGAAAAGGCCGAAATCGGAAATTGATTTTTTGATGAAACTCCCTAAAGAATTCTTACATATATACCTTCCAGAGTTAATGGAGAAAAATGTACGAATTGAAACAATTGGAGATTTTGATGCACTTCCAGCGCATACAAAAAAAGCAGTACAGTATGCAAAAGATAAAACAAAGAATAATGATGGATTATTATTAAATTTTGCTTTAAACTATGGTAGTAGATATGAAATCATGCAGGCTATAAAGCAAATTATGTCGGATATTGATTGCTCTAAAATCACACTTGATTCATTGGATGAGAAGGCTTTTTCTAGTTACTTATATACAGAAGGTTTAAGTGACCCAGATTTACTCATCCGTACAAGTGGGGAGCAAAGATTAAGTAATTTTCTTTTATGGCAATTAGCTTATACAGAGTTTTGGTTTACCGATGTTTTATGGCCGGACTTTGATGAAGCAGTTTTTGTGAAAGCACTGCAAGATTATCAGCAGCGTAAGCGTCGCTACGGAGGAATTTAGGTGATTATAGCATTATGAAACAAAGAATATTAACAGCAATAATAGCACTAATTATCTTTGTACCATTCGTCATATACGGTGGTCTTCCATTTGAGATATTTGTCTATGTATTGGCAACAATAGGATTAATAGAGCTAATGCGAATGAGGCAGCTGGGTAAGTATTCGATATCGTCAGCATTAGGTATTCTTTTACTTTGGATGATTATGCTTCCTGAGGAATTTGGATTTATCCCATTGCCGGAATCTTTATATCAGAAATCTGACGTAATCATGCTCGTTGTGTTGTTATTGTTATCTTACACAGTACTTGTTAAAAACAGATTTACTTTTGACCATGCTGGCTTTATTATACTTTCAACAATATACGTGGGGATGGGCTTTTCGTTTCTTATTGAAACGAGAAACTTACCTGATGATGGGCTGGCAACAATTGCATATGTGTTTCTCATTATTTGGGCAACAGATACCGGGGCTTATTTTTTTGGACGAGCATTTGGGAAGAAAAAACTTTGGCCTAAAATCAGCCCAAATAAGACAATTGAAGGGGCTGTAGGTGGAGTGTTACTAGCATGTATAGTAGCCATCATATTCCATCTATTTAACCCAATTCAACAGCATTCTCTGTTAGCGCTTGTAATGGTAACTGTCTTAGCATCGATTTTTGGCCAGATTGGCGATCTTGTAGAGTCAGCATTCAAGCGACATTATGGTGTAAAGGACTCTGGTGATATACTTCCTGGTCATGGTGGAATATTAGACCGTTTTGACAGCATGTTATTTGTTTTACCAGTTCTACATTTTATAGGCTTTGTGTGAAGCTAGATATATTTATGGCTCGGACAACGTATACTTAAAAAGTCATGCTTTCAGAAATACATGGCTATCTCCTGATTACCATGTATTTATATCGGTTAAAGGAAGGTGTTTTTATTGACCACAGTTATTGCATTTATCTTCATGTTCGGCCTGCTTGTGTTTATACACGAATGGGGACATCTCATTTTTGCAAAACGTGCAGGTATGTTAGCTCGCGAATTTGCTATCGGTTTCGGGCCAAAAATCTTTGCGTTTACACGTAACGAAACGGTTTATACAATTCGATTACTTCCTGTTGGCGGATATGTACGTGTAGCGGGGGAAGATCCAGAGATTATTGAATTAAAGCCAGGCTATCATGTTGGCTTGGAATTTAATGAAGAAGGAAAAGTTAACCGAATTATCGTAAATAATAAGTCGAAGCACCCTCATGCAAGGGTTGTTGAAATCGAATATGCGGATTTAGACCACCGTTTAGTCATTGAAGGCTATGAGCCAGATGATCATGATGAGAGACTACGCTTTGAAGTGGATCCAAAAGCGTTCTTTGTAATGGATGAAAGGGAGACACAAATCGCACCATATGACCGCCAATTTGCTTCTAAAAGTGTTGGAAAACGTGCAATGCAATTATTTGCCGGACCAATGATGAACTTTATCTTGGCAATGGTAATTTTCTTTATTCTTGGAATTATCCAAGGAGCGCCCGTAGATGAGGCACAAATGGGCACTATTCTTGAGGATAAACCTGCTGCACAAGCTGGTATACAAGAGAATGATGAAATAATAAGAATTGGTGATACCCCAGTGTCGACATGGGAGGAATTTACGACAATTGTCAGGGGTAATCCTGGTCAAGAATTAAACGTTGTAGTACAGCGAGACGGGGAACAAGTACCATTGACCGTAACTCCCGACGCTGTTGAGGTAGAAGGCGTAGAAGGGCCGGAAACAATTGGACAAATTGGCGTACATCAAGCATATGAAAAATCCCTATTTGGTACACTGAAGTATGGGGTTGTACAAACATTTGATACAACTAAGCTAATTTTAACAAATCTTGGTATGTTAATTACCGGGCAAGTACCAATTGATATGCTTTCCGGGCCTGTAGGTATCTATGATGCTACAGATCAGGTGGTGCAAACCGGATTTATGAACTTTCTATTGTGGACTGCTATTCTTAGTATAAACTTAGGAATTGTAAACCTTGTCCCACTCCCTGCATTAGATGGGGGAAGATTGTTGTTTGTCGGAATTGAGGCAGTTCGCGGGAAACCAATTGCACCTGAAAAAGAAGGTATTTTCCACTTTGTTGGCTTTGCATTACTCATGTTACTTATGATTGTAGTGACATGGAACGATATCCAGCGATTGTTTTTATAGAACATAAAACCTTTAAAATATTGTTTTAAGAATAAGCAGAACCCTTGTCTAAAAATTGACAAGGGTTCTCACTGATTTTACCATGAATTTTTGGTAAAATAAGTTCAGTAGACTAATGTAAAGCACAGCTGTAACAGGGGGATTAACGATGGACATAACTAAAAAGGAAAAAATGCGTTTACTGTTGGAACAGCTGCAAATAGCTGGAGAAGATACAGAAGCATTCTTTAAGGAAAGCTATCTGGATAAACTCGAAATATACAAAAAAACCAAGACATGGCATTTTCATATAGTCGTAGAACGTGTTTTGCCACTACAGGTGTATCAATTGTTGGCTGGCAGATTAAACAATGCCTTTGAGCATGTTGCGGCAACCGAATTAACGGTTTTAACGGCGGACAATAACTGTGATGAAGAAACGATTGTTGGCTATTGGAAGTTATTTGTAGGGACAAAAACAAATTTATCACCTGCATATAAAGATTTGATACATGAACAAATTCCACAAGTTAACCATAACAAGATTATGTTAACTGTAAGGAATGAAGCAGAAGGTTCTGCATTAAAAAAACGGCTTGATGAAGAATTTAAACAATTTTGTACGAAAGCAGGTCTTCGGTATTATCCAATTGAAACCGAAGTGAAGGCCGAAGAGGAAGCGTTGCAAAAGTTTAAAGAGCAAAAAGCCTTAGAGGACCAGCAGCTTGTCTTAAAAACTGTTCAGGACAAAGAAAAAAGAGATAGTCAAAAGATACAACAGGACAACCGTCCTTTAACATTAGGGTATAAAATACAAGATGAACCAATACAGATGCAGGAAATTCAAGATGAAGAAAGACGTGTCACCGTTCAGGGGTATATCTTTGATGTTGACATTCGTAAACTACGCTCTGGCAGAAGTTTATTAATTATTAAAGCAACGGACTATTCAGATTCACTTCAAATTAAAATGTTTTCTAAAGGCGACGAGGATGCAGAAAAATTTGAAGCTGTGAAAAAAGGCATGTGGGTTAAAGCACGTGGAAGCATCCAAACCGATATGTACAGCAATGAACTAGCAATGATGGCCAATGATATCCATGAGATAAAAGTGGAAACACGAATGGATGAAGCTCCTGATGATAAAAGAAGAGTAGAGCTTCATGCTCACACTACCATGAGCCAAATGGACGCCGTTGTATCCCCAGGGAATTTGATTGCTCAAGCAGCAAAATGGGGACATAAAGCTGTAGCGATTACCGACCATGCTGGAGTTCAAGGATTTCCAGATGCACATGCAGCTGGTCAGAAGCATGGAATAAAAGTGTTATACGGTGTGGAAGCCAACCTAGTGGATGATGGCGTTCCAATAGCTTACAACGAGCAGAATATTTCACTTGCAGATGCAACCTACATCGTTTTTGACGTAGAAACAACTGGTTTATCAGCAGTTTATGATACGATTATTGAGCTTGCAGCAGTTAAGGTAAAGAACGGTGAAATTATTGATCGGTTTGAATCTTTTGCAAATCCTCACCATCCTTTATCTCAAACGACCACAGATCTAACAGGTATTACCGATGACATGGTCAGGGATGCACCTGAAGTATCAACTGTTTTACGTGATTTTCATAAATGGATGGGGAATGACATTCTCGTTGCTCATAACGCAAGCTTTGATATGGGCTTCTTAAACCAAGGTTTCCAAAAAATTGACTATCCAAAGGCAGAAAATGCCGTAATGGATACCCTAGAGCTTGCTAGGTTTTTATTCCCTGAGTTAAAAAATCACCGATTAAATACACTATGTAAGCACCTTGATATTGAATTAACGCAGCATCACCGTGCAATTTATGATGCTGAAGCAACAGGCTATTTATTATGGAAGCTTGTTCAAAAGCTATTAGAAAAAGAGATCGCGAACCATCTTGATCTAAATAACCATATGGGTGAAGGGAATGCTTATCAGCGTTCACGGCCTTTTCACTGCACAATTATGGCTCAAACAGAAGAAGGATTAAAAAATATATACAAACTTGTCTCCCATGCACATATTGATTATTTTTATAGAGTTCCCCGTATACCAAGGTCCCTCTTGAAGAAATATCGAGCAGGCCTGCTAGTGGGCTCAGCTTGTGATAAAGGAGAAATTTTTGAGACAATGATGCAAAAATCTGCTGAAGAGGCAGAGAATGTAGCAGAATTTTATGATTATATTGAAGTACAACCGCCTGCAAATTATGTGCATTTAATAGAAAAAGACCTAGTACAAAACGAAGCACAAATACTAGATATTATTAAAAAAATTGTAGAAATGGGAGACAGGCTTGGGAAAACGGTTGTTGCGACAGGAAATGTTCACTATTTAGATGATCATGATAAAGTGTATCGTCAAATATTAATTGCATCCCAGGCAGGTAATCCGTTAAATCGCCAGACGCTTCCAGATACACCTTTTCGGACAACTGCAGAGATGTTAGAAGCATTTCACTTTCTTGGTGAGGAGAAGGCAAATGAAATTGTGGTAGAAAATACGTTAAAATTTGCCGATGAAATAGAAGAGATTTCACCCGTGAAAGATGGTCTTTTCACACCTACCATTGAAGGTGCCGACCAGGAAATGCGTGATTTATGCTACAGTAGGGCTAAGAAAATTTATGGCGAACCAGTACCGAAAATTGTTACCGATCGTTTAGAAAAAGAATTGGAAAGTATAATCGGTCATGGTTTTGCTGTTATTTATCTTATCTCTCATAAACTGGTTAAAAAGTCTTTAGATGACGGTTATCTTGTAGGCTCGCGTGGGTCAGTAGGATCTTCCTTTGTTGCTACGATGACCGAGATTACCGAAGTGAATCCACTTCCTCCTCATTATGTTTGCCTGGAATGTCATCATAATGAATTTATTACGGATGGATCAGTTGGTAGTGGATTTGACCTGCCTGATAAAAACTGTCCGCATTGCGACAGAGAACTTACAAAAGATGGCCAAGATATTCCGTTTGAAACATTCCTTGGTTTTAAAGGGGACAAGGTTCCTGATATTGACTTAAACTTTTCTGGAGCTTACCAACCACAAGCGCATAACTACACAAAAGAACTTTTCGGTGTGGATAATGTGTACCGAGCAGGAACGATTGGTACGATTGCCGAGAAAACAGCGTACGGTTATGTGAAAGGATATGCTTCAGATAAGCAGCTTGTCTATAAGAATGCTGAAGTAGATAGATTGGTTCAAGGCTGTACAGGTGTCAAACGGACAACTGGTCAGCATCCAGGCGGTATTATTGTAGTACCTGAAGATAAGGAAATATTTGACTTTACACCAATTCAATTTCCAGCAGACGATCGTAAGAGTGAGTGGAGGACCACCCATTTCGACTTCCATTCTATACACGATAATTTGCTTAAGCTTGATATTCTGGGACACGATGATCCGACCGTTATCCGAATGCTTCAAGATCTCAGCGGCATTGATCCAAAAACCATTCCTACAGATGATGAAGAGGTTATGAAAATATTCTCTGGAACAGAATCGTTAGGGGTTACTCCTGAACAAATCTACTGCAAAACAGGAACGTTGGGCGTCCCTGAGTTCGGTACGAAGTTTGTTAGACAAATGCTTGAAGATACAAAACCAAGCACCTTTGCTGAACTTGTTATTATTTCAGGTCTCTCTCACGGAACCGATGTCTGGCTTGGTAACGCCCAGGAACTGATTAATGACGGTATTTGTGAGTTACCTGACGTTATTGGATGTCGCGACGATATTATGGTTTATTTAATGCATAAAGGCCTTGAGGCTTCTCTGGCGTTTAAAATTATGGAGTTTGTACGAAAAGGAAAGGGACTCCAGGATGAATGGATTACGGAAATGAAAAAGCATGGTGTGCCTGATTGGTACATTGAATCATGTAAAAAGATAAAATATATGTTCCCTAAGGCTCACGCAGCAGCCTACGTGTTAATGGCTGTTCGAATTGCCTGGTTCAAAGTCCATCATCCAATTTTCTTTTATGCGGCTTACTTTACGGTAAGGGCCGATGACTTTGAATTGGATACCATGATAAAAGGTCCAACTGCTATTAAGCAACGGATTGATTCCATAACAGCAAAAGGAAATGAAGCACCTCCTAAAGAGAAAAGTTTATTAACCGTATTGGAGCTTTCACTAGAAATGTGTGAGCGTGGCTTCCACTTTAAAAAGGTAGACTTATATAAATCTAGTGCCACGGAATTTATTGTGGATGGAGATGCTTTATTACCGCCATTTAACGCGGTAGATGGATTAGGTACTAACGCTGCCCTTAATATTGTTAAAGCGAGAGAAGAAGGAGAATTCCTTTCAAAAGAAGATCTACGAGAGAGAAGTAAAATATCTAAAACTGTTTTAGAATACTTGGATAATCATGGTTGTCTAGATGGTATGGCAGAAAAAAATCAGTTATCCCTTTTTTAATTGAAATCTTCAGCAGAAGGTTTCAGGGGAACGCTTGAACAACAACCTATAAGTCGTTCACATTAAAAACGCACGATAAGGGTACTTTTACCAATTCTAAAAAATGATCGCAAATGTTTCATTAATTAAATAATCGGGTAAACGGATAGGTGCTTGCCTATCCGTTTTTTTTTAACTATATTATTAAAAAAGATTAAAATTACATCGTTACAATCTTCCATTTATTACCTGTCTGCATAGTCTGGTTATTTTTTGTACTGGCTACATATTATGTTATAATCAGTGCAGAATATTCAATGAATTCCATTTAACGTACTACAGAATACTCAAAAGAATACTCAAAAGGAGATGCAATCGGATATGAGTTACATATTTAATGATAAAGCTAAGGTTGAAAATTTTATAATTGATAATAGAAAAGAACTTGAAGCGCTGTTACTTCATGAAGCATCAATAGATGAAGAAAAATTAGAGGAGATCAAGTTGATTGGTGGGATTAACTTAGTAGAAAATGCGTATCATCTCATCCTTATGATCGTGAATAATAAAGAACAAGAGGTAATTCAATTTGCTCAAAAGGAAGGTGTGGCATGGGCGAAAACATCCCTAACGCTTTCCTTCAAATTAGAATGGGTGAAGACTATCAGAAAAGCATTTTGGAGCTTTTTGTACGAATTTGAAAAAGTACACGAAATGCCTCCAATAAATGAAAATTCCTATGAAATGGTTATCAAAATAAATAAATTAATTGATGAGTTTTTCCAAGGCTTTTTCATCTCTTACTCAGATTACAAAGAAGAATTATTAGAAAAACAACGAAAACTCGTGGAAAACTTGTCTGTGCCTATTATTCCAATCACCAACAAAACGAGCATCTTACCACTAATAGGCACAATAGATTCGTATCGAGCAGGAATTATTGAAGAGAAAGTTTTATTAGAAATCGGAAAGCATAAAGTAGAAAAGTTACTATTAGACCTATCAGGTATTGCGGAGATGGATCAAGAAGCAATTCATCATTTTCTAAAATTATTAGATGGTGTTTCGATGATGGGTTGTCAAACTATTATAACTGGTTTACGTCCGGATATCGTTCGAGAGATTGTAGCATATGATGTTTCATTTGGTGAAAAAGTGAAGACAACAGGAAGTCTCCAGCAGGCACTGGGCTTGTTTGCGAAGCAGGATAATCCCACTGGCAGTCTTTTGGTTTAACAGCAGGTTATAAAGGCTATACTATAGAAGTGCCCACCATCTTGCATGTCAATGCCCTTTATGATATACTATTTTTTGGTAAGTAATGATACGAACGGTTAAAAGAGTGGGTATATGCCCACTCTTTCTTCATACTTCTTTTCAACTTCGCGTAACCACCCCCTTGCCACAGCAATTTAGGCAGGGGTTTTCTATTGATTTACGATATGTTCAAATGAAAAGTAGTATGATGGTTCATACTATCAGAAAGACAGCGATTAGAAGCTAAAGAGGCAGCAAACAACTGAATAAAGGAGGATGAAAATTGAGTTCTCAAGTAATAAAAACAACAGAGGAATTGTTGCGGCCAATCCTGGAACCTAAAGACCTAGAACTTGTAGATGTGGAATATGTGAAAGAAGGAAAAAACTGGTTTCTCCGCGTTTATATTGACAAACCAGGTGGAGTAGATATCACGGAATGTGGTGTGGTTTCCGAAGAATTAAGTGAGAAATTAGATAGTACAGACCCGATCAAAGAAGCATACTTTTTAGAAGTTTCTTCCCCGGGTGTGGAGCGGCCATTAAAAACACAAGAAGACTTTATGAACAATATTGATAAAAATATCTTTGTCAAACTTTATGAGCCTATTGAAGGTGAAAAGGAATATGAAGGTATTCTAAAAAGCTTTGATAATGATCTGTTAACAATAGAGTACAAAGTGAAAACAAGAAAAAAACAAGTAGAACTACCATATGACAAAATAGCAAAAGCACGTCTTGCTGTAATGTTTTAAAAGGGGGAAAAGAACGTGAGCAATCAGTTGTTTGAGGCGATTGATTATTTGGCAAAAGAAAAAGGGATCGACAAGGATATTTTACTAGAGGCGCTCGAAGCTGCGTTAATTTCTGCGTATAAAAAGAATTTTAAATCAGCTACTAATGTCCGTGTAGAACTTAACGAAGAAACAGGAAAAATGGGCGTCTTCTCCCGGAAAACGATTGTAGAAGAAGTAGAAGATAACCAAGAAGAAATTTCGCTTGAGGAAGCAAAGAAAATTGATCCGAATTATACATTAGAAGACGTGGTAGAGGTGGAAGTAACACCAAAAGACTTTGGACGTATTGCAGCACAAGCAGCTAAGCAAGTTGTAACACAACGTGTTAGAGAAGCAGAACGAGGCGTAATCTTTTCTGAATATGCTGATCGTGAAGAAGATGTTATGACAGGTATTATTCAGCGCAAGGACCCTCGCTTTGTATATGTCAATCTTGGAAAAATCGAAGCAAAGCTTGCTGAAGCAGAACAAATGCCTACAGAAGAATACTATGTACACGACCGTCTTAAAGTTTTTGTAACGAAGGTTGAAAATACGAGTAAAGGTCCCCAAATATATATTTCCAGATCCCATCCAGGCTTACTAAAGCGCCTTTTTGAAATGGAAGTTCCAGAAATTTATGAAGGAATTGTGGAAATTAAGTCTGTTGCACGAGAAGCTGGTGACCGTTCAAAAATATCTGTTCATGCACCAGATCCGGAAATAGACCCAGTAGGATCCTGTGTCGGACAAAAGGGGCAACGTGTTCAAGCCATTGTAAATGAATTAAAAGGCGAAAAAATTGATGTGGTGGAATGGTCCGAGGATCCGGTTGTATATGTTTCCAATGCGCTTAGCCCATCTAAAGTAGTAGATGTTATTGTAGATGAGGAAGAAAAAGCAACTACGGTAATTGTTCCAGATTATCAATTATCCTTAGCAATTGGAAAACGTGGACAAAATGCTCGTCTTGCTGCAAAACTTACTGGCTGGAAGATTGACATTAAGAGTGAATCGGAAGCTCGAGAAGAAGGTTTACTTGATGAGCAACCAGAGTCTCTACCAGATACTGAAGAAGATCTGTTTTAGTAAGGGGGGCTGACTTATGGTTCAAAAGAGAAAAGTACCTGAGCGAAAATGTGTTGTAACAAATGAAATGAAACCTAAGAAGCAGCTGATCCGCGTAGTACGCAATAAGGACGGCGAAGTCTTTGTCGATGAGACAGGTAAAAAGAATGGCAGAGGTGCCTACTTAACAAAGGATCTTGAGATCATCCGTCAAGCTGAAAAAACTGGGGTTTTGAATAGACAGCTGAACACGGAAGTAGATGCTTCTATCTATGAGGAATTAATTAAACTGGTACAAGGAAAACATCATGAATAATATGAATCCGTACTTAAATATGATTGGGCTTGCATACCGAGCACGAAAACTCTCCCTTGGAGAAGAGGCAATCGTGAAGGATATTCGGCAAAACCGAGCTAAGCTTGTCTTGTTGGCAAGTGATATAGGTCCACAAACGAAAAAAAAGCTTACGGATAAATGTAAATCATACAATGTACCATATGAAATAGTGGATGATAGAGAAACGCTATCCCAAGCTATTGGAAAATCCCAAAGAGTAGCTGTTGCTATTTTAGATGCAGGATTTGCTACTAAGATTCAATCGCTACTCGGGTAATTAAATTCGGGGGTGAACGTATGAGTAAAATGCGTGTATATGAATATGCAAAGAAAATAAACAAATCAAGTAAAGATGTTATAAATTATTTAGAGGAATTGAATGTAGAAGTGTCTAACCACATGTCTACCATTTCACCTGAGACTGTGCAAAAGCTGGATGAAAAGTTTGTTGAGAAGCCAAAAGCAACAGAGGAGAAAAAACAGCCATCAGGGAACACGGCTTCACAGTCAAAACCAAATCAAACTTCCATTAAAAAGAATCATAACCAAGGAAATAAAGGGAAGAATAAACCCAATTCCAATCAACAACGGAACAATGGGAATTTTAACCCAAATTCTAAAAAGAATAAAGGGAATAAAAAAGGACATCAACAAGCACCTAAACAACCTGTTGTCAAAGAGACACCGAAGCATATTACTTACAGTGAAACACTTACGGTAAGTGATCTTGCTGATAAATTAAACAAAGAAGCTTCAGAGATTATTAAGAAATTAATGTTCCTAGGAGTAATGGCAACAAAAAACCAGGACCTTGACGACGATGCAATTGAATTAATTTGTGCCGAGTATGGTGTGGAAGTAGAAAAAGAGATCATTCTAGAAGATACTGATTTCGATAAATATCTTGAAGAGGATAAAGAAGAAGATCTAACAGAACGTCCAGCGGTTGTAACCATAATGGGACACGTTGACCACGGGAAAACAACGTTACTTGATGCAATCCGTCATACAAAAGTGACAGCCGGTGAAGCTGGAGGAATTACACAGCATATTGGCGCCTACCAAGTAGAAAATGATGGTAAGAAAATTACGTTCTTAGATACGCCGGGTCATGCTGCTTTCACAAGCATGCGCTCACGTGGAGCACAAGTTACGGATATCGCCATTTTAGTAGTAGCTGCTGATGATGGTGTAATGCCACAAACAGTAGAAGCTATAAACCATGCAAAAGCAGCAGAGGTTCCAATTATCGTAGCGGTGAACAAAATGGATAAGGAAGGTGCCAACCCTGATCGAGTCATGCAGGAATTGACCGAATATGAGCTTGTTCCTGAGGATTGGGGAGGCAGCACCATCTTTGTTAATTTATCTGCTATCAAGAATGAAGGAATTGACGAGCTTTTAGAAATGATTGTCTTAGTATCTGAAATGGAAGAGTTAAAAGCCAATCCACAAGCTAATGCTTTTGGTACCGTAATTGATGCACAGCTTGACAAAGGACGTGGATCTGTTGCTACATTACTTGTCCAAAATGGTGAGCTTCATGTCGGGGACTCTCTTGTTGTAGGTAATACGTACGGGCGAGTGCGTGCAATGGTTAACGATCTTGGCCAGCGCGTAACCGAAGCTGGACCATCTACTCCTGTAGAAATTACAGGGTTAAATGAAGTTCCACAAGCTGGAGACCAATTCCTCGTGTTTAAAGATGAAAAGAAAGCACGTCAAATTGGGGAAGCCCGTCAACAGAAACAGATTCAAGAAAGTCGTGGAGAGCAGACGAAAGTCAGCTTGGATGACTTATTTGAACAAATTAAGCAAGGGGAAATGAAAGAAATAAACATTATTATTAAAGCAGATGTTCAAGGATCTGCTGGTGCATTAGCTTCATCCTTGCAAAAGATTGAAGTAGAAGGTGTAAACATTAAAATTATTCACACTGCAGTTGGTGCGATAACAGAATCTGATATTATTTTGGCATCTGCTTCGAATGCTATCGTAATTGGTTTTAATGTTAGACCTGATGCAAATGCTAAAAAGGCTGCAGAATCTGAAAAAGTGGATGTACGTCTGCACCGTGTAATTTACAAAGCCATTGAAGAAGTAGAAGCAGCTATGAAGGGTATGCTAGACCCAGAGTATGAAGAAAAAGTTACAGGACAGGCAGAAGTACGTGAAACCTTTAAAGTATCTAAAATTGGTACGATCGCTGGTAGCTACGTAACAGAAGGTAAAATTACCAGAGATGCAGGAATAAGATTAATTCGTGACGGTGTCGTTCATTTCGAAGGAGAAATTGATGCACTCAAACGATTTAAAGATGATGTAAAAGAAGTAGCTCAAAACTACGAGTGTGGTATTACAATCAAGAACTTTAATGATATTAAAGAAGGCGATATTATTGAAGCATATGTAATGGAGGAAATTGAGCGTAAATGATCATTTATGCTGAGGTAGAGTGCATGATGTATGATGGACATTCCCTTAAGCAGAAAAGGTCTGTGTTGAAAAGATTGATGGCCAAGCTTCGTAACTCTTTTAATGTTGCAGTAACGGAGCTTGACTACCATGATTTATGGCAACGGACTAAAATAGGTATCGTCACGATTTCAAATGATTACGTGCATTCTGTAAAGGTTATGCAAGAAGTAATGAAAGTGATCGATGCATATTCTGAACTTGAAAGAACAGAAACAACTATTGAAAGAATGTAATGCATTTCACTCGTACTCTGATACATTTTTTTCTATAGTAAAAGTATAAATTCGCGCAGATATCTAGCTCCACACATTCTGAAATTTGGCATGAATAGCAGCCGAGGAGAGGATAATTGAATTTTCTTAGACAGGGCATCTGCGCTTTTCTTAAAGAGGTGAATAAGTTGGCAGAATTAAGAGCAAATCGGATTGCAGAACAAATGAAAAAAGAGCTTGGTGAAATTTTAACGAGGAAAATTAAAGATCCAAGAGTTGGGTTTGTAACTGTTACGGATGTAGAAGTTACTGGCGATCTTCAACAGGCAAAAGTATTTATCTCTGTGCTAGGCGATGAACAACAAAAGCAGGATACGTTATTAGGGCTTGCCAAAGCAAAAGGGTTTATCCGTTCCGAGATAGGTCAACGAATCAGACTCCGCAAAACACCTGAGCTGGTGTTTGAATTTGATGAAGCTCTCGAATATGGTAATAGAATTGAAACCATATTACGTGATTTAAATAAATAGGCTAGTTGGATAATCTGACTCTACTTGAGTCAGATTTTTTCCATAAAAAGAATAATCGATGGTGTGAAGCTACAAGTTTAAACCACGTAGTCTTTTAAACACGCTCGGTGATAAGTGGAGGTATTGGTATGAACGGAATTTTGCCTTTATGGAAACAAAAAGGGATGACGTCACATGATTGCGTTTTTAAAATAAGAAAACTACTAAAAACGAAGAAAGTAGGGCACACGGGAACACTGGACCCAGAGGTAGAAGGTGTATTACCTATATGTATTGGCCAGGCTACAAAGATTGTTCCATTTCTTACAGAAACTCAAAAAACATATGTTGCAGAGCTTAAGCTAGGAACTGCCACTGAGACAGAAGATGCACATGGTAAAGTATTTGAAGAGAAAACTGTAACAGATTTTCCAACAGCTGACCGAATCAATGAGGTACTAACCTCTTTTGTCGGTAAAATTACACAAGTACCACCTATGTACTCTGCTGTAAAAGTTAATGGAAAGAAACTTTATGAATATGCCAGAGCAAACCAAGTTGTGGAAAGACCGACACGGCAGATCGAGATATTTTCTATTTCTAATGTTTCAGTACATGAAGACCGGCAGAGTATTACCTTTCAAGTTGTCTGCTCCAAAGGGACTTACATTCGCACGCTCTGTGTGGACATCGGGAAGAAATTGGGTTACCCTGCACACATGGCACACTTAGTGAGAACAAAAGTGGGTTCGTTTTCACGTAAAGAATCCCTCAGCCTGTTAGAGGTGGAAGAGGCAGTGAAGAAGGGCACCCCGGAATCGTTATTAATCCCATTATCAAAAGGGCTAGATCACTTGGATTATTTGCAAGTAGATGAAAAAACAGCGGAAAAAGTACGAAACGGGCAAAAACTATTAAAACCTGATAAAATAATGAAGGAACCGTTTGTCATTATGCATAATCAAGATTTTTTGGCAATCTATCAAACACATCCTGAGAAACCAGGGGAAATTAAACCCGTTCGTGTTTTTAATGGATAAAAGTGCAGGTGAGGAATATGAGAACATTTGAATTAACATATCCACATTCTATGGTATTAAACGAGTTACCTGAAACTGTTTCGGCCATCGGCTTTTTTGATGGAATACATAAAGGGCATCAGAAAGTCATTCAAACAGCTGTAAATGAAGCAAAGGACAGGGGGATGGAAAGTGCAGTGATAACCTTTCACCCTCATCCGTCTGTCGTCTTAAAAAAAGATGTGCAGCATGTAAAGTACATTACACCTATTCGAGAAAAGCAGGAAATATTACAAAAGCTAGATGTAGATAGGCTCTATATTATTCAATTTAATAAAGAACTGGCTGCTTTGTCGCCACAAGCGTTTGTAGATCATTTTCTTAAAGGGCTACACATCAAGCATGTCGTTGCGGGCTTCGATTTTTCTTATGGACATAAAGGAAAAGGTAATATGCAAACCATTGAAGAGCATGCTAATGGGGTATTTTCTACTACACAAGTTGATAAAGTTGTACTGGATGGAGAGAAAATTAGCTCTACGAAGATTCGTAGTTTGTTAAAAGAAGGAAGATTGGAAGAAGTAACTAATTTACTCGGCAGACCATTAAGTGTGTCTGGTACTGTTGTAAAAGGGGACCAACGGGGCCGAACCATTGGATATCCTACTGCCAATATTTCAGTAAATGAAGAAGCACTGCTTCCTAAAGTTGGTGTCTATGCTGTCAAAGTCCTCTATAAACATGAAGTATACGAGGGGATGGCTAGCTTAGGCTTCAAACCAACATTCACGGACCAGCTGGAAGAGCCTGTTCTGGAAGTAAACATTTTTGATTATAATAATGATTTATACGGGGAAGAGTTACGTGTCGAATGGCATTCTTTTATTCGAGAAGAAAAGAAATTTACTGGCGTAGAGGCGCTAGTTAATGAAATTGCCGCAGATGAAAATAAAGTAAGAAGGTATTTTAGTGCTTAATAGGCTTCCATCCTATCTTTTCCTTGCATTTTCCACTAAAAAGATGTATGATAAACAACGTAAAACCATCGCTTGGCAATTCGTAACTCCGACGATTGCTAGGGGAATGGGGATCTATATTAATATAGGAGGTGCGCCATATGGCAATCACACAGGAACGTAAGAATGAAATTATTAATGAGTACAAGGTTCATGAGAGTGATACTGGTTCTCCAGAAGTACAAATCGCTGTATTAACTGAAGAAATCACTACTCTAAATGAGCATCTTCGTGTTCACAAAAAAGATCACCACTCACGTAGAGGTCTTTTGAAAATGGTAGGTAAACGTCGTAACTTACTTAACTACTTACGTAATAAAGATGTTACTCGCTATCGTGAATTAATTAAAAAGCTTGGCTTACGCCGATAATTAATTAAAAAGCAGGAGAAATCCTGCTTTTTTTATAGTGATTTTATTTTGTACATGATTCTTAAGTAATTAAAAATCTTTTCCTATCACAAAATAAGGGTGATCCTAAAGGGACAAGATTTTTCTACATAAAATTTACATTCCTGCTTATAAACTATAATATAATAGTAGGAGTGTTTTTTATAAGGATAAGCAGTTTAGGTAATAAAAGCGACTAAATTGTGATCCGCTATGAATGTAAGAAAACTGCAAAATTGCTCGAATGGAGCTTGAGTTTATTGAAAGGAGTACTACTAATGCCAGAAGAAAAGCAAATATTTTCTACAGAAATTGCAGGTAAAACGTTCACCGTTGAAATAGGAGAACTAGCGAAACAAGCGAATGGTGCTGCAATGATTCATTATGGCGATACGTCTGTTTTGTCTGTTGCAACTGCATCAAAGGAACCAAAAGATCTGCCATTTTTCCCACTAACTGTTAATTATGAAGAGCGTCTTTATGCAGTTGGAAAAATACCGGGGGGCTTTATAAAACGAGAAGGGCGTCCAAGTGAAAAGGCAATCCTTTCTTCACGACTAATCGACCGTCCAATTCGTCCTTTATTCCCTGATGGCTTCCGTAACGAAGTCCAAGTAATTAGCACCGTTATGAGTGTGGATCAGGACTGTCCTTCTGAAATAGCTGCAATGGTTGGTTCTTCTATTGCATTAAGCGTATCAGATATCCCGTTTGCAGAGCCAATTGCTGGTGTTAATGTTGGCCGTGTAAATGGAGAGTTTATTATTAACCCTACGATTGAACAAGAAGAAAAAAGTGATATTGAATTAACCGTTGCTGGTACTAAAGATGCAATTAACATGGTAGAGGCTGGAGCTGATGAGGTTCCAGAAGAAGTCATGCTTGAAGCAATCATGTTTGGTCATAAAGAGATCATTCGCCTAGTAGAATTCCAAGAGGAGATTGTGAAAGCTGTCGGGCAAGAAAAGTCTGAAGTTAAACTCTTTGAATTAGAAGAAGAACTTACTAAAAAGGTGGAAGAACAGGCATCTGAAGATCTAATTGCTGCTATACAGGTGAAAGAGAAGCATGCCAGAGAAGATGCCATTAGTAAGGTGAAAGAAGACATCCTTGCATCCTATGAGGATGAAGATGATGCAGATATCTTAAAACAAGTTAAATCTATCTTAGATAAAATGGTTAAAGCTGAAGTCCGTAGATTGATTACAAAAGAAAAAGTACGTCCAGATGGCAGGAAGATAGATGAAATCCGTCCATTGTCTTCACGTATCAATGTATTGCCAAGAACACATGGTTCTGGATTATTTACACGTGGGCAAACTCAGGCTCTAAGTGTTTGTACTTTAGGAGCACTTGGTGATGTGCAAATCTTGGACGGGCTTGATTTGGAAGAATCTAAACGCTTTATGCACCACTACAACTTCCCACAATATAGTGTTGGGGAAACAGGACCAATTAGAGGACCTGGTCGTAGAGAGATTGGACATGGTGCTTTAGGGGAACGGGCTCTAGAGAAGGTAATCCCGTCTGATAAAGACTTTCCTTACACAATTCGCCTTGTTTCAGAAGTACTGGAATCAAATGGGTCTACTTCACAGGCAAGTATTTGTGCAAGCACACTTGCCATGATGGCAGCAGGTGTACCAATAAAGGCACCAGTAGCTGGAATTGCAATGGGGCTAGTTAAATCTGGTGAAGATTACTCTATCCTTACAGATATTCAAGGCATGGAAGATGCACTTGGAGATATGGACTTTAAAGTTGCTGGTACAGCTAAAGGTGTAACGGCACTTCAAATGGATATTAAGATTGATGGTTTATCAAGAGAAATTCTTGAGGAAGCTCTTAACCAGGCTAAAAAAGGAAGAATGCAAATTCTTGACTCTATGCTTGCAACAATTAAAGAGCCAAAAGAAGAATTGTCTCAATATGCACCTAAAATCTTAACGATGTCTATTAACCCTGACAAAATCCGTGATGTTATCGGACCAAGTGGGAAGCAAATCAATCAAATTATTGATGAAACTGGCGTAAAAATTGACATTGAACAGGATGGCAGTGTGTTCATTTCATCTACAGAAGCAAAAATGAATGAGCGTGCTAAGAAGATCATTGAAGACCTTGTAAGAGAAGTAGAGGTAGGTCAAATGTATCTTGGGACGGTAAAACGTATTGAAAAATTCGGTGCTTTTGTTGAATTGTTCAAAGGAAAAGATGGCCTTGTTCATATATCTGAGTTGGCTGAAGAGCGCACCAACAAGGTAGAAGATGTCGTCTCTATCGGAGATGAAATTATGGTTAAGGTAAAAGAAATTGATAATCAAGGAAGAGTAAACCTTTCCCGCAAAGCTGTCCTTAAAGAAGAAAAGGAAAAGCAGGAAAAGGCAAATTCTTAAACCTGCCATAAACAGTTAAATAAGTCTGTCTTGTAAAAGTTAGTTTAAGTAATAAAAGCTGAAAGATTATTCGCAGCCATCTGGCTGATTTGAATCTTTCGGCTTTTTTGTTTAGAAAGAGTTAATGTAAGAATAAAAAGAATTAGCGAATTGTTTAAAGCATACCTTGTCCTAGGACAACATAAGTTGTTAATAGGAGGGGGTAAGTATGTATCGGTTACGACAAGTTGCACATATTGTTGTTTTCTTAGTTATTATCACAATATCTTTCAACACAACGTATAACCCGTTTTCAATGGAAAGTATTCCATCGTTTATGCAAACTACAAAAACTACAGATCCGTTATATGAGGAAATCGAGAAACAAGCTAAAGCATATAAGGAAGAGGCAGTTGATTCATACATAGATGATGTATGGAAGAAAACACCGGGGCGTAATGGGCTAGAAGTCAACATTGTAAAATCTTATGAAAGAATGAAGAAGAAAGGGAAATATGATGAAACACTTCTCGTGTACAACCAGATAGCGCCGAAAGTGTCCCTGGAGGATTTACCACCATCACCGATTTATCGGGGTAACCCTGAAAAAAACATGGTGTCTTTGTTAATCAATGTTTCATGGGGAACAGAATATGTCCCGGAACTATTAGCCATACTGAAAGAAAAGAAAGTTAGAGCCAATTTCTTTATTGAAGGGAAATGGGCTAAAGAAAATGTCGAGCTTGTTAAAATGATAAAAAGTCAGAATCATCTTATTGGGAATCATGCTTATAATCATCCAGATATGGCACGTTTATCAAACCAAGAAATGGTCGAGCAAATCAGCCAAACAAACGATATATTAAAAGCTATTACAGGAAATACACCCACTTGGTTTGCGCCACCAAGCGGAAGCTATAACCAACATGTAGTAGATGCAGCACACAGCTTAAAAATGGAAACAATACTCTGGACAGTGGACACGATTGATTGGAAGAAACCTACTGTATCTGTTATGATTAATCGAGTGAGTAGTAAACTCCATCCAGGAGCTACTATTCTTATGCACCCGACTGCTTCAACTGCTGCAGGTCTTTCAGATTTAATAGATTCTGTAAAGGACAAGGGGTATAAAATAGGTACGATGGAACAATTAGTCAGTCCGGAAAGGTAATCATTCAGACGCACATCTTACATATCGCATAGGAGGAAGTACATTGATTGAAAAACACAAGAGTAAAAACGGTCTTAGGGTTGTTCTAGAGAGCGTACCTGCTGTTAGATCTGTAACGATCGGTATTTGGGTATTAACGGGTTCTCGTAATGAATCTATTGCCAACAATGGTATCTCACACTTTTTAGAACATATGTTTTTCAAGGGGACAAAAACCCGTTCAGCACAAGATATAGCTGAAGCATTTGACTCAATTGGCGGGCAAGTAAACGCATTTACATCTAAGGAATACACTTGTTATTATGCAAAGGTTGTAGACACGCATAAAGAATTTGCACTAGAAATACTTGCCGATATGTTCTTTAACTCAGCTTTTGATGAAGAAGAAATGGAAAGAGAGAAAAAAGTCGTCTATGAAGAGATCAAAATGTATGAAGATACACCTGACGACATTGTTCATGATCTACTTGCGACTGCCTCATATGGTGATCATCCGTTAGGTTACCCGATATTAGGAACAGAAGAGCAGCTTAGGTCTTTCAAGCCTCAATCGCTAAGAGATTATATGGAAGATCGTTACTCACCAGAAAATGTTGTGGTATCCGTAGCAGGAAATGTTGACTCTTCCTTTATTAATAAAGTGGACGAATATTTCGGTTCCTACGAATCAAAACAACAACCTAGCACATTAATAAAACCAGCATTTCTTGCAAATAAGCTTGAGCGTAATAAAGATACTGAGCAAGCGCATCTTTGTTTGGGCTATGATGGACTACAAACAGGCCATGAAAATATATATAGCCTTATCATTATGAACAACGTTCTTGGCGGTAGTATGAGTTCGCGTCTTTTTCAGGATATCAGGGAAAAACAAGGCCTTGCCTATTCCGTTTTTTCCTACCATTCTTCCTTTCTGGATAATGGAATGCTAACGATTTACGCTGGGACAGGAAAAGACCAATTGCCGTTATTAAGAAGTACAATTGATCGCACAGTGGAAAAGTTAATCCAAGATGGTATAACGGATAAAGAGCTACAGAACAATAAAGAACAACTAAAGGGAAACCTATTGCTTAGTTTGGAAAGTACCAATAGTCGTATGAGTAGAAACGGCAAAAATGAACTTCTACTTGGCCATCATAGAACGATGGACCAAATGATCGAGAAGATTGACGCCGTTGATCATGATTCCATCAGAAAAGTGATTGACATCGTATTTGAAAAAACATCTTCAAGTGCTTTAATCGCACCTACGGAAGAACCTATGTAATGCATAGGTTCTTTTTTTAATATTCGGAACTATACTATTAAAGATAAGCATCTTAAAATTGTACTAGGAAAGCAAAGTAAGTAAGAAAAGCCTATTTTAATGGGAGGTTAAATAAATTGCGTTATAAAGATATTAGTGGAAAAGAAATCGTTAACGTTAACGAAGGGTCCCGTTTAGGTGTGCTTGGTCAGACAGATTTGGAAATTAATGAACATACCGGGCAAATTGAATCTTTTATTATCCCTAACTATAAATGGTTTGGCCTAAAGAAAGAGGGGGAAGAAACAAAGATTAAATGGAGCGCCATTAAGAAAATTGGGGAAGATATGATTATTATCGATACGGATAGACTTGATTAAGCTGGAAAAATAAATAGTTACTGGTACATAAAGGCTGACCCACGTTTTGGGGTATCAGCCTTTTTCCTGTTTTTTAGAAATTACCACTCACTAACATCCGCTGATTTCATAAGCTATATGGAAATGAGTTAAGGAACTCGATGTTTGGAGGGTGTGCAACATAATGAATCATACAATTGCAGTAATAGGAGGCGACGCCCGTTATCTGGAGTTAATTCGTCAACTACAGACTATTCCAGGAGCGACCATTAATCTTGTCGGCTTTGATAAATTGGAGCAAGGATTTACCGGGTTAAAACAACTCGAGTTTAGTGAGCTAAAACCAGAAGAACTTGATGTTCTTATCTTACCAATTACAGGTACAGACAATATGGGTAACGTGGAGACAGTGTTCTCTCATGAAACCATACACATTACACCACAATGGTTCCGGCAATTAAAGGATTCGGCAATTGTGTTTACTGGCATTTCTAATGATTATTTAAAAAATGTAACAACACAAGAAGACATTTCACTAATACCATTATTAAATAGAGATGATGTAGCCATTTATAATTCTATCCCAACAGCAGAAGGATCCATTATGATGGCAATTGAACATACCGACTATACCATTCATGGTTCCCGTGTAATGGTTGCTGGATTCGGGCGTGTAGGTAAAACCATAGCTAATAAATTCAATGCACTAGGGGCAAAGGTTTCTGTTGTCACCCAAGATAGTGCAGAACTAGCAAGAATAACAGAAATGGCGTTGACTGCCATCTCACTCAATAAAATGGCTGACCATGCCAGGGAGTGTGATGTATTAATTAATACGATCCCTGCCGCTGTTATAGACCGTCATACTATTCAACAGCTTCCACCGCACGCAATTATTATTGATCTGGCATCAAAGCCTGGTGGGACAGATTTTGACTATGCAAAACAACGTGGAATTAAAGCTATTTTGGCAAGAAGTTTACCAGGCATAGTAGCACCGAAAACATCGGGTAGGATACTGGCAGACGTCATTAAACAGTTTCTTCAGGGACACAAAGCAGACTAGGAATACTATAGAAAAGGGGTATCATAATGAGTTTAGAAGGAAAACGTATTGGCTTTGGGGTAACGGGTTCTCATTGTACGTATGATCAAGTATTTCCTCAATTAGAAAGGCTAATGGAACAAAAAGCAGAGGTCGTGCCAATTGTGACATATACAGTTAGAAATACGAGTACAAAGTTTGGCAAAGCAGAAGACCATATTGAAAAAATTGAATCTATTACAGGAAAACGGGTAATCTCCACGATGCAAGAAGCTGAACCACTTGGGCCAGCAGCCCCCCTTGATTGTATGGTTATTGCTCCATTAACAGGTAATTCCTTAAGCAAGCTTGCGAACGCTTTAACCGATTCTCCGGTGTTAATGGCAGCTAAAGCTACGATGCGTAATCAAAGTCCTGTTGTATTAGGTATTTCCACAAATGATGCACTTGGTTTAAATGGAGTGAACTTAATGCGCTTAATGGCTAGCAAATATATTTACTTTATTCCATATGGTCAAGATGATCCATATCAGAAACCAAACTCACTAGTTGCTAAAATGGACCTTTTAAGCGATACAATAGAAGCTGCACTAGAACATAAACAGCTACAGCCTGTTATTATTCCGCATATGGATTAGATTGTGGTAGAATAAAAAGCTAGAAGAGAATTATTTTTACTAGTGAAGGGAGTAATGGGGATGTCACATAAAGCAGCATTCAATGTAGCTGTAGTAGGAGCAACAGGTGCAGTAGGTCAAAAAATAATAAAACTATTAGAAGAAAAGAATTTCCCTATAAATGAATTAAAGCTTTTATCTTCAAGTAGATCTGCGGGTAAAAAAATCGCCTTCCATGGCGAAGAAGTCACTGTCGAAGAAGCTCTACCAGAAAGTTTTAAAGGTATAGATATTGCTTTATTTTCTGCCGGAGGATCTGTGTCGAAGCAATTAGCTCCTGAGGCCGTTAAACATGGTGCTGTTGTGGTAGATAATACGAGTGCTTTTCGAATGGATGAAGATGTTCCACTTGTTGTACCAGAAGTGAACAAAGAAGACCTTTTAAACCATAAGGGGATTATTGCAAATCCAAATTGCTCTACAATTCAAATGGTCGCAGCATTAAAACCATTACAGGAAGCATATGGTTTGAAGCGTGTCATTGTTTCGACATATCAGGCAGTTTCTGGTGCTGGTGTGACTGCGAACAAGGAATTAGAAAATCAATCTACTAGTTTCTTAAAAAACGAAGAAATGCAGGCGGAGATTTTACCAGTAAAAGGCGATAAAAAGCATTATCCAATTGCTTTTAATGCATTACCGCAGATCGATGTTTTTCAAGAAAATGGTTATACTTTTGAAGAAATGAAAATGATTAACGAAACGAAAAAAATTATGCACGCACCTGATTTATCCGTTGCAGCGACTTGCGTTCGTTTACCTATTTTCACTTCACATGCTGAAAGTGTTTATGTTGAGCTGGACCGTAACGATTTAGCTGTTAATGAAATTCAAAAAGTATTAGAAGAGGCAGACGGTGTTATTTTACAGGATGATCCACAGAACCAGTTGTATCCTACCCCTCTGAGCGCTGCTGATAGAGAGGAAGTTTTTGTAGGTCGTGTAAGGCAAGATCCTGATGTGAAAAACGGCTTCCATATGTGGATTGTCTCTGATAATCTTATGAAAGGCGCTGCCTGGAATACGGTACAGATTGCAGAAACATTAATTAAGAATAAACGCTTATAGTAATAGAGGTGTTAGAATGCAAATAGTAGTTCAAAAATTCGGCGGTACTTCTGTCCAGTCCGAAGAGAATAGACAACATGTCATAAAACATATCAAAGATGCATTAATGCAGGAGTATAAATTAGTAGTGGTTGTATCAGCACTTGGTCGAAAGCCAGATCCTTATGCAACAGACACATTGCTAAGTTTGATCGACTATCCAGCAGGTCAAAGTTCAGCTAGAGAAATTGATATGCTTCTTTCGTGTGGGGAGGTTATTTCTTCTGTTGTGTTATCCAATGAATTAAAAAAGCAACATATAACCTCTACTGCGTTAACAGGGGCCCAGGCGGGTTTTATCACAAATGATGATTTTAACCATGCGAAAATTAAAGCTGTGCATCCCGAAAGAATTTTGAAGGAACTGGAAACGCATGATGTTGTAGTTGTTGCTGGTTTTCAGGGACAAACAGAAACAGGTGAGATAACAACGATTGGGCGCGGTGGCAGTGATACAACAGCTGCCGCACTTGGTGCAGCGCTTGCTGCTGAGCGAATCGAAATTTTCACGGATGTAAATGGTATTATGACGGCAGATCCAAGAGTCGTAGAATCAGCTCGCCCTCTTGATGTTGTCACCTATACAGAAATTTGCAATTTAGCATACCAGGGGGCCAAAGTGGTACACCCACGGGCTGTTGAAATTGCCATGCAATCAAAAATCCCGATGCGAGTAAGATCCACATACTCAGAGGAGGAAGGTACACTAGTCACCTCATCAAGACTCCAGGAAGCAGGAATGGATGTTACAGAGCGGCTTATAACTGGTATCGCACATATTTCTTCCATTACGCAGATTAGAGTACAAACGAAAGAAGAGGCATACCGGTTGCAGTCAGAGGTATTTAAAGCAATGGCAGAGTCGGGTATTTCTGTAGACTTTATTAACATTTCACCTACTGGCGTTGTCTATACAGTACCAGACAGACATACAGAGAAAGCTGTGCATATTCTTAAAACCCTTGGGTTCTATCCCGAGATCACGAAAAATTGTGCGAAGGTTTCAGCTGTCGGTGCAGGGATGACGGGTGTCCCAGGTGTGGCTTCCATGATTGTACAATCATTGACAGACGCTGGGGTTCAAATATTGCAATCCGCTGACAGTCATACCACGATTTGGGTGCTTGTACATGAGGAGGACCTTAAAGCTGCGGTAAATGCTCTACATGATGTTTTCGAGCTAAGTGGGTTAGAGAAGCAATCCTAGATTAGACAAGAAAGAGAAAGGTGATAGAAATGAATTTTGGTCGTGTTTTAACAGCAATGGTAACCCCATTTAATCCTAATGGCGAGATTGATTATGAACAAACAGACCTATTAATTGAATACTTACTAGATAACGGCACTGATGGATTAGTTATTGCTGGAACGACAGGAGAATCACCAACTTTATCCGTGGAAGAAAAAGTAGCACTTTTTAAGCATGTCGTTAAAGTTGTAAACAAGCGTGTCCCGATAATTGCCGGAACTGGAAGTAACAGTACATTGGCCTCGATCCGCTTAACCGAAGAAGCAGAAAAATGTGGAGTGGACGCCGTGATGCTTGTTGCTCCATATTATAATAAACCGGATCAAAAAGGCATGTATGAGCATTTCAAAGCGATAGCCAACGCTACGTCCCTTCCTGTTATGCTTTATAACATTCCAGGTCGTTCTGTGGTGAAGCTTACTGCTGAAACAATTATTCAATTAAGTAATATACCAAATATTGTTTCAGTTAAAGAATCGACAGGTGACTTAGATCAAGCAACTGAGATTATTGAAAACACTCGAGAAGATTTTAGTTTATATAGTGGGGATGACAGTATGACGCTGCCAATGCTTGCAATTGGTGCTAACGGAATTATTTCTGTTGCTTCCCACATTATTGGGAACGAGATGCAGCAAATGGTAAATCATTATTTAAATGGGGAAGTAAAACAGGCAGCTGCTTTGCATAGGAAGTTAGTGCCAATTATGAATGCCTTGTTTACGTCACCATCTCCGACACCAGTTAAAGCGGCTCTGCAAATGAAAGGAATTGAAACAGGAAGTGTCCGACTCCCGCTTCTTCCATTAAGCGATGAAGCACGTGATATTCTGAAAGAAAAAATAGACCTATAATGAAGCTGGAATTCGAACTATGATTAAGTGCTCCTTAATCTAGTTCGGATTTTTTATTTTTGCATGGAGTGATTCGTTTACGTTCATACTAAAGATAGTTACTAGAGATAAGGAGTGTTCGTAAATGAATAAAGAAGATAGAAAAGAAGATCAAAATCAGGAAGGCCAGCAAAATCCGTCCGCTCTTGTACAAAAAATTCAGCAGCTTGGACAATCAAATGTCCCACAGGCTCCCGACTCAAATATACATGTGCTATCCATTATCGGTCAGGTAGAGGGCCATGTGCAATTACCTCCACAAAATAAGACAACTAAATACGAGCATTTATTGCCACAGCTTATTGCAATCGAACAAAATCCAAAAATTGAAGGATTAATTATTTTGTTGAATACAGTCGGAGGCGATGTAGAAGCGGGACTTGCTCTTTCCGAAATGATCGCATCCATTTCCAAACCAACTGTTTCTATCGTGCTTGGCGGCGGCCACTCCATTGGTGTACCAATTGCTGTTGCCACAGACTATTCCTATATTGCCCCAACCGCAACGATGACAATACATCCAGTAAGGCTTACTGGATTAGTAATTGGAGTACCGCAAACGTTTGAATACCTTGATAAGATGCAAGATAGAGTTATTAATTTTGTAGTCAGCCATTCCAATATTAAAGAAGAAAAATTTAAGGATCTAATGTTTGCTAAAGGAAATTTAACAAGGGATATCGGGACAAATGTAGTTGGAACAGATGCTGTAGAGTACGGTTTGATTGATAGCGTTGGTGGTGTAAAAGAAGCAATGGCAAAAATTAATGAATTGATTGGTCCCAAACCTGAAGAAGGACAGGTGATTCAATGATTCTTTATACACCAATGTCACCGGCTGAAATCTTCCCCCATGATCCCAATACTTTAGCAAGCCGACAATTTATCGTTTATCAGGGGAGAAATATGTATGTGGAGCAGAGAGAGGATGGCTCCTATCAGTTGTTACAATTACTATCCACGGATCCACAGGATTTTTTAAATGACACGTTTACCCCTGGAACCATTTTATCGTCGTAACAAATTTTGTGCTATAATAGAAGAAATGAAGGAATAGCCCTTGTCGTCAAACGGCAGGGGTTTCATCGTCCTGATACATAGTGGAACCGAGGTGAAATAATGGCTAGAAAAAGAAAAAAGCGAAAAGGTACATTAAAAAAACAGTTAAAATATGAATTATTGGGTCTATTATTTATATTCCTGGCAATTCTCGGTAGCGGAGCGAGCGCTATTAGCGACGGAGCGATCCCTGGAGGGTTGGAGCATGTATTTCGGTTCTTTTTTGGAATTTGGTATTTTGTGGCCTCGATTCTGTTGCTTACTACTGGTGTACTGCTTGTTGTAAAAAGAAAATATCCGGATTTTACAAATAAAAAACTAGTCGGTTTTTATATCGTTTTTGCTGGCGTACTTTTACTCACACATATCCAAGCATATGAACAAGTTGTTCAAAGTGGGACTGTCTCCATCATGGCGTCTTCTTGGGATAACTTTATCTCCAGTTTAAATGGAGAGGCAAGTAACGCCATGCTCGGCGGAGGAATGGTCGCAGCCTTACTATTTACGTTTTGTTATTATTTATTTTCGCTAGTCGGTGCGAAAATTGTTTCTGTATTTTCCATCCTGGTTGGTATTATTTTTATGACAGAATACTCGATTGGAGACCTATTTTCTAAGTTAGGGAAGAAGCTTTTGCAAGTAATAAATAAATACAAAGAAAAAGCAACGGATCATAAGGCAGAAAAACGAAAACGTAAACAGAAAAAAGTAGAAGATGAGCCGGATGTGGAGGGAGAACCCGAACCGGCACTCGCATCCTATGAGGATGAACCAGTTATACAAGATTTCGCAGATGTCACGTACACGGCCTCAGAGATTACAAAACAAGACACTTCTCAAAAAGAAGAAGTACAAGAAACAAAATCGGATGATAGTGTTGACGATCTAATCGAAAATATGCCAATGACAGAACCGGAAAATCACGAGTACATTTTACCATCGCCACAGCTGTTAGCAGAGCCTGCAAAAAACTCTCAGCAGCAAGAAAAATCACAAATTCAGGCAACTGTTAGAAAGCTAGAAAAGACATTTCATAGTTTCGGAGTGAAAGCAAGGGTGACGAAAGTACATGTCGGGCCAGCTGTGACGAAGTATGAAGTGTACCCTGAAGCTGGTGTGAAAGTTAGTAAAATTGTTGGCTTACATGACGATCTAGCCCTAGCTCTTGCAGCAAAAGATATCCGCATCGAAGCGCCTATTCCTGGTAAATCTGCAGTAGGGATTGAGGTGCCAAATCAGGAAATTGCGATGGTAAGCTTACGGGAGGTACTTGATAAGACGTTACAAAATAATACTTCCAAATTACTGTTTGCACTTGGTAGAGATATTTCTGGTGAAGCAGTAGTAGCCGAGCTTAATAAGATGCCACATATGTTAATTGCTGGTGCAACAGGTAGCGGAAAAAGTGTATGTGTAAATGGGATTATTACGACTATCTTAATGCGCACGAAACCTCATGAGGTTAAAATGATGATGATCGATCCTAAAAAAGTTGAGTTAAATGTATATAACGGTATTCCGCATTTATTGGCACCTGTTGTAACAGATCCGAAAAAAGCTTCAAAGGCTTTGCAAAAAGTAGTTTCTGAGATGGAACGGCGATATGAACTGTTCTCTGATACGGGAACTAGAAATATTGAAGGTTATAATGAATATATTAGGAAGTACAATCAGACAGCTGAAGATAAACAGCCAAATCTGCCTTATATTGTCGTACTGGTGGACGAGCTGGCAGATTTAATGATGGTGGCCTCAAATGACGTTGAGGATGCCATTACGCGTTTAGCTCAAATGGCTCGTGCTGCAGGCATCCATTTAATTATTGCAACACAGCGGCCTTCTGTGGATGTTATAACAGGAGTTATTAAAGCAAATATACCTTCCAGGATTGCTTTTAGTGTATCCTCCCAGACGGATTCAAGAACAATTCTTGATTCAGGAGGTGCTGAGAAGTTGCTAGGAAGAGGAGATATGCTGTTTCTTCCAGTCGGTGCCTCGAAACCTACACGGGTTCAAGGAGCCTTTCTGTCAGATGAAGAAGTTGAAAGAATTGTAGATCATTGTATTGACCAACAAAAAGCTTCCTATCAGGAAGAAATGATTCCAGATGAAACAAGTGACGTTCAAGAAGAAGTAAATGACGATTTGTATGATGAAGCAGTTCAACTAATCGTAGAGATGCAAAGTGCTAGTGTTTCCATGTTGCAACGTAGATTCAGAATCGGCTACACGAGGGCAGCAAGGTTGATTGATGCCATGGAAGATAGAGGAATTGTTGGTCCTTACGAAGGAAGTAAGCCACGTACAGTACTCGTTACACAATCAGAGGAAAAATCTTCTTAAATGAACTAAATGACTATGTTGAGAAAAGATAGTAGAAATCAAACGTTTCTGCTATCTTTTTTAATTTGCTTTAAATAATAAAGTATAGGTGTATATGAAAAATTTGTTCTTTCTTTTGGTACAAAGTACAAACGAAAACCAAAATAGAAAACGTTTTCAATTATCGGATGGTATTGTATGATGTCTATAGTTAATTTGTGAAAAAAACGTCGAATAATTAGCAAAAAAATTAAGAAATATGTCCTATAACTATTTATTTATTGTCTTTTTAATGGTATGATTTATCTCGAATTAAAAAGAGATACGTCAAACGTCAGAGGTCCGATCTCTTAAAATACATATCCCCAATGATTGGAGGGATCTCGATGTCTATTAAACTCGACGCAAGACATTTATATCTTCAAGTAATAGACGAGATAAAACGAGATATTGAAAGCGGTAAATATAAAGAAAAACAAAAGCTCCCATCTGAATTTCAATTATCCAAACTCCTCGGTGTATCAAGAGCTACATTACGAGAAGCATTGCGGATACTAGAAGAGGATAATGTGGTGACGCGAAGGCACGGGGTTGGAACGTTTGTTAATCAAAAGCCAATTTTTTCTTCCGGTATTGAACAATTAAATAGTGTAACAGATATGATTGAAAATTCTGGTAAAAAAGCCGCTTCCCAATACTTAACGACAGAATTTTTAGAAGCGACCGATGAAGAAAAGAGCAAGTTTGCACCTACCCAAATACATAATCTCGCCAAAATTGAGCGCGTTAGAACAGCTGACAACAAACCAGTTGTGTTTTGTATAGATAAAATTCCGGAATACTTGGTCCCACTAGAGCGAGTGCACGAAGAAGATTCCCTGTTTCAATTACTAGAGGAATATACGAATAAACGGGTGGCATATGCTGTGACGTATATTGAACCTGTGAGTTATCATGAAAGAATTTATAGTATTCTTAACTGTGAGCCAGAGCAATCTCTCCTATTATTAAAACAAATGCATTATACAGAGGAAGATGAGCCTGTGCTTTATTCAGCAAATTATTTTCGCTCTGATGTGTTTAGTTTCCATGTACTGCGAAAACGAATGTAATGTTAATGATCTAGCATTTTAGGAGGTGGTGCAAAACTAGTAAACTCTATAGGCTTTAAATTCAAAATATTTCTAGAAAAATAGGGGGTTTCAATGTTGAAAAATCGTAAGTTTATTTGGTTGTTTGCATTAATCATAAGTCTTGGCCCTGTATTAGCAGCATGTGGTGGCGGTGAAGAAACTTCTGGAGGAGAAAGTAACGGAGAAGGTTCCTCGGACGAAGGTTCTGCAGATTATACTGTCGCGATGGTTACAGATGAAGGTGGCGTTGACGATAAGTCTTTTAACCAATCTGCATGGGAAGGTCTAAAAGCATGGGGCGACGAGCATAGCCTTTCAAAAGGCGCCGGATTTGACTATGCACAGTCTGAAGACGAATCTGATTATCTTCCAAACATGACTAGACTTGTACGTAATGACTATGATCTAGTTTTCGGTATCGGATTTTTACTTGAAGATGCCATTAAAGAAATTTCAGAACAAAATCCAGATAACGACTTCGCCATCGTTGATACGGTAGTTGAAGCACCAAACGTAGCAAGTATTACGTTTGCTGAGCATGAAGGTTCTTTCCTTACCGGAGTAGCGGCAGCAATGAAAACCAATACAGATAAGCTAGGATTTGTTGGTGGTGTGGATTCTGAATTGATTAATAAGTTTGAAGCTGGATTTGTTGCAGGTGCAAAATCTGTAAACCCTGATATCGAAGTGGACATCCAGTATGTAGGTAACTTCAGTTCTGCTGCAGATGGAAAATTAATCGCAACACGTATGTATAATGATGGTGCTGATATTATCTATCATTCTGCGGGTGCTGCTGGTAATGGTGTATTTGCTCAAGCTAAAGATTTAAAACAAAAAGATCCAGATAGAGAGATCTATGTGATCGGGGTTGACCGTGACCAATATGAAGAAGGAGCTATTGGTGACCATAATGTAACCCTTACTTCTATGGTGAAACGTGTGGATACTGCTGTTCAAGAAGTAAGTAATCTAGGACTAAATGGTGAATTCCCTGGTGGAGAGGTACTTGTATTTGGACTACAAGATGAAGGAATTGGAATTGCCGATACAAATACAGAAGCTTACACAGAAGAAATTGCTTCAGCTGTTCAAGAGTGGAGAGACAAAATTACTAATGGTGATGTAAAGGTCCCTCAAACTCGTGATGAGCTAAAAGCATTTGAAGAAGAATTATAAGATCTTAACAAAGGAAAAAGGCTGTTCAACAGCCTTTTTTCAAAATTTTAAATCGCAAAATTGTTAAAAAAGAATAGCTCATCGCTCACGGCCGCTTTTCATTCTATCGGTGGACGAGTAGACCATAAATCATCATTATATTTCATTTACTAGGAAGATCTTCAACTGAAGGGTACCATAATCTGCTCCCTTGAGTTGGCGATCTTCATTTTCCGTGTGGTGATTTTATTCAGACTATTCTGCTCATAAAGGAGGTTGAAGGTAGTGGATTATGTAGTTGAAATGCTTCATATAAGAAAAGAATTCCCAGGGATCATAGCAAATGATGACATCACTATTCAGCTTAAAAAAGGTGAAATTCATGCATTGCTAGGAGAGAATGGTGCAGGTAAATCAACATTAATGAATGTACTTTTTGGCCTCTACCAGCCTGAAAAAGGGGAAATCAAGGTTAAAGGGAAAAAGGTAAATATGACTGATCCTAATGTCGCAAATGATTATGGCATTGGAATGGTTCATCAGCATTTCATGTTAGTGGAGCCATTTACAGTTACGCAGAACATTATTTTAGGTTCTGAACCTACTTCAATGGGGAAAATCGATCTACGTAAAGCTGAAAAAGAAGTACAAGAGCTTTCTAACAAATATGGCCTCAAAGTAGACGCCCGCGCGAAAATCCAAGATATTTCAGTGGGAATGCAACAAAGAGTGGAAATCTTGAAAACGTTATATCGAGGTGCGGAGGTTCTAATTTTTGATGAACCTACTGCGGTACTTACCCCTCAGGAAATTACTGAGCTTATGCAAATCATGGAATCCCTCATTGCAGAAGGTAAATCGATTATATTAATTACACATAAGCTTAAAGAAATTATGCAAGTATGTGATCGATGTACCGTAATTCGAAAAGGAAAAGGGATAGGGACTGTAAATGTAGAAAATACGTCTGTTGATGAGCTTGCATCTTTAATGGTTGGAAGAGATGTTTCCTTTAAAACAAAAAAATCACCTGCTCACCCAAAGGAAACTGTCTTGAAAATAGAGAACTTGCATGTGAAGGATTCAAGAAAAGTTGAAATGGTGAAGGGATTAGATTTGGAAGTGCGAGCTGGTGAAATTGTTGGGATTGCTGGCGTTGATGGTAACGGACAAAGTGAACTAATTGAAGCCATTACAGGTTTAAAAAAATCACAAAAAGGTTCCATTACTCTAAATGACAAGAACATTACCAATCTATCACCACGAAAAGTTACGGAGAATGGTGTTGGACATATACCACAGGATAGACATAAATTTGGATTAGTACTTGATTTTCCAATTGGTGAAAATATTGTACTGCAGACGTATTACCAAAAGCCATATTCCAAGTACAAAGTACTGAACTACCAAGAAATTTATGCAAAGGCTGAAAAATTAATAAAGGAATACGATGTACGGACACCAAGTGTGTATACCAAAGCCCGTGCTTTGTCCGGCGGAAACCAGCAAAAAGCCATCATTAGCCGGGAAGTAGACCGTTCACCTGATCTGTTGATTGCTGCCCAACCAACGCGTGGACTCGATGTAGGAGCAATTGAATTTATTCATCAAAAACTAATTGAAGAAAGGGATAAAGGCAGAGCAATTCTACTTGTCTCTTTTGAGTTAGATGAAATTCTTGATGTAAGTGATCGTATCGCTGTTATTTTCGACGGGAAAATCGTAGCGGATGTAAAACCTGAAAACACAAATGAACAGAAGCTTGGATTGTTAATGGCCGGAAGTGCAGAAGAAAAGGTAGGTGTTACAGATGACCTCGAATAAAATGTTTAACTTATTGGTTCCGATAATATCGGTCATAATAGGTCTCCTTTCTGGTGCAATTATCATGCTAGCCTTTGGTTACAATCCAATTGAAGGGTATGCTGCATTATGGGAAGGTGCCTTTGGGGACATGTATTTTGTCGGGGAAACGATTCGCCAGGTAACACCGTACATCCTTACCGGTTTAGCAGTAGCGTTTGCGTTTAGAACTGGATTATTTAATATTGGGGCAGAGGGGCAAGTAATAGTTGGTTGGCTGGCCGCAATATGGGTCGGCATCTCCTTTGACGCACCTATGTACATACATCTTCCATTAGCTGTTATCGTAGCAGCACTGGCTGGTGCCATTTGGGGATTTATTCCCGGCCTTTTAAAAGCTCGACTTGGGGTACATGAAGTTATTGTTACCATTATGCTTAACTATGTTGCATTATACAGCTCAAATGCGTTAATTCGTTCCGTTCTATCAGACAATCAAGATAAAACAGAAAAAATTGCCGCTACAGCTTCTCTTTCATCGGAATGGCTGCAAAATTTAACTTTCTTTTCCAGAATGCACTATGGAATATTAATTGCTGTATTCGCAGCTGTTTTAATGTGGTTCATAATTGAACGTACTTCTATCGGATATGAGTTAAAATCAGTAGGTTTTAACCAGCATGCTTCAAAATACGCCGGAATGAATGTATCGCGTAACATCATCTTAGCAATGGTCATTTCTGGTGCATTTGCAGGGCTTGCCGGTGCAATGGAAGGGTTAGGAACATATGGAAATATGTCCGTTAGCTCAGGCTTTACCAATCTTGGCTTTGATGGAATAGCGGTTGCTTTATTAGGAGCGAATACTGCAATTGGGGTTATTTTAGCAGCATTTCTTTTCGGGGCTTTAAAGGTAGGAGCATTAAACATGCCAACAGAAGCCGGTGTACCAAATGAACTTGTTGATATTATTATTGCGCTAATTATTTTCTTTGTGGCATCGAGCTATATTATTCGCTGGGTATTGCTTCGTTTTAAAAAGGGGGAGAAATAGATGGGGTTTATTGAGTTATTAGCACAGGTTATTCCGCCAGCACTCTTCTTCTCTGCGCCACTTATTTTTACAGCGCTAGGCGGAGTGTTTAGTGAAAGGTCTGGTGTCGTAAATATCGGCCTCGAAGGACTCATGGTGATGGGAGCTTTTGTTGGGATTGTGTTTAATTTAACCTTCGCAGATGTTTTAGGCCCCTGGACTCCGTGGGTATCTATCCTTGTTGCGATGGTCGTCTCGGCAATTTTCTCAGTTATTCATGCTGTCGCTGCTGTCTCGTTTCGAGCAGATCAAGTCGTTAGTGGTGTTGCAATTAATTTCCTGGCATTAGGGCTTGGTATTTTTCTAACAAAACAGTGGTATGGTAAGGGACAGACGGATATGGTTTCCCAGCCGTTTTATACAACAGACATTTCGTTGCTATCTGATATACCTGTCATTGGTCCGATTTTCTTTGAAGGTGTTTATGTTATTTCTTATGTCTCCATTCTTTTAGCACTTCTCTCTTGGTATATTATGTATAAAACACCTTTTGGTTTAAGGCTCCGTGCTGTGGGTGAACATCCTATGGCAGCAGATACCAATGGAATTAGTGTAACAAAGATGCGGTATGTAGCTGTCATTATATCTGGAGCATTTGGTGGATTGGGTGGTTCTGTATTTGCCTTAACGATTGCACTCAATTTCTCACATGCTACCATTGTTGGTCAAGGATTCATGGCCTTAGCGGCAGTTATATTTGGTAAATGGCATCCATTAGGAGCAATGGGAGCGGCTCTGTTCTTTGGGTTTGCTCAAAGTTTGAGCGTAATTGGCGCGGGAATTCCATTACTGGAGGATGTACCACAAGTATTTCTCCTTATTGCGCCTTACGTGCTTACAATCCTTGCCTTAGCAGGCTTTATTGGCCGCTCTGTAGCACCCAGAGCTAATGGAGAGCCTTATATTAAAGGTAGTAGATAATTTCTTAAATCTGGCTTGCATTCAGTTGCAAGTCAGATTTTTTTTATTCCTTTAGGGCAGTATAATGAGGTGCGTATAATTTTTACTTAATAGCTACTTTACTTTAATAATAAAAAAGAGAACAGCAATGACTTTCACTTCTTACTAAAACCATAAAATATGTGCGCTTGCTCTTATGTTATATAATGGATTACAATTGGTAAAAATGAACAGAATACTTACGTACGAAAAATTGTAACAAAAAGAACAGGAGGAAAACTGGATGGAAGCTGTCGAAGAAAAAGTTATTCGAGCAGATGGTTTAAACTTACATTATATTCACAACAACAAATACAAAACAATTAATATTGTTGCCAAGCTGAAGGCACCGCTTGAAAGGGACACAATTACAAAACGAGCACTACTTCCCTACGTTTTGCAACAAGGAACACGTAATTATCCAGGTAAAAAGGAGCTACAAAGAAAGCTGGATGATTTATATGGGGCAGTTCTCTCAGTTGATGGGGCAAAAAAAGGTGAACAGCATGTTATAAGCTTTCGCTTGGAGGTTCCAAATGAAAAGTTTATTCCGAACGAATCGTCTATTATAAAGGAAGGGATTACTTTACTACGAGAGCTCCTTTTTGAACCAAACGTAGAAAATGAGGCGTTTAATCAAACAGTCTTAAAACGTGAAAAGGATACGCTCAAGCAAAAGATTAATGCAATTAAAGATGATAAAATGAGCTATGCTAATATGCGCTTAATTGATGAAATGTGTAAAGGGGAAGCATATGCCCTTCATGTACACGGTTACCAGGAGGATCTCACAGACATTACGCCTGAAAATTTATTTAATTATTATAAAAGCGCTATCGCGGAAGATCAATTGGACGTTTATATACAGGGAGATTTTCAGGAGGAAGATATCCAAAAACAGCTTTTAGAAAAATTGAAACGAGAACAGTCAAATACTTCTCGCCGAGAAACCACTTTGAGTGTTGAAGGTGTATCACGTGAGTATACAGAAGTAGTGGAAAATGAAAACATCCAACAAGCTAAACTGCATATTGGATACCGTACGAATTGTACGTATCGAGATGAAGGCTACTTGGCCTTGCAGGTTTTTAATGGGATCTTTGGAAGTTTTCCAAGCTCCAAATTATTTATTAATGTTAGAGAGAAAAACAGTTTAGCTTATTATGCGTCTTCTCGACTTGAAAGTCAAAAGGGTCTATTAGTTGTGTTTAGTGGTATCGCACCTAAGGATTATGAAAAAGCGAGAGATATTATGAATGAACAGCTGGAAGCAATGAAAAAAGGCGATTTTTCTAATGATGAGTTAGAAGAGACAAAAGATTTAATCATTAATCAGCTTCGGGAAACACTGGATCATCCCCAGGGTCTCGTAGAATTGCTTTACCAGCAAGTGCTTGCTGATAAACAAAGAACTCCTGAGCAGTTAATCAATGGAATTAAGGCCGTAAAGCGGGAAGAGGTAATAGCAGCAGCAGAGAAAATTGAACCGGATACCCTTTATCTTCTAACAAGCAAGGATGGTGATGCAAATGAATAAGCAGGTGTATGAAGATATTTCAGAAACACTTTATTCGAAGAAATTAGATAATGGACTTACAGTGTTTTTACTGCCGAGACAGGAAATGGCTAAAACATATGGTTTGTTTACAACAAATTACGGGTCAATTGATCTTACCTTTACACCGATTGGGGAAAGAGAACAAGTGACTGTTCCAGAAGGGGTTGCTCACTTCTTAGAGCATAAACTTTTTGAAAAAGAAGACAGAGACGTTTTTGCGGATTTTAGCAAGCAAGGGGCTTCACCAAATGCTTATACTTCCTTTACAAAGACAGCCTATTTATTTTCAGCAACCAATTATATTGAAAAAAACGTAGAAACACTTCTAGACTTTGTACAAGACCCGTACTTTTCTGAGAAATCTGTGGAAAAGGAAAAAGGAATTATCGCACAGGAAATAAAAATGTACGATGATCAACCTGATTGGCAATCTTTCATGGGTACGATAAAAAGTATGTTTAAAGAACATCCTGTAAATGTGGATATAGCAGGAACGGTAGACTCCATTAATACTATTACAAAGGATGATTTGTATACCTGTTACAATACTTTTTACCATCCAGAAAATATGGTTTTCTTTTTGGCAGGAAACTTCGCGGCCGATTCTATGATGGACTTGATTGAAAGAAACCAACAGGCAAAGTCCTTTGAAAAAATGAATGAACTTAACAGGGTATTTCCTAATGAACAGATGGAAGTAGCCCAAAAAGAAACAAAACAAACAATGGAGGTTTCTGTTCCTAAATGTACTATCGGAATTAAAGAATCTATCTCATCCTTATCAAAAGAAGATTTTATTAAGCGGGATATATTGTTAGATATGATAATGGATCATTACTTTTCAAAGGGTGGAGATTTCTATCAGGAATTGTATCATGCGGAGCTAATTGATGATAGCTTTTTTTATGAGACAAATCTTGAAAGAAACTTTGGTTATACACTTATTGGCAGCAATACACAAGATCCAGAAGCTTTTGCTAGTAAAGTAAAGGAAATGTTACGAACTACCCAAAATAATGGGTTAGCGGAAGAAGATTTCACCAGGATGAAAAAGAAAAAAATAGGACAATTACTTAGAGCTATGAATTCACTTGAATTTATTGCAAGTAAATACACCCATTATCATATGCTGGGGATTGATTTCTTTAATCTTATTCCTGATATTCAAGCATTGAAGCTGGAGGATGCGAATACATTCTTAAAGCAGTGGATTAAGGAACAACAATTAGCAACCCACGTCATTACAAACAAATAAGGGGATCGTATGGGGAAGAATGTATTAATTATTGGCGCCAGTGGTGATATTGGAATCGCCATTGCAGAGAAACTTGCAATGAACGGTTATTCGTTACTTTTACATGGCAATCAGAATGTAGCACGTTTATTTCAATTTAGAAGACAATCTAGAACAGAAGCTGTTCTAGATATTATGGAAGCAAACCTTGCTGATCCGACTGGTATAGAGAATTTTATTGAAAAGCTTGCCTACTCAGTCGATAGTATTATCTTTGCTGGTGGGAGAGCTCAATTCGGCGTGTTTCAGCAAACGCCAGAGAAGACAATGGATGAGATGCTTTCCCTCCATGTAAAAGCTCCGTGGGTGATTACGAAGCATTTGCTACCTTCTATGATCCAAAAAAACGCCGGTAATATTATTTTTATCACGTCCATTTGGGGAAGAGATGGTGCTAGCAATGAAGTAGTATACTCATCGGTAAAAGGAGCTCAAAACAGCTTTGTAAAGGCCCTGGCAAAAGAGGTAGGGCCATCTGGTGTTTCTGTCAATGGGATAAGCCCTGGCTTTATTGAGACAAAAATGAATCAACAATTGGAATTAGTTGAAAAAGAAGCCATAATGGAAGAAATACCATTACAGCGAGCCGGTAAACCAGAGGAAATTGCTAATGTAGTATTGTTTTTGCTCGACAAACATGCCCCCTACATTCATGGTGAGATCATTAACATGACTGGTGGTTGGTGAACGGATATAATTTATGTATAAAGCCTGCTATTCATCAAATACTATAGGTGTATAAAATGGAAGGAGGCATTTATATGTCAGTATTGGATAACTTTGATTCCTGGAAAGGTTTCTTATCGGATAAATTACAACAGGCGCAGCAGCAAGGTATGAGTGAAAAAACGATCCAAAGTGTGGCACAAGAAGTGGGAGACTATCTTTCCCAAAGCGTTGATGCTAAGAACCCAGAAGAGGCTGTACTGAGAGAACTTTGGAATGCAGCTTCCGAACAAGAACAGCAAGCTCTTGCCAACACAATGATCAAGCTTGTGCAAAAGTAATAAGGTAACCATAGTAAAGAAGAAAAAGGAATTGTAGTAATAAAATGCAATTCTTTTTTCTTTTTGTTTTTGTTTGATAGGCCTTTTACCCTATTCGTTCATAATAATTGGCAGGTTCCTGCCCGAGAAGTTTTCGATTTTCTAACTTTATTTATATATATACAAGGTAATCTCTTTTCACTTTCGTAAAAATCATTTATTATATAGAGAGAAAAGCTTGAAAGTAATTTGGATCCTAGTGTCTAAGGAGTAATCTTATGGAGAGAACAGAATGGTATCTAGAATACGAAATTCAAATTAATCGACCTGGGTTACTTGGTGATATTTCGTCCCTGCTAGGGATGCTTTCGATCAATATCATCACCATAAATGGTGTCGAAAACTCCCGCAGAGGTATGCTTCTTTTATCGAAATATGATGAGAATATTACAAGGCTTAAAACGATTTTACAAACGATGGATACGATTAACGTCACAAAAATTAGAAAGCCTAAACTACGTGATAAATTGGCTGTTAGACACGGCAAATATATTCATCGAGATGTAGATGATCGAAAGACGATTCGCTTTGTTAGAGATGAATTGGGTTTGCTTGTTGATTTCATGGCTGAATTATACAAGCAAGAAGGTCATAAGCTAATTGGGATACGAGGGATGCCGCGTGTTGGGAAAACGGAATCGATTGTAGCAGCAAGCGTGTGTGCAAACAAACGTTGGTTATTTGTTTCAAGTACGTTACTCAAACAAACTGTTCGCAGTAAGCTTATTGAAGGCGAATATAATCCGGAGAATGTCTATATTATCGACGGCGTCGTCTCGAAAAAAAGAGCGAACGAACAGCACTGGCAGCTCATACGTGAGGTCATGCAACTTCCTTCTGTGAAGGTAGTGGAGCATCCTGATATTTTTGTTCAAGCAACAGAGTATAAAATAGATGATTTCGATTATATCATTGAACTTCGGAGTCACGAAGATGAAGAAATTACATATGAGCCGATTGAAAGGCAGGAATTTAGTCAGGATAATGGCTTTTCAATGTTTGATTTTTAAAATGGATGGTGTTATTTATGGAAATCGGTGTACGGTTAAAGGAAGCGAGAGAAGCGAAGAATATCTCTCTGGAATCCCTTCAGGAATCCACTAAAATACAGAAACGGTATTTGGTGGCAATTGAAGAAGGGAATATGAAAGTTTTACCTGGAAAGTTTTATGCTCGTGCATTTATTAAAGAGTATGCGAATGCTGTTGGGCTTGATCCTGATGAGTTATTAGAAGAGTATAAAGAGGAAGTGCCTAAGACTGAAGAACAGGAAGAAGTTCAGTATACGAGAATGCAGAGAACACGTAGATCTGCTAATACAGAAAAAAGTAGTTCAAACTCTTCATTATTACCTACAATTATAACGATCATTCTTGTTATTGGTATCCTTTTTGCAGCATGGTATTTTCTTCAGGAGTCTATGAGTAATGATGAAGGCAATACACAAAATAATGAAGAAGAAAACATCATTATAACAAATCCGGAAGAGTCTGAAGAAAATACATCGAATAATGAAGAAGAGAACACCAACGAAGAAAATGGTGAATCAACTTCTTCCGACGAATCCAACCAGGATGAAGAAGGGCAAGAAAACAATCAACCAGAAACTTCCTTCTCAGTAGTAGAGGAAGGAACTGGCACAACACCTGAATCAACAATTGCTTTAGAGAATGCTGGAGAAGAAGTAACTGCCACGTTGGAAGCGGAGGGGGACACCTGGCTGCTTGTGGAATCAGAAGATGGGGAGACACTCTTTACGGAAGGAATGTTCTCAAGTGAACAATCTCCTCTAGAGTTGGACCTGAGTGAAAAAGAACGTGTGTTCTTTAAAATTGGGAATGCATCAATTCTTACCATTACGATAAATGGAGTGGAAATGGAATATCCAGTTGACGCCACTTCCAAAGTTCGCCAAGATATTTGGTTAGAAATAAACCAGTAAACAGAATAATCTTAAGAAGCCCTTCCTTTATCGTTCTAACGGAAGGGTTTTATCACTTATAGCATATGCATTATGTAATTGTCATAGGAGGATGTACCAATGAATGTACCAAATAAAATTACGATTTCACGAATTTTACTAATCCCTATCTTTATTATTTTACTGAGTATCCCGTTTAATTGGGGAACGTGGGATATTGGGGATACAGAATTACCTTTTTCACATTTTATTGCTGCTTTGCTTTTCATTGTGGCAGCTGCAACAGATTGGGTGGATGGACATTACGCTCGTAAATATAACCTTGTTACGAATTTGGGTAAATTTTTAGACCCGCTGGCTGACAAGCTTCTTGTTTCAGCAGCATTAATTCTTTTAGTTGAAATGGGCATGGCGCCTGCTTGGCTTGTCATTATAATTATAAGTAGAGAATTTGCTGTTACTGGTCTCCGTCTAGTAGCAGCAGGGGAAGGTATCGTTCTTGCTGCTGGAAGCATGGGTAAGCTTAAAACAGCTACTCAAATGATTGCAATTGCCATATTGCTTTTACATCAATTTCCATTTTCTTATATCGGTTTCCCTATGGGGACTGTCATGTTATATGCAGCACTTCTCTTCACCGTTATTTCCGGTGTCGACTATTTTATTAAAAACTGGCATGTAATGAGGGATTCTAAGTAATGAAACAATTAAAAACAGAGATCATTGCCGTCGGAACAGAATTATTGCTTGGCCAAATTGCTAATACAAATGCACAATGGCTTTCACAACAACTAGCTTCCGTAGGGATAAATGTCTACCATCATCTTGTTGTTGGCGACAATTTACAACGTGTGGAAACAGTATTCCGACAAGCACATACACGTTCAGATGTCGTGATTGTCACAGGTGGCTTAGGACCAACAGATGACGATTTAACAAGAGAGGCTTTTCAAGCCATGTCTAGCATGGATATTGAAGAACACAGCCCTTCTATGGAGAAAATAACCGCGTTTTTCGAAAAACGAGGGTCGACTATGACACCGAATAACCGGAAACAAGCCCGGGTATTTCGAGGTGCGACAGTTTTAAATAACAAGACTGGAATGGCTCCTGGTATGATCGTTTCTTTTGAAGGCAGGACGTGGGTATTCCTTCCTGGTGTTCCTCGTGAAATGAAGAATTTGGCAAGTGAATCTGTTTTTCCTTATTTACAGGGATTACTAGGGGAGAAGCAGATTATTAAATCAATGGTTTTAAAGTTTGTTGGGATTGGTGAATCACAGCTTGAACATGAATTGTATGATCTAATACAAAATCAAGACAACCCAACGATTGCTCCCCTTGCACAAGACAGTGGCGTTGTTATTCGATTAACGGCCAGACACAGTTCTGAAATAGAGGCAGATAAGTTACTAGACGTAACCAAGCAAAAAGTGGAAGAGCGACTTAGTTCATACATGCTAGGGATTAACGAGCAAACAATTGAACAGCAAATAATGGAGTTATTACAATCCACAGGCAAAAACGTCTCCGCTGCGGAGAGTCTTACAGGTGGAATGTTTGCAGACAAATTAGTCTCTATTCCAGGTGCTTCAGATACCTTCAAAGGCTCTATCGTATGCTATGCCACGAATGTAAAGCGAGACGTACTTGGCGTATCACAAGAAGTAATGAAGAAAAATGGGACAGTCTCACAGGCGTGTGCAGAGCAAATGGCTGAAAAGGTAAGTAATCTTCTTGATAGTTCCTATGGAATCTCCTTTACCGGTGTTGCTGGACCGGGAGTGGTTGAAAATCAGCAACCAGGAACTGTTTTTGTTTCAATATACGATCGTGAGAATAATAGACATGAAACAAGGGAGTACAACTTATTAGGTGATCGAGATACAATAAGGCATAGAGCTACACTAAAAGGATTAGAATTTCTTTATTTATATATAAAATCTACTGTTGAGTAACCTATGAAGGTAGATAAATTATTTTTAAGTCGGCCAATAGGCTGTATAATTTAATTTCCATCCTTTAACCCTTTATAAAAAAGGGGAACATTTATTCGTTTTTCGCTTGGCAAAAACCAAAAAACAATGTATGATATAACTAGAAGAGTTGAAGGAGGAATACGTTGTGAGTGATAGAAAACAAGCGTTGGATATGGCGTTGAGACAAATAGAGAAGCAATTTGGTAAAGGCTCGATCATGAAACTTGGGGAGCAGGAGCAAAGAAAAATTGCGACCATTCCAAGTGGTTCATTGGCGTTGGATGTTGCCTTAGGCATTGGTGGTTATCCTAGAGGACGAGTTATTGAAATATATGGTCCAGAATCATCTGGTAAAACAACTGTAGCATTACATGCAATTGCAGAGGCTCAGCGTAAAGGTGGACAAGCTGCTTTTATTGACGCAGAGCATGCACTGGACCCAATCTATGCAAGAGCACTTGGTGTAAATATTGACGAGTTGCTGTTATCCCAGCCGGATACTGGGGAGCAAGCATTAGAAATAGCGGAAGCACTTGTACGAAGTGGTGCAGTTGATATTGTGGTAGTAGACTCAGTAGCTGCCCTTGTACCAAAAGCGGAAATTGAGGGAGAAATGGGGGACTCTCACGTTGGTCTACAGGCGCGTCTTATGTCCCAAGCACTTAGAAAGTTATCTGGGGCAATCAATAAGTCTAAAACTACCGCCATCTTTATTAACCAAATCCGTGAAAAAGTAGGTGTTATGTTCGGTAACCCTGAAACAACTCCCGGTGGACGTGCACTTAAATTCTACTCATCTGTTAGACTAGAAGTTCGCCGTGCAGAGACTTTGAAGCAAGGTAACGACATTATGGGTAATAAAGCCAGAATTAAAGTAGTTAAAAATAAAGTAGCACCACCATTCAAACAGGCAGAAGTAGATATTATGTATGGTGAGGGGATATCTAAAGAAGGAGAAATTCTGGATATTGGTTCAGACTTAGATATTGTTCTAAAAAGCGGTGCTTGGTATTCTTATAACGAAGAAAGACTAGGGCAAGGTCGTGAAAATGCGAAACAATTCTTAAAAGAGAATCCAGAAGTAATGGCTGAAATCCACGATGCTGTACGCCTGCATTATAAGCTGGATGAGGAACCAGAGGAAGAAGAAGAAGAGGTTGGCCAAGGAAGCTTGGACGTTTAATCTTTGATTTTTGTCCACTGACTAACTAGGCATCGTATATACGCTGCACACACTTATAAAAGTCGAAAAGATTTAATTTAAATCTTTTCGACTTTCTTTAATTTAGTAATGCATGATCAATATACATTAACCAAGACAAATAATTAATTCCCTTTTAAAAGTGGGATAAAGTAAAACTTCATTTGGTGGGGGGTGGGGGTTCCTTCCTCCCCACCAAATGTTAGTTGAACGAATCGGACCTATACTGGCAGTTTATCCCCGGGGCCTTACTGCCAGTTAAGGTGGGATAAAGCAATTCTAGTTATCTAATAAGATTAATGTTAGTAATTAATCTTGAAGGTTTCTTTCTTATTATTACGGGGAAGGTAAATACTTTGTGACGTTTCCTTGACATTCCTAATATAGACAATTAAAATTGAACATGTATAAATTTATAATTTATATTAAATGAATTATTGTTCTATTGCATTTGAAAAACGGTACATGCCGACAATAATGACTTGAAAAATTTAATAGCAATAGGAGGTGAAATTATGGACAATCCTTTCTTTATAATCATCATCTCCATTTTGCTCCTAATCGTCGGTATTGTTGTTGGTTATCTGATTCGTAAATCTATTGCTGAAGCTAAGATTTCCAGTGCAGAAACCTTAGCAAAACAAATAGTAGATGAGGCACATCGAAATGCAGATGCCGCTAAAAAAGAGGCACTTCTTGAAGCGAAGGATGAAAATCATAAGCTTCGTCAGCAGACAGAAGAAGAGTTGCGAGAACGTCGTTTAGATGTACAGAAGCAAGAAAATCGTCTGATGCAAAAAGAAGAAAATCTGGACAGAAAAAGTGATACATTAGACAAGCGTGAGCTCATGTTAGAGAAGAGAGAACAGTCACTAACAGAAAAACAACAACAAATTGAAGAAATGGAAAGCAAAGTGGAAGCTATGAAGCATGAGCAGCAAACAGAGCTTGAGCGCATTTCAGGATACACGACCGACCAGGCTAGACAGGTTATTTTAGAACGTATTGAGAAAGATGTTGCACACGATTCCGCGCTTATGATTAAAGAAGCTGAAAATCGTGCTAAGGAAGAAGCTGACAAGAAGGCGAAAAATATTCTTTCTCTTGCTCTTCAACGTTGTGCGGCCGATCACGTTGCGGAAACAACTGTTTCTGTCGTGAATCTTCCAAATGATGAGATGAAAGGTCGTATTATTGGAAGAGAAGGACGTAATATTCGGACGTTGGAAACGTTAACCGGAATTGATCTAATTATTGATGATACACCGGAAGCGGTAATATTATCTGGGTTTGACCCAATTCGTCGTGAGACAGCCCGTTTAGCGCTTGAGAAACTCGTTCAAGATGGTAGAATACATCCAGCGAGAATCGAAGAAATGGTTGATAAGTCTAGACGCGAAATAGACGAATATATAAGAGAGATCGGTGAGGAAACCACTTTTGAAGTGGGTGTGCATGGCCTCCATCCGGATCTTGTTAAAATTCTCGGTCGACTGAAATATCGGACAAGTTATGGACAAAACGTCCTTAAGCACTCAACAGAGGTAGCTTACCTATCTGGTTTGCTTGCTGCTGAATTAGGTGAGGATGAGACATTGGCTAGAAGAGCCGGATTACTACATGATATCGGGAAAGCTATCGATCATGAAGTAGAAGGAAGCCACGTTGAGATCGGAAAAGAACTAGCGATGAAGTATAAAGAACACGAAGTTGTCATTAACTCAATTGCCTCCCACCACGGAGACGAGGAGCCAACCTCTATTATTTCTGTGCTTGTTGCTGCTGCGGATGCACTATCTGCTGCTAGACCTGGTGCAAGAAGTGAGACACTTGAGAATTATATCAAGAGGCTGGAGAAGCTGGAGGAGATTTCCGAGTCATTTACAGGAGTCGAAAAATCCTTTGCAATCCAGGCAGGTAGAGAAATACGTATTATGGTGAAACCTGATGAAATTGATGATATTGAATCTGTTCGAATCGCTAGAGACATTCGAAAACGAATTGAAGGTGAACTTGATTATCCGGGACACATAAAAGTTACGGTAATTAGGGAAACGAGAGCAGTAGAGTATGCTAAATAGCAAATTGATTACAAAAAAGCGGTCATAAGACCGCTTTTTTATATTGATCCAAAAGAGTAAAAAGGATAGTATTCATAGCGGCAGCTTTTAGGCTAGCTGTTTTTTTGACAAGCGAATTTATATGTGAAAAACTAAAGATATCTAATAGAGATAGGATGAAGGATTTATGAAAATACTTTTTATTGGCGATGTAGTAGGTTCTCCGGGGAGAGATATGGTTCAGGAGTATTTACCAAAATTAAAAGAGAAATATCGACCAGCAATGACTATTGTTAACGGAGAAAATGCTGCTTCTGGTAAAGGTATTACAGAGAAAATTTATAAACAGTTTTTAGAATGGGGAACCAATGTGGTTACAATGGGGAACCATACATGGGATAAAAAAGAAATCTTTGAATTTATCGATGATGCTAAATATATGATTCGTCCTGCAAATTTCCCTGAGAATAATCCGGGGAAAGGGATTGTATACGTGAATATAAATGGGATAGAAGTGGCCGTTATTAATATGCAGGGGCGGACCTTTCTGCCAGTAATAGATGATCCATTTCTTAAGATGGATTCGCTTATTGAAGAAGCCAAACAGCGTACGAATATTATATTTGTTGATTTTCATGGCGAAGCAACTAGTGAAAAACAAGCTATGGGCTGGTATGTGGACGGGAGGGTCAGTGCTATAGTAGGAACTCATACCCATACGCAAACTGCAGATGAACGCATTCTCCCAGGTGGGACAGCATACATTTCGGACGTTGGAATGACTGGCCCCTACGACGGAATACTTGGTGTGAATAGAGAGGCAGTAATAAAAAGGTTTCTAACATCCATGCCAGTACGTTTCGAAATTACAAAAGAGGGAAGAACACAATTAAACGGGTTAGTTGTGACAATTGATAATAGCAGTGGAAAAGCTACCAAAGTAGAAAGGATCATGATCAACGAAGATCACCCGTTTTTTGGGTAGGCGATAGAACTCTTTCGAATTTTTCCTTCATACTGTAATAAGCTAACATCTCCAAGAATATAGTAGCAATAGAACTACAATAGCAAATAAAGGAGGTACTAGTAATGGAAGTATTAAAAGTTTCAGCTAAATCAAGTCCAAACTCAGTAGCAGGCGCACTTGCAAATGTCCTAAGAGAACGCGGCTCAGCGGAAATTCAAGCAATTGGTGCAGGCGCACTAAACCAAGCGGTGAAAGCTGTAGCTATTGCGAGAGGGTTTGTAGCACCTAGTGGCGTTGACTTAATATGTATTCCAGCGTTTACAGATATTATGATTGATAATGAAGAGAGAACAGCCATTAAGCTTATTGTAGAGCCGAGATAAAAGAATAAAAAATTCTTACCTCCCACCTAGGGAGGTTTTTATTATGGTAGAAAATGACAAAGCTGACCGAATCTTGCAGTTGATCACTTGGGTCTTACTGACAGTTCTGGCGGAATAAATAGGAGACAGGGACAATATAATCTGCGCTATTGTCCGCTTAGCTTCAAACATACGAGACTAGGCGACTTCACAAATCATCCTTACTTAAGACATCATCAATTCTTTCCAGTCACTACGTTTTTAAATGGCACTCTATGCTTTTATTGAATAATATTGTATATTTTGCTTTTTGCATTTATACTGTAATAATGTATAGGTATAGTTTGAATGGGTAGTACATGAAAGGAGTCTTTTACATGAATGAGCAGCAACGTAAAGAACAGGCACAAATTAAACAGGTAGATGCCGCGGACAGAAAATCCGGTCAGGAAAAGCCTTTGAGTGAAAAAACAAGTGCTGATTTTGCAAAGTACTTTGAAACGACTTATGAACCGCCTAACTTAAATAAAGCAAGAAAACGTGGCAGGGATAAGGTGAACGTCCACTATGATTTTGCTATCCCAGAAGATATGGAGCGTATCGGTGAAGGGAAGAAATTTTTAATTCGTACATATGGCTGTCAGATGAATGAGCATGACACGGAAGTGATGGCTGGTATTTTAACGGAAATGGGATATGAATCAACTTCTGATACAAATGAAGCAGACATTATTCTCTTAAATACTTGTGCCATCCGAGAAAATGCTGAAAACAAGGTTTTTGGTGAAATTGGCCATTTGAAGCCTTTGAAACTAGAAAAGCCTGATTTAATCTTAGGTGTTTGCGGTTGCATGTCCCAAGAAGAATCTGTAGTAAACCGCATTCTAAAAAAACATCAGCATGTAGATCTTATTTTTGGTACACATAATATCCATCGCTTACCACATCTTGTAAAAGAGGCGATGTTTGGTAAAGAAAAAATTGTTGAGGTATGGTCTAAAGAAGGTGACGTAATAGAAAATCTTCCGAAAGCAAGAAAAGGGAAGATTAAGGCATGGGTTAATATTATGTACGGCTGTGATAAATTCTGTACTTATTGCATTGTTCCTATGACGCGTGGGAAGGAAAGAAGCAGAAGACCTGAGGATATTGTTCAGGAGGTTCGTCATCTTGCTGCCCAAGGATACCAGGAAGTAACGTTGTTAGGACAAAACGTTAACGCATACGGGAAAGACTTTGATGACATCACATACGGTTTAGGTGACTTAATGAATGATATTCACAAGATCGATATTCCTCGTGTTCGTTTTACGACTTCCCATCCAAGGGATTTCGATGATCGTTTAATTGAAGTATTAGCCAAGGGCGGAAATTTACTTGACCACATCCACTTACCAGTCCAATCCGGCAGCAGTGAAATATTGAAAAAAATGAACCGTAAATATACGAGAGAAGAATACCTTGAGCTCGTAAGAAAAATTCGGGAAGCAATGCCTAACGCGACATTAACGACAGATATCATCGTTGGTTTTCCTAATGAGACAGAAGAACAATTCGAAGAGACGATGACGTTAGTCGAAGAAGTAGGGTTTGAGGCTGCTTATACCTTTATTTATTCACCTCGTGAAGGGACTCCTGCTGCAAGGAAAAAAGATGATGTCCCAGAAGAAGTGAAAAAGAAACGGCTTTATCGTTTAAATGAACTTGTTAATAAGCAATCCGCTGAATCGATGAAAACCTATCAATACCAAAAGGTAAAAGTGCTTGTCGAAGGAGAAAGTAAAAAAGATCCTGACGTATTAGCGGGATATACAGAAAAGAATAAGCTAGTTAACTTTAAAGGACCTAAGTCCGCGATTGGTAGTATTGTAGAAGTTGAAATAACAGAAGCCAAAACATGGTCTTTAAATGGTGTAATGGTGGAAAACACAGTTGAGGTGAATTAATATGGCAGAATATACACGCTCTCAAGTATTGGATGAAGCAAAAAAACTTGCTGCAATGCTTGCAAATACAGAAGAGATTGATCGCTTTAAACAGGTTGAGGCAAAAATTAACCAAAACCAGAAAGTACAGAAATTAATAACGAAAATTAAAGCCTTGCAGAAGCAGGCAGTTAATTTCCAAGCATATGAAAAGAAAGAAGCATTAAAACGCATTGAAGAAGAAATTGACCGTTTGCAAAATGAGATTGACGAAATTCCGGTTGTACAAGAATTTAAGGAAACGCAAATAGTGGTGAATGATGTACTACAGCTCGTATCCGGTACAATTGCCAGAGAGGTTACGAACAATGTTATTGAATCAACTGGTGGAGATCTATTAGCAGGAGAAACAGGTTCAAAAATAAAAAAGAATACAGGATGTAGTAACTAAGTTAAATTTGGAAGCGGCTTTTCTGCTTCCTCTTTTTTTTATCCCTCCATAACTGGCAGTAAAACCCCGCGATCAACTACCAGTTAGTCCGACTCGTTCAACTAACATGTGGTGTTGAATAAGAGAAACCTCCACCACATGAAATTTCACTTTATCTATTTATAATGCAGTTAACCGGCTTTAAAAGTGGACTTTTCCTTTTTTCATAAATCGTTATGCACTTTAGGTATTTGTCTTGCATAAAATGACTATGAAAAAAGAGGAGGTAAAAGTAATTATGACTTTTCTTGAAAAAGACTATAGAGAAATCATTACGAAAGCGGTTTGTGGAAAAGGAAAAAAGTTCACGCAAGCTTCTCATTCCATTACACCATCTCATAGACCATCAAGCATTCTAGGGTGCTGGGTGATCAATCATTTATACAATGCCAAGAAAAAATCTGAAGACACTGTAGAAATCAATGGAAGCTATGATATCAACGTATGGTATTCCTTTAATGATAATACAAAAACAGAGGTCGTAACAGAAAGGGTAACCTATACTGACATTATCCCACTTTCTGTTAAGGACGATAAATGTATAAATGATGAATTTGATGTAATTGCAAGGGTTACACAGCAACCAAATTGCCTGGAATGCAAGATTGCAAGCAAAGGACACAAAATTGTCGTCGAGATTGAAAGAGAATTTGTTGTTCAAATTATCGGAGAAACAAAGATTGCTGTCCGTGTAGATCCTAGTTCAAACAACTTTGAAGATGATGAAGATGATTGGGATTACGAATTGACGGATGATGAATTGGAGCAAGTGGAACCAGACTTTCTTCACCATAAAGACTAATGAAGATTACGAGGGATAGCTTCTCTCGTAATTTTTTTCTGTTTAAAAGTCGCTATTGAGTATGAAAAGCAATGAATTTCTAATCGCTCACAAGTATCGATTGGAAATTCGTATCCATGAGGGCAAGTATGCTATAATACCGATAGTATTAGGATAGGTTTTGGAGGATGAAACATGGCAAAATATACACCCATGATGGAACAATATTTACAAATAAAAGCAGATTATAAAGATGCCTTTCTATTTTTTCGGTTAGGTGATTTTTATGAGATGTTTTTTAATGATGCAATAGAAGCAGCTAGAGAGCTGGAAATAACGTTAACCAAAAGGGATTCGAGTCAAGAGAATCCGATTCCCATGTGCGGAGTTCCTTACCATGCTGCAGCTAATTATATTAAAATACTTGTTGAAAAAGGCTATAAAGTAGCGATATGTGAACAAGTGGAAGATCCTAAGACGGCTAAGGGTGTAGTGAAACGAGAAGTGGTGCAGCTTATCACACCAGGAACCGTCATGGAAAGTACTATGCTCACAGAGGGAGAAAACAACTATATTGCAAGTCTTTCTCATTTTGAGGATGGGTCGTACGTAATAGCATACAACGATTTATCTACTGGTGAAAACAGACTCGCTCTAATAGAAGAGGGTTTTGAGGCAGTTATTCATGAATTTTATAACCAGCCTATTAGAGAAATAGTCATTTCCTCGACATTGCCTGAGGATTTGCAAAGTCAATTGCGTTCAAGGCTCCAGGTGACGTTATCATATCAAGACGAAGTGAAATTCAGTGCGGAGTATCGGGATCTTAGTGAGAACCTTAACGACGAACGTTTCATGACAGCTTTCAGCAGACTTCTTAACTATGTGCAAGATACACAAAAACGTTCTCTTGATCATTTACAACAAGCGCAAATTATTAACCGAAAGAATTACCTTTCTTTAGACATGTATTCTAAACGGAATTTAGAGTTAACAGAAACGATCATGAAGAAGGGAAAGCAAGGAAGTCTGCTTTGGGTATTAGATAAAACAGTGACAGCAATGGGGTCACGTACGCTGAAGAAATGGCTCGAAAGACCTTTATTACATAAGGACAAAATCGAGGAACGTTTGGAAGCAGTTGCTGCTTTTTACGAGCATTTTCTAGAAAGAGATACTTTAAGAGAAACATTGAAATCTGTTTATGACCTTGAACGGCTTGCGGGAAGAATTGCATTCGGTAATGTCAATGCAAGAGACCTCCAACAATTAAAGCAGTCTTTAGAAAGAATACCTGCTATTAAAGACACTCTTTTACAGATTAACCAGAGCGAGGTTATGAATCTAGCGAAGGATCTCCAATATCCTGAGCATTTAGTAGCCTTATTAAATGAAAGCTTGGTAGATGATCCACCAATATCGATAAAAGAAGGTTCTATTATTAAAGATGGCTATCATGATCAGCTTGATACTTATCGTGATGCCTCAAGAAATGGTAAGCAGTGGATAGCTGAGCTTGAACAGAAAGAGAAACAGGAAACAAACATAAAGTCGTTGAAAATAGGCTATAACCGTGTATTTGGTTACTATATTGAGGTTACTAGAGCGAATCTACACTTATTACCAGAAAATCGATATGAGCGTAAACAGACACTAACGAATGCGGAAAGGTTTATTACCCCAGAATTAAAAGAAAAAGAGCAACTCATATTAGAAGCGGAAGAAAAAAGTGTTGATCTAGAATACCAGCTCTTTTTACAAATCCGTGAAAAAATTAAACAGCATATTCCAGAGATACAGTATTTGGCTGATATCGTTAGTAGAATTGATGTTTTGCAGACATTTGCTACTGTTAGTGAAATGAATAACTATAATCGCCCTAGCTTCCATTCAGAAAAGCTGGAAATTAAAAAGGGGCGTCACCCTGTAGTCGAACAAGTCATGCAGGATGGAAACTTTGTACCAAATGATGTGACACTTGATGCAGAGAAAAATATGTTGCTTATCACTGGGCCAAATATGTCAGGGAAGAGCACTTATATGCGCCAGCTCGCCCTCACTGTTATTATGGGGCAAATCGGTTGCTTTGTTCCATGTGATGAAGCAGAGTTGCTAGTATTTGATCAAATATTTACACGAATTGGCGCAGCGGATGACCTTGTATCCGGCCAAAGTACGTTTATGGTAGAAATGCTTGAAGCGAACCATGCGATCTCACATGCCACTGATAGGAGCTTAATATTACTGGACGAAATTGGTCGCGGGACTAGCACATATGATGGCATGGCATTAGCTCAGGCAATCGTAGAGTATATTCATAATAATATTCATGCTAAAACGTTATTTTCCACACATTATCATGAACTTACCTCATTAGAAAATTCTTTGGAGCGCCTGAAAAATATTCATGTGCGTGCAGAAGAACATGAGGGAAGTGTTGTTTTTCTACACCAAATAAAGGATGGTGCGGCAGATGAAAGCTATGGAATTCATGTAGCAAAGCTTGCCAACTTGCCAGAAGCCTTAATAAAACGAGCTAATGTTATCCTTCAACAGCTTGAGGGGGAAGAAAAAGAAACAGCAAAGACTAATAAACGAGATGAAGCTTCCTCTGATCAGTTGTCATTCTTTGTGGAGGAAAATCCTGCTCCGTCAAAAGATGATCGAGTAGGTTCTCAAGCAGACGGAAAGCTAGTAAACCAGTTAAAAGAACTAGACTTATTTGATATGACGCCAATGGACGCGATGAATACCTTGTATCAATTGCAAAAACAAGCAAAGCAAAAGATGTGAATGAGAAAGGGATGTTAGTATGAGCATTGTGCAGATGCCTGATGTGTTAGCAAATAAAATTGCTGCTGGAGAAGTAGTGGAACGGCCTGCTTCTGTTGTGAAAGAACTTGTGGAAAACAGCATCGATGCACATAGCACATGGATAAAAATAGATATTTTAGAAGCGGGTCTTCAACAAGTTAAAATTACTGATAACGGAGACGGTATGTCAGCAGAAGATTGTGAACGAGCCTTTTTGCGCCATGCCACTAGTAAGATTAAAGATGAAAACGACTTATTTCACGTCAGAACATTAGGCTTTCGAGGAGAGGCCTTAGCAAGTATTGCCTCTGTAAGTAAACTGACCATTCAAACCTCCCAAGGAGAAGAAGCGGGTACACTGCTGCAACTAGAAGGTGGAAAGGTTACCCATAAGGGGAAAAGTGATGCACGTAAAGGGACGGAAATTTTAGTAGAGGATCTTTTTTATAATACACCTGCTAGATTAAAGTATATGAAAACAATTCATACAGAGCTGGGACATATTACAGACCTGCTTAATCGCTTATCGCTTTCCCATCCTGAAATACGGTTTGAGGCAACCCATAATGGCAAATCTTTGTTTAAATCTCCTGGAACTGGTGATCTATTGCAGGTTATTTCGAATGTTTACGGTATGGGAATAGCGAAGCAAATGCTCCCAATAGAACAAGAGTCTTTAGATTTTTCGATTCAAGGTTACATTGCCAAACCAGAGGTGACCCGTGCTTCAAGAAGCTATATTTCTACTGTCATTAATGGTCGCTATATTAGAAGTATACCTTTATCTCAATCTATCCTAAAAGCGTATCATACACTATTGCCTATAGGACGTTACCCTGTCGTAGTTCTCTCAATCACAATGGACCCTATACTTGTTGATGTAAACGTCCATCCAACAAAGCTTGAAGTAAGGTTTAGTAAAGAAAAAGAATTGTTCCACCTTATTGAAGAGGCAATTCGCCAAAAATTTAGGCAGCAAACTTTAATCCCGGAGCTAAATACAAAATCCTCCGTGCCTAAAGAGAAAACTATTCAGCACACGATGGATTTTGAACAAAAGCAAGCTGAAACAATATCCGAGCAGACCTGGAATCAAGAAGGGACCATTCGCGAAAAAAGACCTGACGAAGAGCGTACTACTGCGGAAGTGTTTCGTACATCGTATGATTCAGATGGAACAGAGCATGATGCCTCTGGTGAAGAAACGAGTGTGCCAACAATATCAGCTAATACACCTAAGAATTCAATAGATGCGGAAGATGATAAACAACAAGATAAACAACAAGTCAAACCTCGTGTACCAATGATGTATCCAATTGGACAACTACACGGGACATATATTATGGCACAAAACGAAAATGGCCTCTATATGGTAGATCAACATGCTGCACAAGAACGGATTAAATACGAATTCTTTAAAGCGAAGCTCGGAAGCACGACTAACGAGTCTCAGGAGCTTTTATTGCCACTAACCTTTGACTTTTCAAAACAGGAAGCAATTTTTGTTGAACAATATAAAACAGAGCTGGAGAAGGTGGGATTGTTTTTCGAACCATTTGGTCAGCATTCTTTTGTGATCCGATCACATCCGAATTGGTTCCCTACAGGTTTTGAAGAAGAGGTCATCAGGGAAATGATAGAACAAATAATGGCGGATGAGCGAATAAATATAGAGTCGATTAGAGAAGAAGCTGCTATCATGATGTCTTGTAAACGGTCCATTAAAGCAAACCACCATTTAAACCAGGAAGATATGTTCCGCTTGCTTGAAGATTTGAGACAAACAACGGATCCATTTACTTGTCCGCATGGGCGACCAATCATTGTACATTTTTCCTCCTATGAGCTTGAAAAGATGTTTAAAAGAGTGATGTAACATGAATAAACCAAATCTCCCTCGCCAATGATAGGAAAAAAGATATTGAGGTGGATTTCATGGAAAAGCAAAAGCTAATTAATTTTCTCAATCAATTGTTATCTAATCATTTTGTTCTATACGTAAAGCTTCATCGCTATCATTGGTTTGTGCAAGGGAGACATTTTTTCACGTTGCATGAGAAGTTTGAAGAAATGTACTTAGAAGTAGCAGAGGAATTAGACGAGATTGCAGAAAGAATTTTAATGATTGAAGGAAAACCACTTGCTACTATGACCAAATATTTAAAAGAAGCGACATTGGTAGAAGCAAACGCGGATGATAAAGAGGCAGAATTAATGAGCCAATTGTATGACGACTACAAACAACTGACTGAGGAAATTCACTCAACAGGACTCAATCTTGCAAGAGAAGTGGATGATGGCCCGACAGAAGATCTTCTTCTCTCTATTCAAGCAAAATTAGAAAAAAGATGTTGGATGCTTCGAGCATACTTAGCATATGATTAAATGTTGAAGATTTAGGGGATAATAATGAAACAAACAGTAATCGCGATTATAGGTCCAACAGCAGTAGGGAAAACAAAACTAAGTATTGAAGTTGCAAAGCAATTTAATGGTGAGATTATTAGCGGAGATTCCATGCAGGTATATAAGGGGATGGATATTGGTACAGCGAAAGTGAGCATTGAGGAAATGGAAGACGTTCCCCATTATATGATTGATATAAAAGAACCTTGGGAATCCTTCTCTGTTGCTGAATTTCAAACAAGAGTAAAGCACCACATAGAAGATATTGCGGCGAAAGGTAAACTGCCGATTTTAGTCGGTGGCAGTGGTTTGTATTTGCAGGCCGCTTTATATGATTATAACTTTGCCAATAAAAAACGCGATGTAATAATTACCGAGAAACTTGAAAAACAGTTGGAAGAAGAGGGATCTATACGACTATATAATAGGCTAAAAGAGTTAGATCCTGTTCAAGCGCATAAAATTCATCCAAATAATACAAGGCGCGTTATTCGAGCATTGGAAATCTATGAAACAACCGGGATGACAATGACAAAGTGGCAAGAATCTCAGCAGTTAACTTCCCCATATCATTTGCACGTAGTGGGGCTGGAAATGGACAGAGAAGTTTTATATAGCCGCATTAACGATCGTGTTGATAAGATGTTGGAAGAAGGCTTGGTGAAAGAAGTTGAGGCATTATATGAGAAGGGGTATAAAGATACTCCTGCTATGAAAGGTATTGGATATAAAGAATTTATACCTTTTTTTGAAATGCATCAATCACTTGATGAAACAATTGCCACGCTTAAGCAGAATTCTCGAAGGTTTGCCAAACGACAATATACTTGGTTTCGTAATAAAATGGACGTAAACTGGTATTTGCTTTCCCAAGAAAATACAAGGGAAAAAGTTAGACTTATTTTAAGTGATATTGCAGGATTTCTACAACAAAAGTAGAAATGAATATATAGATAGAAAAGAGGAGGAAGGAAAATGGCGCAAACAGTAAATATACAGGACCAATATTTAAATCAATTGAGAAAGAATCATATTGCGGTAACTGTGTTTCTGACAAACGGGTTTCAATTACGGGGTGTCGTCAAAGCATTCGACAATTTCACCGTTCTTTTAGAAACCGACGGGAAACAGCAGCTGATATTTAAGCATGCAATTTCCACATTCGCTCCTGCCAAAAATGTTAGTTTGGAAAAAGAATAAGCAATTATACGGGCGCTTTAATAGCGCTCGTTTTTCATTTTAGGTTAAAGCACCCAATTGGGCGAATGTCACAACTTTTCAGCCTCCGCGTATAATGAAATGACGGAGGGATGAAAGCATGGAAACACAGTTAATGCGTAGTAAAAGCAACCAAATAAATATTATTCTTCAGGATAGAAAAGAAGAGCTGAAGACACTACCAAAGAAGCAAGCTCGAATGAGGGAGAGCAATTCTTTTAAGCATATTGATAGCGAGTTTACTTCATTTGTTGGGTTACATGAATTAAAGCAAAAGATAAAGGAAGTTTATGCTACGGTAGTTATTAACGAAAAAAGGAAACAGGCAGGTTTATCATGTTCCAAACAAGTACTTCACATGCTTTTTAAGGGGAATCCTGGTACGGGAAAAACAACAGTGGCCAGAAAGCTTGCTAAAATATATTTTGACATGGGGCAGTTATCCAAGGGGCATTTTATTGAGGCCGAAAGAGCAGATTTAGTTGGGGAGTATATCGGTCAAACAGCACAGAAGACTAGAGCGCTTATTCAAAAAGCAATGGGAGGTATTCTTTTTATTGATGAAGCCTACTCCTTAGCGCGTGGTGGGGAGAAAGATTTTGGAAAAGAGGCCATTGATACATTAGTAAAGCATATGGAAGATTATCAAAATGACTTCGTACTTATACTTGCAGGATATCCTTCTGAAATGGAACGTTTCTTACTATTAAATCCTGGACTGAAATCGCGTTTTCCCTTCATTCTAGATTTTCAAAATTATGAGGTATCACAACTAATGGAAATAGCGAGACAAATGGCAGCTGAACGTGAATATAGATTTACAAAGGAAGCAATATATGAATTAAGGGAACATTTGACTAGAAAAATGCTAGAGGATGAACGACACTTCTCTAATGCACGTTATGTAAGAAACGTAATAGAGAACGCTATTAGATTGCATGCAGTAAGACTTTTGACGGAAGAGCATTTTACTACAGAGGATTTAATTCAACTTACTCGTGATGATCTATCTTTTGGTGACTAGTTTAGGTCTATTTTGTGCTTCATTGCCAACTTTGATAAGATAAAATTACCGTTTGGAGATAAATTCCCTATTAATAGAAAGGTTGTAGTTATGGCTGAAAAAATTCTAATCATCGCTGTTAAATTTAAACAACAAAATGAAGCAAGGTTTCAATCATCACTAGAGGAGCTTATTTCCTTAAGTGAAACTGCCGGCGGAAAAGTAGAAGCTGTTATGACACAGAATCGGGAACGAATAGATCCGGCGCATTATATTGGTACAGGTAAGATGGCGGAAATAAAGGATGCCATTACTAAATATAACATCGATTTAGTGATTTCGAATGACGAACTGTCAGCTGGTCAATTGCGAAACCTTGGTGCGGAGTTTAAGGTGAGGATTATTGACAGAAGTCAGCTAATTCTGGATATTTTTGCTCAACGTGCCCAAACAAAAGAAGGGAAGTTGCAAGTCGAATTAGCACAACTCGAGTATACTCTTCCCAGACTCCGTGGCCAAGGGATTGAAATGTCGAGGCTAGGTGCGGGGATCGGTACGAGGGGACCAGGTGAAACAAAACTGGAATCCGATCAACGACATATTCGAAGAAGGATTTATGATATTAAACGTAGATTGGAAACCATCGTTCAGCAACGAGCGCAATATAGGAAACGAAGGAAGACGAATGAAGCATTTCAAATCGCGATTGTGGGCTATACCAATGCGGGTAAGTCAACGTTATTCAATCGCTTAACGAAAAGCTCATCATTAGAAGAAAATCAATTGTTTGCTACACTCGATCCATTAACTAGACAAATCAAACTACCTTCTGGTTTTCAAGCTTTGGTTACAGATACTGTAGGGTTTATGCAGGATCTTCCGACAGCCTTAATTGCTGCCTTTCGTTCGACGTTAGAAGAAGTAAAGGAAGCGGATTTTCTCCTGCATGTAGTAGACGTATCCCACCCTGACCAGGAACAGCATCAGGATACTGTGAAGAAGCTATTAGATGAACTGGATGCCGGATCCATTCCAATGCTTACCATTTATAATAAAGAAGACCGTCTTAATGGGGAAGAAGTAATCCCCATGCAGCATCCATACGTTTTTATGAGCGCCTATCAACAAAACGATATTGACGCAATGCTCTCCAAGGTGGAAGCTATTTTACAGGAATTGTGGAATCCCTATAATGTCCAAATTGATCCTGAAAATGGAAAGCTATTAAATAGGTTGGAGCAGGAGACACTTGTCATGCGGAAAGAATTCGAGGAAACCATAAACAGATATGTGCTACAAGGATATATTAAACAAGATCACCCTTTAATGGGCTTTCTAGAGGAGTAACGACAACATATGATAAGAAAAATGATACAGCAAGCAGAATCAGATTGTTTTGATCAACATAGAGCGATTGAAGAAATTAGGGAAGTAAACCAAAAACGCGTACTTGATGCCTACCGTAAACACCGTGTTAGTGAAAGTCACTTCCACTCCACAAGCGGGTATGGGTATGATGATATCGGAAGAGAAACCTTAGAAGCAGTGTATGCAGAGGTTTTTGGTGGGGAGGATGCGCTTGTCAGACCCCAAATTGTCTCAGGTACGCATGCGATTACAACAGCATTGTTCGGGTTACTACGCCCGAATGACGAATTAATTTATATAACTGGTAAACCATATGACACGCTTGAAGAAGTGATTGGAATCCGAGGTAATAATACAGGGTCCCTAAAAGAGTTTCATGTCAGCTATAATCAAGTTGATCTAAAAGAAGATGGACAAGTTGATTTCCAACGAATAAAAGAAGCTATTACGGACAAGACAAAGGTGATTGGCATACAACGATCGAAAGGGTATGATGACCGCCCTTCTTTTACAATTGAACAAATTAAAGAAATGACTTCCTTTGTGAAAGAATTAAAAGAGAATGTGATCGTTTTTGTGGATAATTGTTACGGCGAATTTGTAGAGGATAGAGAACCATTACATGTTGGTGCGGACCTAATTGCAGGTTCTCTCATTAAAAATCCCGGGGGAGGAATTGTGAGGGCTGGTGGATATCTTTCCGGTAAGAAAACACTTATCGAGCAATGCGCTAACCGCTTAACTGCCCCTGGTTTAGGCAAGGAAACAGGAGCAACATTACATACATTGCAAGAGATGTTTCAAGGATTTTTCCTTGCTCCACATGTTGTAGGTGAGGCTCTAAAAGGAGCGGTATTTACTTCAAGATTACTAGAGCTGGCTGGTTTTGAGACAAGCCCTCATTATCAGGAAAGGCGGACGGACTTGATTCAGTCCGTTACTTTTCGCCAAGAGCAACCGATGGTTCGATTTTGCCAGGAAATTCAACGCAATTCACCTGTTAACTCTTTTGTAACTCCATACCCTAGTGAGATGCCTGGTTATGAAGATAATGTCATCATGGCTGCGGGTACTTTTATTCAAGGTGCTAGTATCGAATTATCAGCTGATGGACCCTTAAGGCCTCCATTCACTGCATTTGTGCAAGGAGGTTTAATTTATGCACACGTTAAATTAGCGTTAGTAGCAGCTATAGAAACCCTTCTTGAAGAAGGTTTCATTTCAAAGAGTTAGGGTATATGAAAAAAGTGTAAACTATGCCAGTCAGGAATAATTATAATTAAACATTCGTTAAGTGTTAGGAAACCTTACATATAGTTGACATATTACCTGACATCTCATATAATATAAATAATTCGTCATAAGGGGGTCATGAATTGAATGATCAAGACAGACGTTCCATGCCCTTATTTGCAATTGGGATTGTAATGAAACTTACAGAACTAACTGCTCGACAAATAAGGTACTATGAAGAGCATGATTTAATTCATCCAGAAAGAACTGGTGGGAACCAGCGGCTGTTTTCGTTTAATGACGTGGACCGATTACTGGAAATTAAAGATTTACTTGATAAAGGCTTAAATATAGCGGGGATCAAGTTAATGCTCCAGGAAGAAGAGGAAGTAATTGAAGAGACAGCAAAGCCCAGCTCCAATGAGTTAACAGACAAGGAGCTTCGAAAGATCCTGCGAACAGAGTTGACCGAAGCAGGAAGGTATGGGAAAGCTCATTTACGTCAAGGGGAGCTATCAAGATTCTTCACTAACCATTAATAATGTATAAAAAATATTGGTGCTACAACTTGTTATAAACAATATTTTTTATTCAAATATAAAATTATTTTAGGAGGAGAAGGAATGGGAGCAAGATTTTCAAAAGAAGAAATTATGAAACAAATTAAAGAGGAAAATGTGAGGTTTATTCGCTTACAATTCACAGACATGCTAGGAACAATTAAAAACGTAGAAATTCCATTAAGTCAACTGGATAAAGCGTTGGACAATAAAATGATGTTTGATGGTTCCTCGATTGAGGGGTTTGTACGTATTGAAGAATCTGATATGTATCTATATCCTGACTTAGATACATTTGTAGTGTTCCCATGGACTTCTGAAAAAGGAAAGGTTGCCCGTTTTATTTGCGATATTTACAAGCCAGATGGTACACCGTTTGAAGGGGATCCTCGCTATAATTTAAAACGTAATCTTAAAAAGATGGAAGAGCTTGGATTTGATGCCTTTAACATCGGTACAGAGCCAGAATTTTTCCTTTTCAAATTGGACGAAAAAGGCGATCCGTCTCTTGAATTGAACGACCGAGGTGGCTATTTTGATTTAGCGCCAACAGATTTAGGGGAAAACTGTCGTCGTGACATTGTGCTTGAACTAGAGGAAATGGGCTTTGAAATTGAAGCATCTCACCATGAAGTAGCTCCAGGGCAACATGAGATTGATTTCAAATACTCGGATGCTGTTAAGCATGCTGATGATATTCAAACTTTTAAACTAGTAGTTAAAACAATCGCTAGAAAACATAACTTGCATGCGACATTTATGCCGAAACCGTTATTTGGTGTTAATGGATCAGGAATGCATGTAAACATGTCATTATTTAAAGATGGAAAGAATGCTTTTTATGATGAAAATGGGGATATGCAACTTAGCGAAACAGCTTACCAGTTTATTGCAGGTACGATTAACCATGCGAAGAGCTTCACGGCTGTTACAAACCCTACAGTAAACTCTTATAAACGCTTAGTTCCAGGCTATGAAGCTCCGAGTTATATCGCATGGTCCGGTTCTAATAGAAGCTGTTTAATGCGTATTCCGAACTCACGTGGCATTAGTACTCGAGTTGAAGCTCGTAGTGTTGATCCGTCTGCAAACCCATATTTGGCCCTATCATCCTTGCTGGCAGCAGGATTAGATGGTATCGAGAAGAAAATGGATACACCACCTGCTGTGGACCGTAATATCTATGTTCTTTCTAAAGAAGAACGTGAAGAAGCAGGGATCCAGGACCTACCAAGCACATTAGCTCAAGCTCTAGAAGAATTGAAAAAAGATGAAGTTATCGTAAATTCACTTGGTGAACACTTGTTTGAACACTTTGTGGAAGCAAAAGAGATTGAATGGGATATGTTCCGTACCCAAGTACACCCATGGGAAAGAGAACAATATCTAAGCACCTATTAATTTCGAAGTATATAATACTGGGTTGGAGAACCCTCCTAAAAAGAGGCTGGGACATAACTAGCCTTAAGTAAGTAAAAAAGATTCCAGTTATCAAAAAATGATAGCTGGAATCTTTTTTGTTAGAGTTTGGGCTTGTATGTTGCATGGTGGCGGTGTATTTTCTTATGTTCACCGCCATTAATGCAAATCCTAACTCATTTTCCACTTTCGATTTGCCTCTCACCGACATTCGAGTGAAACGCAAATTAGCCTTCAGAAATCCGAAGACAGGTTCCACATCTATTTTACGTTTCCCATAGATTTCTCCCGTTTCTTCTTTTGAAAGCTGCTCTCTTATATATTCTTTTTGTTGTTCCCAATGAGCATTGTAGTAAATTTTCCGATTCTCTTTTGCTTTGGTACACTGATCGCGTAATGGACACCCAGAGCAATCTTCGCATTCATAGACACGAAAGGTTCGTTTGAACCCGGTTTTATCCTTTCGATTTGATAGGTATTGAAAAGCTACCTTCTTTCCGTTTGGACAAGTAAAAAAGTCTCCGTCTGAATCATACTCCCAGTTGGATACATGAAAAGGATTTGTTTTATATTTCTTTTTCTTTTCCTTCCGATAGGTATTATACGTAATGAGTGGCATCTTTTCTCGATGGAGTACATTACTGTAATTTTGTTCACTACCGTAACCCGCGTCAGCAACAATATACTTGGGTAACTTAAAATACCTATCTTCAATATTATCGAGGAAAGGAATAAATGTGCGAGTATCCGTAGGATTTGGAAATACATCATAGGCTAATGTGTATTGACCTTCGGTCGCAATTTGTACATTATAACCTGCTTTAAGTTGGCCATTTTTCATATAGTCATCTTTCATTCGCATAAAAGTGGCATCATGATCCGTCTTTGAATAACTATTGCGATCGCCAAAGATTTCCATATCTTTTTGATATTTGTGTTTACGAGCTTCAAAGTCTTGGAATTGTTTACGGTATTGCTTGGGTTCTTTTCGCTCGGAACGAAGTTGTTTGCGTTCTTTCGCTTCTTCACTCTTCTCGATTTCTTCATCATATTTTTTTACTTCTTCATCTAGTTTTTTTACCACTTCACTGAGTTCTTCCGTTGAAAGTTCATCGGAACTTTCCCTTTCTATTTCAGGGATAATTTCCTTTTCCAGTAATTCCTCATACAGTTGATTCGACTTCTTTATTAAATCGGTGCTGTATTTTTCAATGGATTTTTTCCACACAAAGGTGAACTTATTTGCATTCGCCTCTATCTTCGTACCATCAATAAAAATGGCCTCTTCTTCAATCATCTTCTCTTCCACAAGTTGACAACGAAATAGGACGAAACACTGACGTAATAATTCTTTTACTTCCGGATGCACACGAAATCGATTAATGGTACGATAACTCGGTTCATAGCCTTGTGCTAACCACATCATACGTACACTGTCTTTGAGTAACCCCTCTATTTTTCTGCCAGAAAAAACAGACTGCGTATAGGCACATAAGATAACCTTCATCATCATCCTTGGATGATATGCAGGGCATCCTGTTTCACGGAAAAACTCCGCAAATGAATCCTCTGGAATACTCTCCACAACATGATTAACTGCGTAGGCTATATCATTTTCTTGAAGTTTCATTTCTAAATCTAAAGGCAAAATGACTTGATTCATGGTATAATGTTTAAACATAAGGGATACCTCCGGTTCTGTTTTGGTGTGGTACTTTAACTTTACCAGAAGGTATCCTTTTTGCGTACATAAATTCAAAAAAAGTGGTGCTCCCCAGAGGGAAAGTACCACTTTTTTATTTTACCGGGTTTTGTCCCAGCCTCTTTTTAAGAAATTGTAATTGTAGCGTAATATACCAACTATAGTTGTCAAAATCTTTCTATGCTTCTAATGATTTCATTTGTCGGATATTTAAAAACTGTGGTAATATTATTTTACATTTATCGACAATATTCTGAATGTTGTTTTTAGAATATTAATAACTATGTCGGTATTTAAATTTTATTTATGCGTCATAACATCGAAGGAGGACATAACATGAAAAAATTCATAGCAGACTATTTATCTTCCAACCGCTCAACGTTTGAACAAGTGAGCAGTTATATCTATCATCATCCTGAAACAAGATTTGAAGAATATGAATCATCCACTTTTTTTGCAAAAGCATGTGAAGAGCAAGGTTTTCGAGTGGAACGCAATGTGGCGGGGATTGAGACGGCCTTTATTGCTACATACGGAGAAGGAAAGCCAATAATTGGTTATTTAGGCGAATTTGACGCTTTGTCAGGTCTAAGCCAGAAACCAAATGAGACAAGCTATCAACCATTAAAGAAAGATATTGGCCATGGCTGTGGACATAATTTACTAGGTACGGGTGCTTTTGCTGCTGCCTGTGCAGCGAAGCGATACTTAGAAGAGAACAATCTACCGGGTACTGTAAAGTTTTTCGGTTGCCCAGGCGAAGAAGGCGGCTCAGGAAAAACCTTCATGGTAAGGGAAGGGGTATTTAAAGGAATAGATGCTGTACTTACCTGGCACCCTTCACCGGCAAACGCAATTATGAGCTTATCAAGCTTAGCAAACTATCAGGTTTCATTTAAATTCAAAGGCATTTCTTCTCATGCTGCTAACACCCCGCATTTAGGGCGGAGCGCATTAGATGCGGTAGAGTTAATGAATATAGGTGTCAACTACTTACGCGAGCATGTTGTGCCGGAAGCACGCCTCCATTATGCTGTGACCAATACGGGTGGAATATCGCCAAATGTTGTTCAAGCAAATGCAGAAGTGTTATATCTTGTTAGAGCTCCAAAAGTTAATCAAGTAGACAGCATTTTCCAGCGCGTGAAAAAAATCGCGGAAGGTGCGGCACTTATGACGGAAACCGAGTTAACGATAGAATTTGATAAGGCATGCTCAAATTACATTCCCAACCGCTCGCTTGAGAAAATTTTATATGAGAAATTTACCGAAGTTGGAGCGCAAAAACCGACAGATGAAGATAATGCCTTTGCAGAAAAAATTTGGAATACATTCACTGAAGGTGAAAAAGAAAACTTCCTTGACCCAATGAAAGGGTTTGGTTATGTGGGCGATGGTAGTGAATTTGCAGGGAAATATTATGCAGACACCATTTCACCCTATCACGAATCCAAAGAGATCCTTGCAGGTTCCACTGACGTAGCAGACGTAAGTTGGGTTGTACCGACAGCGCAATTAACAGCTTCTACTTCCGTATTAGGGACAGCTTTACACACATGGCAGATGACTACACAAGGGTTAAGAAGCTATGCTTTTAATGGAATGCTCCGTGCTGCAGAAACTATGGCTCTAGCTGGTATTCAGCTTTTTACCAAACCAGAAGATCTCCAACACGTACAAGCGGAATTTGAGGCTTTCCGAGCTGCTAATCCTTACAGCAATCCTATTCCTGAAGGGGTTACACCTTCTAAGCTGAATGAAAAGTAATTCCATTAAATAATTTAGAAAAAAGAATAGATTGAGAGGTAATTTTATGGAAAAGAGGCGTAGTTTATTTCAAAGATTTTTAGACGTAGTAGAGAAGGTAGGAAATAAGCTACCAGATCCATTTATCTTATTTATAGGTTTATCAATCCTTATGATCATTGTTTCATATATATTTAGCCTGTTTAATGCTTCTGTTGTACACCCAGGTACAGGAGAAGAGCTTGATATTAAAAACTTGATATCTGGTGAAGGGTTACAGTTTATTTTAACTTCCATGCTTGATAATTTTACAGGCTTTGCTCCACTGGGGCTTGTTCTAGTTATGATGCTTGGTATCGGATTGGCGGAAAAGGTAGGATTGCTTGATTATGCAATTAGAAAAACAATTCTAAGCTCCCCACCAAGTTTAGTTACGTATACGGTAGTATTCGTAGGGATTTTAGGGAACCTTGCATCAGATGCAGCAGTCGTTTTAATCCCGCCTCTTGCTGCCTTGGTCTTTTATAAAGTTGGACGTCATCCACTAGCGGGGTTAGCAGCTGGTTTCGCAGGGGCTGGAGCAGGTTTTACAGCTAATATTTTTATTGCTGGTACAGACGTGTTATTATCAGGAATTTCGACAGAGGCTGCAGCAATCATTGATGAGTCCATAGTGGTCACACCTGTTGATAATTGGTATTTTAATATCGTTTCTGTTTTTATTATGACCATTGTAGGTGGGCTAATAACCACAAAGTTCGTCGAGCCGCGACTTGGTAAATATAAGGGTGAGGCGGTTGAAGAAGACTATAATGAGGGCATAGTAAATGGTGGAAAAGGTTTCCGCAATGCACTCATCGCTGGTCTTGCTTATATAGCATTAATTGTTACGGTTATACTCCTACCAAACAGTCCATTAAGAAGTGAAGATGGAAGCATCGTACCATCTCCTTTCTTGGATGGTATTGTTCCAATTGTGTTGTTCTTCTTTATCATTATTGGTGTAACATTTGGTATAACCGTAGGGAAGATTAAATCCAGTAAAGATGTAAGTGACTATATGGCAGATTCCATTAAAGACATGTCCAGCTACATTGTTCTAGTTTTCGCCATTGCTCAGTTTATTGCATATTTCAACTGGTCAAATTTGGGGACATGGGTAGCAGTAAACGGAGCAGACTACTTAAAAGATATTAACTTTACTGGTATTTGGTTAATTATTGGATATATTATCTTTACTGCGCTTATGAACTTTCTTATTACATCTGGTTCTGCCAAATGGGCAATTGAAGCACCTGTATTTATTCCATTGTTTATGCAGCTCGGCTATCACCCCGCCTTTACTCAGGTGGCATTCCGTGTAGCTGACTCATCAACAAATATTATTACACCGCTTTTCCCATACATGGTTATCATTTTAGCATTTATGAAAAAATATGATAAAAAAGCGAGCATAGGAACGTACATTTCCTTAATGCTACCATATAGTATCGTGTTTTTACTTGTTTGGATTGTGCTAATCTTAGTGTTTTACTATGCAGGAATACCATATGGACCAGGAATTGGCCCATTCTTATAAAAGGAGGATAATAGTTTGAATAACTTACAAGAAAAATTAGTAGATTGGCGTCGCGATTTTCATCAGTATCCAGAGACTGGGTTCTTAGAAATGCGAACAGCATCTATTGTAGCTTCTATTTTAGATGGACTTGGTTATCATTTACAAATGGGAAAAGAAGTTATGTCTGAGCAAGACTGTATGGGGAAACCGTCTGAAGAAGAAACAAGATCCCACTACGAGTGGGCAAAGGAGAATGGTGCAAACAGTGAGTTCCTCCCTCATTTTTCAGAGGGATACACAGGAATCGTTGCTACGCTTGATAGTGGAAAAGAAGGCCCCGTTATTGCCTATCGTGTTGATATGGATGCATTAGATATTTTAGAGAGTGATGCTCAGGAGCATTTCCCGCAAAAAGAAGGATTTGCCTCTAAAATCACCGGAAAAATGCATGCATGTGGCCATGATTCTCATACTGCAATGGGACTCGGCTTGGCTACACTACTAGCTGAAAACAAAGCAGAATTAAAAGGAAAAGTTAAATTAATTTTTCAACCGGCTGAGGAAGGCACAAGAGGCGCTAAATCAATGGTAGCGGCTAATGTTGTGAATGATGTTAATTACTTTATTGCGATTCATATTGGCGTTGGCGTACCCCATAAGCAATTTGTTGCTGCAAATAGTGGTTTTTTGGCAACTTCCAAGTTGGATATTTCATTTAGAGGTACAGCTTCTCATGCTGGAGGAAAACCTGAAGAGGGAAGCAATGCACTATCTGCTGCTGCTACAAGTGTATTAAGTCTTCATGGCATCCCGCGTCATTCTCATGGTGCAACAAGAGTAAATGTAGGTCAATTAGAAGCAGGATCTGGAAGAAATATCATTGCCGATCGTGCCAAGATGAAAGTAGAAACCCGGGGAGAAACTTCTTCTATTAACGATTTCGTTAAAGATCAAGTAGAATCTATTATTTCTGGAGCAGCTACGATGTATCAAGTAGATTATAACATCGAAACAGTTGGTGAAGGGTTAAGTTGTAAATGTTCATTAGACTTGGCAGAAGTTCTTCATCAATGTGCAACTTCCTCTTCTGAATTTGAAAAAAGTGTACTTGAAGACAATACGCCAGCTGGATCAGAAGATGCGACTTATTTTATGGAAGCCGTACAGAAAAACGGAGGTCAGGCAACTTATTGTGTATTTGGAACAGAACTGGCTGCAGGCCATCACAATGAAAGATTTGATATAAACGAAGAATCATTATTACCTGCTGTTAAAGTTCTCTATGATACCGCACAGAAGCTAATGGAAAAATAAAAAACAGCTGCCCGATGGCAGCTGTTTTTTATTTAAGAAACTTAATTTTTTACTGGATATTTCGGTATAATCCAATTACTTTACCAAGAATGGTTACATTGTCATAAATAAGAGGGTCCATTGTCGCGTTTTCTGGTTGTAAGCGAATATGGTCTTTTTCCTTAAAGAATCGTTTCACGGTTGCTTCATTTTCATCTGTCATTGCTACAACAATATCACTATTCTGGGCTGTGTTTTGTTGTTTTACGATAACCATATCTCCATCAAGAATGCCTGCTTCTATCATACTTTCTCCTTCGATCACTAACACGAAAAGATTATCGTCAGGACCGGCAGTTGATGTTGGAAGTGGAATAAACTCTTCAATATTTTCTACAGCTGTAATAGGTAATCCTGCCGTAACTTTCCCGATAACAGGAGCATACCGTGCTTCTTCCCTTGGAATATTATTGCCTTCTGATAAGTCAATAATTTCAATTGCTCTTGGCTTGGTCGGATCACGTCGAATATATCCTTTGCTTTCTATTCTAGCTAGATGACCATGTACTGTAGAACTAGAAGCCAGACCAACTGCTTCAGCAATTTCCCGAACAGAAGGCGGATATCCTTTCTTCGTTACTTCATCTTTAATATAATCTAAAATCATTTGTTGACGTTTTGATAGTTTTGACATAAAGGTGTCACCTCGTTCATAAGATTAATTATTAATAGTTTACCATTTGATTCCACATAAAGCAAACATTCGTTCGAAAAAACGGTTGACAGGATCATATGTTCTGTTATAATTTAATCATAATCGAACAAAGGTTCTTATTTTGAAGGAGGGACTTAGGATATGTTTAGTAAACTTACCAAAACAGATTTGTTTTATATCGTTGCCTTTGCCTTGACCCTGGGATTCCTGTACTTTACTATGATTACAAGTTAAACGGTTTATGAAGGAGTAGTAGTGTTGAATGCGATCATTTATTGCCGTGTGAGTACGGACAAACATACACAGGAAACCTCTTTGGCACGGCAAAAGATAGAATTAACCAGGTTAGCTGAAAGGTATAACTTAAACGTTATTGCGTGTATTGAAGAGCAAAAAAGCGGGTATGAAATAGAACGCGACGGTATATTTGAAATGCTAGATATCTTTTCGGATAAAGGCGCTGAATGCCTACTAATTCAGGATGAGACAAGACTAGGAAGAGGGAATACAAAGATTGCTCTATTCCATCAGCTTCAAAAGCTTCATGTATCGGTCTATACTGCCATGCATGAAGGTATACTTGAGCTTTCTGAGTCTGATTCCATGGTCCTGCAGATTGTAAGCATTGTTGAAGAGTACCAACGCAAAATGCATAATGCAAAAATTAAAAGAGGAATGAAACGTGCGGTTGAGAGAGGATATAATCCAGCTGTAAATCTTAAAAATCAGCATCATGCACCTGGTCGTGAGAGAGTTGATTTCCCTATCGAAGAAGTAATAAGATTAAGAGAAAAGAAACTTACATTTGAAGAAATAACTAAAACTTTAAACGGTCTCGGATATAGTGTTTCAAAAGCTACCGTTCATAGAAGGTATAAGGAATTGCATGATACTTGAATAACTGTCCCAAGAGGCGTAAAATAATGAAGCAGGAGCTAATTGCTCTTGTTTTTTTGTTGCGTTTTTTAGGAAGAAGAGATATATCATTTCAAATTAACTTATTCTATTTAAAAAAGTAGAACGGCATGCAAGATAGTTCTTGAAAGGAAAATCATTATAAAATAGTTCCAGCAGCTAATAGATACAATAGAAAGGAGGTTTATAAGATGTTATCTAAAGATAAGATTGCGCGTATTAACGTACTGGCGAAAAAGGCAAAAGAAACAGAATTAACAGCACAAGAAAAACAGGAACAAAAGGAACTGCGCGAAGAATATTTAAATAATGTAAGAAGTTCCTTTAAAAATCAATTTAAATCCATGACTGTTGTGGATCCTAAAGGCAATGATGTAACACCTAAGAAAGTAAAAGACCTTCAGGAGAGAAACAAAAAACATTAATTTTGTAGTACACTACGACCAAAAAAAGCCTTATTATAACGAAGCCTGTTTGTTTTAACTTGTTCCGAAATAGGTTTCGTTATAAAATGAGGATGAAACAATGAGCAGTTATTTTTGAAAGGGGTTAAGCAATATGAACAACATAGAACAAAAATCAATTACTACTATCCGTACATTATCTATTGATGCTATTGAAAAAGCGAACTCTGGTCACCCCGGACTTCCAATGGGAGCAGCTCCAATGGCTTATACGCTTTGGACTGATTTCATGAATCATAATCCAAACCATTCAAAGTGGTTTAATAGAGACCGTTTTGTCCTTTCAGCAGGTCACGGATCCATGCTTCTATACAGTTTACTACATCTATCTGGTTACAACGTTTCTATGAATGACTTAAAAGAATTTCGTCAGTGGGATTCTAAAACACCTGGTCATCCGGAAGTGCATCACACAGATGGGATAGAAGCTACAACTGGACCACTTGGACAAGGTATTGCAATGTCCGTTGGTATGGCGATGGCAGAAGCACACCTTGCTGCTAAATTTAATAAAGAAGATGCGCAAATCGTTGACCATTACACGTATGCGCTTGTTAGTGATGGGGATTTAATGGAAGGTATCTCACATGAAGCAGCCTCTCTTGCTGGGCACTTGGGTCTTGGAAAGTTAATTGCTTTATATGATTCCAATGACATTTCACTTGATGGAGATTTAATTCGATCTTTCTCAGAAAACACGGAGCAGCGTTTTAAAGCGTATGGTTGGCAAGTGATCCATGTAGAAGATGGTAATGATGTAAATGCCTTAAGAAAGGCAATTAAACAAGCTCAAGAAAACACGGATCAACCAACATTAATTGAAGTAAAAACAATTATCGGTTACGGTTCACCAAATAAATCAGCTTCTGCTTCTTCTCACGGTGCTCCTCTAGGTGCTGACGAAGTCAAACTTACGAAGGAATATTATAAATGGACATATGACCAAGATTTCCATGTTCCTGAAGAAGTCTACGAAGACTTCAAAGAAAAAATTGGAAATCAAGGCGCTGAAGCAGAAGAGAAGTGGAATGCATTATTGTCTACTTACAAAGAAAAATATCCAGAACTAGCGAAGGATTTTGAATTAGCAATGAATGGCGAACTTCCTGTAGATTGGGAAAAATCTCTACCTGTTTTTGAAGCAGGAAAAGATACGCTAGCAACACGTGCTTCCTCTGGTAAAGTATTGAATGCAATCGCACAATCTGTTCCAAACTTCTTTGGTGGTAGTGCTGATCTGGCTGGTTCAAACAAAACAACCATGAACGATGAAGAAGATTTCACGCGTAAAAACTATGCTGGACGTAATGTTTGGTTTGGTGTACGTGAGCACGCAATGGGTGCAGCTTTAAATGGAATGGCTTTACATGGAGGGTTAAAGGTTTATGCAGGTACGTTCTTCGTATTCAGTGATTACCTTCGCCCAGCAGTTCGTCTTTCAGCTATTATGCAAACACCAGTAACGTATGTGTTTACACATGATTCCATTGCAGTAGGGGAAGATGGTCCAACCCATGAGCCAGTAGAGCAATTAGCAGCATTACGTGCAATGCCTGGTTTATCATTAATTCGCCCGGCGGATGCAAATGAAACACAAGCAGCTTGGAGACTGTCACTTGAATCAACAAATCAACCAACTGCACTCGTTTTAACAAGACAAAACTTACCAACTCTTGAAGGCACAGATAAGCTTGCTTATGAAGGTGTGAAGAAAGGGGCATATATCGTAAGTGATGCAACGAAAGAAACACCTGATGCACTGTTACTAGCAACTGGTTCTGAAGTGCAGCTTGCTGTTTCTGCACAAGCAGCCCTTAAAGAGAAAGGTATTGACGTCCGTGTAGTAAGTATGCCATCATGGGATCGTTTTAACGCTCAAGATGCAGCATATAAGGAAGAAATAATTCCATCTGCTATTAAAAACAGAGTGGCAATCGAAATGGCAGCTTCCTTTGGCTGGGAACGTTATGTAGGAGATCATGGGAAAATAATTGCAATTGATAAATTCGGTGCTTCTGCAAACGGTGAAAAAATTATTGAAGAATATGGTTTCACTGTTGAAAACGTAGTAGAGCATGTAGAATCTCTTACTAAATAAGATAATGAAAAGGTGACCTTTCTAATAGGGAGGTCATCTTTTTTGGTTAATTTAATGATTGGCCCAATAAGGATATTTATGTGGTAGTCCTCGACAAAACTAGTGGAAATATATCCTATGAACTGACATATTTTTAATTTCCCTTTTTGTATAATGGAGAAAAGGGGGAAGGTTTGTATGTATGAGTACACAGTTTTCCGAATGAAAGAAGAAATTTCATGGCATTATTTCCATAAAAGTGATATTCTTTATCGTTTTATAAAACACTATCAAAAAGAATATCAACAGCGACCAGACCTACAAGTACAATATGATTATAGTACATATCCTTTTCCTGGGGAGCAGTTTTGTAACATTGTTGAAGAAAAGTTGGATCCCTCTATGTTTTCCATTGAAAATGTAGATTTTTTGCGATTACGCAAAAATTCGACTAATATTCCTTTACATATAAGTGAAAAACATTTAAAATTTCGTTGTAAAACAATACTGGATGCTGAAGAAATATTGTTTCCGATATTACGGCAGATCGATTCTACCTTCTTTATCATTGGAGAAAATATAGCACAATATGGTTGGGTATCACCCGTTATTCGGTTACGTGAGCCCAATTTGGGACAAGTATTGTATTCTTATCATTAATTTACTATACTGTAAAAGAGACAACACGAAGGAGGAAGGCGTGACATGGGCACGATTTGGGTAGTACTAATTGCTATAGCAGCGTTAATTGCTGGTGTTGCTCTTGGATTTTTCATTGCTAGAAAATATATGATGAGCTATTTAAAAAAGAATCCACCAATTAATGAGCAAATGCTTCGTACGTTAATGATGCAAATGGGGCAAAAGCCGTCCCAGAAGAAAATTAATCAAATGATGCGTTCAATGAATAATCAATCTGGTAAATAAGCAATTATTTTATAATTTAGCAGGAAGATACGCATGAAAAAGCCCCTTTACCGAATCACGGAAGGGGTTTTTTATTCTTATTATTGTAATTGTTCGCTATACTGTCAAAAATTTAATGCATGAAATGATACATTTGTTGTTACACTGTGGTAAGTTAGTTAATAGGAGGTAGAGTATGTCTGAGGTGAATATTTTTATTGCATTTGGTGCCGGCTTTTTATCCTTTGTTTCACCATGTGTCTTGCCGTTATTCCCTGCTTTCATATCTTATATTACAGGTATGAGTGTTAGCGAATTAAAAGAGGATAATAAGGGCTTGAATGGAAAAAGCATGTTACATACATTATTCTTTCTACTTGGGTTCTCATGTGTCTTCATTATGATGGGATTCACCAGTCTTTACATTTCCGAGTTCCTCATTACATACAGAGAATTAATTAGACAAGTAGGCGCTTTACTAATTATCTTTTTTGGTTTAGTTATAGCGGGAGTTTTAAATTTTAAGTTCTTAATGAAAAATAAGCAAATCATGTTCAAGAATCGTCCGGCTGGTTTTATTGGGTCCTTCATTATAGGGCTTGCTTTCTCGCTTGGTTGGACGCCATGTACTGGTCCTATATTGGCAGTAGTCCTTTCACTTGCTTCGACGGAACCACAACTAGGTATGGTTATGATGATTAGCTATGTATTAGGTTTTTCTGTTCCATTTTTCATTTTATCCTTTTTCGTAGGTAAAATAGGATGGATAAAGAAACATAGCTCCAAAATTGTAAAAATTGGTGGCTATGTTATGGTATTGATTGGTATAGCATTGTTCTTTGACTGGATTTATAAACTAACATCCTACTTGGCTGGATTGTTTGGATTTACAGGATTTTAATGGATTTTCGTACAATAGTATATTAAAATTAAGACATATAGGTATAAAGGAGCTTTTACATGTACAAAACAAACGATCTTATATTACGTACTACAACTTCATTGATAGCCTTTATCCTGCTCGGGTTCGCCGTTTATTTATTGCTTGCAGGTCATAATTCTCCTGGAGGAGGGTTTGTCGGTGGGCTGATGACATCAGCAGCTATTTTGCTTATGTACATAGCTTATGGCATTGAAGCTGTAAAAAAAGTACTCCCAATAAACTTTATCATTTTAATTCCAATCGGTTTAGCCATTGCTCTAGGTACTGGAATAGGATCTTTCTTATTTGGTGTTCCTTTCTTATCCCAGACTTTTGGTTATTATACATTTCCTGTATTTGGAGAAATTGAATTGGCTACCGCAATGATTTTTGACCTAGGTGTTTATCTCACAGTTATTGGGGTAATGATGACAATTATTCTAACCATAGCAAAAGATCAGTAACGATCAGGGGAGGAAGAGTATGGCCAGAGTTTTAGTAGTTGATGATGCAAATTTTATGAGGGTGACCTTGTCTACTATATTACAAAAAGAAAGCCATGATGTTGTAGGAGAAGCTGGAGATGGCGCAGAAGCAGTAAAGCTATACAAAGAATTGAATCCGGACTTAGTCACGATGGATATTACGATGCCAATTATGAATGGGATTGATGCAATTAAGGAAATAAAGTCCTTCGACCCGCATGCTACTATCATTGTCTGTTCTGCAATGGGACAACAAAAGGTTGTAGTAGAGGCGATCGAGTCAGGTGCAAAAGACTTTATTGTAAAGCCGTTTGACGAAAGTCAGGTCCTGGAAACCGTAAATCGTATTCTAAAATGAGGAATAGGTAACTGGGGAATAAACCTGAATAGAAAGTATGAGGTAATGACATTATGTTTTGGTTGGTAGCCAGTACAATTGCTGCAGCTTTTATGGCTGTAGCTATGATCTTTGTTCGCTTAAGAGGGGCTAAGAAACCAGCCTCGGTCAAAAAAATATTGCTCCCACCTCTATTTATGAGTACAGGTGCATTAATGTTTATATTCCCAGTCTTTCACATTAGCTGGTCGCAATTTCTCGAGGCTATTATTGTAGGTATGATTTGCTCCATTTTTTTAGTAAGAGCCTCAAAATTTGAGATACGAGATCAAGCAATATATTTAATCCCTTCTAAATCCTTCGTCTTTATCTTATTCGGGCTATTGGCATTTAGAATTGTATTAAAACTTATTATTGGGGACAGTATCTCGGCAGGGGAAACAAGTGGGATGTTTTTTATCTTGGCGTTTGGTATGATTTTTACTTGGAGATGTTGTATGCTATATAAATTCATTCGACTTGAGAAACAATTGCAAGTAAATGCGCAGTAAGAGGTGTGTGCTTCTAATAGCAAGTACAAAGTGTTTTCGGATGTGGCCTTTACAGATTTTCCCCGAATAGAAAAAAGAAGTCCAGTTTTAAAGGTGGACTTCTTTTTTTATTTACTATTTTTCACACGTTTTTCCCAATCGGGCGCGTAATCATCTTTTGCCAATGAAAATAAGTACTCATATGGTGAAACATCAATATTTTTCTCTTTCAGCTTCCTTCTAAGAAATTTATGATCCCGTTTCGGTGTAGCAAGGATATAACCTTCGATTACAACTTCCTTATTAATGGATTCAATTTCTTTGTTTAATGCTACCTCACCAATTTTGCTTGCAATTTTATGTTTAGCAATATCTCTAAACAGCTCAGGCACAGGAGAGACCAACTCTTCAAGAAGCTCTTTTTCCTCCGTATTCCACATGTGCTGGCTCTTTTCTACGTAATATTCTTCCCAATCCATGATTGATTTACCATCCTCTTTAGGCAGGCGCTTCAAAAACTTTCGAAACATGAAAAAACCACCTATTGCCATAAAGGTAATCATAAGAAATCCCCATAAAATTAGCAAGATAGAATTATCTACAATTCCCGACATAATTTCACCTAATTCCACAAATATTTAGCTAAGGTTACAAAATATTACAAGATTTTTACGCAACCATTTTATTTTTCTGCTTACTTATAGTAATATTACTAATAATTGGGTATATAAACAAAAAGAAAGAAGTAAGACAATTATATCATATTTTAATAGGGTAATTACTGCAAAAAGGCGACATAATATCGCGTTTTATATCATAATATTGAATTATGAGACGACAAAAGGTTGTTACATTATGATAAAGAGGGGGATTAAAATGGCTTTTGAGAGCAGGAATCAAAGTAAATACGAAGTTAAGAATACTGTAAAAAAAGCAGAACCCGACAGCATGCAGGATACCTATGAAACATTAGCAAAGCTACCCCTATTCATGGTAGATTGGGTAGATGAAAACAACCATGATATTGTAACAGTCTGGGACGAAAGTGGAATGATGATTTACATTTCCAAATCGATTGAAAAACTTTTGGGCTATCTGCCCTCTGAACTGAGAGGGACTTATTGGTATGAAAAGATATCTGCAGAAGATGTAAGTTACGTTAAAGAAGAGTTGGAACTACCAGAGAATTCTTTTCAGAAAGTTAATATAAATGTTTTAAATCGAGATGGCAAGTATATCTGGTCGGAATGTAAAATTGCGAAGTTAACGGATAAAACAACAAACAAACAATACTATATTTCGACATTAAAAGATATTACAGATAAAAAAGAGGCGGAAGAAATGATGGTCCGTTCAGAGAAAATGTCTGTGGCTGGACAGTTAGCCGCGGGTGTGGCACATGAAATACGCAATCCCTTAACATCTTTGAAAGGCTTTCTTCAGTTGTTACAGGCTGGCGTTAACGGTAAAGAAGAATACTACCAAATTATGGTGGAAGAAATTGAAAAAATAGAATCCATCACCTCTGAACTTCTTTTTATCTCAAAACCTTTAACAGATAATCGAAAATTGGAGTCCCTGAAAAGTATGATTCATGATGTAACCGTTTTGTTAAGTCCTCAAGCAAAGTTAAAGGATATTACCATTGAATTAAAGGTTGAAGAGCATATTCAAATTAATTGTGACCGTTCACAAATTAAGCAGGTGCTTATTAATTTGCTTAAAAATGCGATTGAAGCAATGGAAGCTCCAGGAACTATTAATATTACTGTTGAGGATGACTACGAAACGGTCGAGATTAGCATTAAGGACGAGGGCCCAGGTATCCCAGAGCACATCTTACATAAATTAGGAGAGCCCTTTTTTACAACAAAGCAAACAGGTACTGGCCTGGGTATAATGATTACGAAACAAATTCTTGCATCACATCAAGCCGAACTAGATATAAGACAAAATGAAAAGAAAGGTAGTACATTTCAAATTATTTTTCACAAGTAAACTTGTTATTAGTTCCTTTTGACTTTTTGAAACAATCTTATAAGTAATACTTATCACTCTACATAAGTTTTTAATATAGGCATCATAAAAGGAATGGTTTGTTTTCTAAACAATTATCCTTTAAGATATAATTGTAAGGAAATCGCTTTTATATGGATAATAGATAACTAGTATAAAAGCAACTAATAATAATGATGTATATTAAAAAAGGTAACGAAGTATGTTCGAAAGGGGAAGTGAAGATGGGGAACAGTAATATTTATGATGCTAAAAAGCAATTTGATTTAAACGGGAATAAATACAATTATTATCGTTTAAAGTCACTTGAAGAAGCTGGCCATGGAAAGATTGATCGTTTGCCATTTTCTGTTCGTGTGTTGCTGGAATCAGTATTACGCCAGCATGATGGTCGACAAATTAAGGACGAACACGTGGAGAAATTATCCAAATGGGGCACGAAAGAAGGGAAGGGAGCAGATGTTCCATTTAAACCTTCTAGGGTTATCTTACAGGATTTCACCGGTGTACCTGCAGTAGTTGATCTAGCTTCATTACGTAAAGCTATGGTAGATATGGGCGGAGAACCCAACAAGATTAACCCAGAAGTTCCAGTTGATCTTGTAATTGACCACTCCGTACAAGTTGACCAGTACGGAACAGCAAATGCATTAAAAGCCAACATGGATCTTGAATTTGAACGAAATGCAGAGCGTTATGAATTTCTGAATTGGGCACAAAAAGCCTTTGAAAACTATCGCGCAGTACCTCCGGCAACAGGGATCGTTCACCAAGTTAACCTTGAATATATTGCGAATGTTATTCATGGAATTGAAAGTGAAAATGGAGAATATGATGCTTATCCGGATACTTTAGTAGGTACAGATTCACACACAACGATGATCAACGGACTCGGTGTCCTTGGTTGGGGTGTAGGGGGTATTGAAGCTGAAGCTGGAATGCTCGGCCAGCCATCCTTTATCCCTCAGCCCGAAGTAATCGGTGTTAAATTTACAGGCAGCTTTCCTAATGGCACAACTGCGACAGACTTGGCTCTAAAAGTAACACAAGTATTACGTGAAAAGAATGTAGTTGGTAAGTTTGTTGAATATTTTGGTCCTGGATTACAAGATATGCCACTTGCAGACAGAGCAACTATTTCGAACATGGCTCCAGAATACGGTGCTACGTGTGGATTTTTCCCGGTAGATGAAGAATCGTTGAACTACTTGCGTCTCACTGGACGTAGTGAAGAACAAATAAAGCTAGTTGAAACTTATTGTAAAGCGAATGATCTTTGGTACTCATCAGATCAGAAAGATCCAGAATACACGGAACTCGTGGAAATTAACCTTTCTGAGCTTGAACCAAACCTTTCTGGACCAAAACGTCCACAAGACTTAATTTCGCTTTCTAATATGAAGAAAGAATTTAATAAAGCTGTAACGGCTCCTGCTGGAAACCAAGGCTTCGGCTTTGATAAGAAGGAATTTGATAAAGAAGTAACGGTTAACCATCCAAATGGTAATAGCTCTGTTATGAAAACAGGTGCATTGGCTATAGCCGCGATTACTTCTTGTACGAATACTTCTAACCCATATGTGATGCTTGGTGCAGGTTTACTTGCAAAAAATGCGGTTGAAAAAGGGTTACAGGTGCCAGATTATGTTAAAACGTCGCTCGCACCAGGTTCTAAAGTTGTTACACGTTACCTTGAAGATTCTGGATTAATGCCTTATCTTGATAAGCTTGGTTTTAATCTTGTAGGGTATGGTTGTACCACATGTATTGGTAACTCAGGACCTTTGCGTGAAGAGATTGAACAATCCATTATGGAAAACGATCTCCTAGTATCATCAGTGCTTTCAGGTAACCGTAACTTCGAAGGAAGAATTCATCCATTAGTGAAGGCAAATTATTTGGCTTCTCCACCACTTGTTGTGGCATATGCTCTTGCGGGAACGGTCGATATTGACTTAACGAAAGATCCAATTGGGGAAGATAAAGAAGGCAAGCCAGTTTATATGAATGATATCTGGCCTTCCATGGAAGCTATTAAAGAAGAGGTTTCAAGTGTTGTAAAACCAGCGATCTTCCGTAAAGAATACGAAAACGTCTTTGACTCAAATGAACGCTGGAACGAAATTGATACAACAGATGAGCCGTTGTTCGATTGGAATGAGGAGTCAACATATATTCAAAATCCTCCGTTTTTCGAAGGTCTCGGCAAAGATGCCGGTAAGGTAGAGCCGTTAGCTAATTTACGAGCTATAGGGAAATTTGGCGATTCTGTTACAACTGACCATATTTCACCTGCTGGGGCAATTGCTAAAGATATGCCTGCAGGTCAGTATTTACAGGACAAAGGCGTCAGCCCACGTAATTTTAACTCTTATGGTTCTCGCCGTGGGAATCACGAAGTAATGATGCGTGGTACGTTTGCGAATATTCGTATTCGTAACTTACTAGCTCCAGGTACAGAGGGCGGTTTCACTACTTACTGGCCTACAGAGGAAGTAATGCCAATTTATGATGCAGCAATGAAATATCAGCAAGACGGTACAGGTCTTCTTGTAATGGGTGGTAAGGATTATGGAATGGGATCTTCCCGTGACTGGGCTGCAAAAGGTACAAATCTTTTAGGCATTAAAACAGTTATTGCGGAAAGCTTCGAACGAATCCACCGTTCAAACTTAGTTATGATGGGTGTTCTGCCATTACAATTTGAAAAAGGTCAAAGTGCTGAGAAACTCGGATTAACAGGAAAAGAAACATTTAATGTGGAAGTTGATGAAAATGTAAAACCACATGATCTTGTGAATATTACTGCAACAGACGAGAATGGCAAAGTAACGACATTTAAAGCCATTGCTCGCTTTGACAGTGACGTAGAAATTGACTATTATCGTCATGGCGGTATTTTACAAATGGTACTGCGTGACAAGCTAAAATAAAAAGAGAAGCATAAGAATTTCTTTTCTGTATTATGTTTAATAAAAGAACCGTGTAGGAGGGTACCGACCCCCGAAAGTTAGAGTTTCAACTCTAACTTTCGGGGGTGTTTTTATGGCTAAATATAGTGAAGAATTTAAAATTAAGCTCGTCACAGAGTATTTATATGGCAACCTAGGATATAGATCGTTGGCAAAAAAATATAATATGGCTAGTGAAACATCAATTATTGAATGGGTAAAAGTATATAAGTCTCAAGGAATGGATGGGTTAAAAAGAAGGCAGACGAAGGAGATGTATCCTGTTCAATTTAAATTGGATACGGTACAATTTGTGTTAGAGACAGGTGCTTCTTTTTTAGAAACTGCTGTTCAATTTAATTTGAACAACCCATCCTTAATAAGGCGTTGGATGAAGGATTTTAAGAAACAAGGGATAGAAGGCCTGGAACCAAAACCAAAGGGGAGACCTTCTATGTCTAAAAAACCTAATAAATCAAAGAAAAAAGTTGAGGCAAATTTAACACGTGAAGAAGAATTAGAACGTGAAAATGAACTACTTAAGCTAGAAAATGCGTATCTAAAAAAGTTGAGAGCTTTTCGGGAAAATCCGAATGCGTTCCACGAAAAGCACAGGCAAAAGTGGCATTCGCACTCAAAGAGGAAGGATACCGATTAAAGGATATATTTGTTGTAGTAGGTATTCCTGAAGCAACCTATCACTATCATGTCAAGAACTTCGGGAAAGAAGAAGTGGATACAGAACTAAAGGATCTCATTACACGGCTATTTAAGAAGTTTCATGAGCGATATGGTTATAAACGTATTACAAAAGAATTAAAGAAATTAGGACATTCTATCAATCATAAAAAAGTGTATCGTATTATGCGAGAACTAGGATTAAAATGCGTGAAATTTATGCGGAAGTCTCGTAAATATAATTCCTTTAAGGGGAAAGTAGGAAAAGTAGCGAAAAATCGATTGTCTCGTCGCTTTAGCACGCCTATCCCTCTTCAGAAATTAGTAACCGACATTACAGAATTTAAATGTCTAGGTGAAGACAAGTTATACTTAAATCCAATTCTTGATCTTTATAACGGAGAGATTATTGCGTTTGAAATCAGGAAACGTCCAACGTTAGATCTTGTCATGGAACCTTTGAAAGAAACGATTGAGATAATAAAGAATCATGCGACCTATCGCACCACTATCCATTCTGATCAAGGATGGCATTATCAGCACAACCAATGGGTAAGTACATTAAAACAAAATAAAGTATTCCAAAGCATGTCACGTAAAGCTACTTGTGCAGACAATGCTTCAATAGAGAATTTCTTTGGTCTATTGAAACAAGAAATGTATTATGGAGAAGAACTAGTAAGCTATGAGGAATTAAAAAGACGAATTGAAGAATACATCTACTGGTATAACCATGAACGATCAAAAGAAAAATTGGCTGGATTGAGTCCAGTAGAATACCGAACTCAATCTAGCCAATCAGCTGCATAACAAGACTCTAACTTTTGGGGGTAACCACCGAGCAACTATTTGTGCCTACACGGTTTTTATAGTTTGTACAGAACTTCTTATAAAAAAAGTACTCATTAATATGTCACTTTACAAATGTTTTGTTTGTATCTAACATATTAGGTGTATACAATACCGAGCCACGTATTAAAGGAGCTGCAATATGGTTAAGAATATAATGGTAATTAGCGTTTTGCTTTGTTTGGCGGGGATTGCAGTATTTAATTTTATTCAGCAAGAAAAGGAATCAGAGGAAGCCTCTAGCGAAATGAATACTAGCGCAGAAGGAGGGGCGATTGCGCCTGTAGAAAGTGCAGGTCTTGAACCAGGAGATAAAGCACCGGCTTTTAATTTGGAAACATTAAATGGTGACAAATTACAGTTAGCAGATCTTCAAGGTAAAAAGGTAATTTTAAACTTTTGGGCGACTTGGTGCCCACCGTGCAAGGAAGAAATGCCAGAAATGCAAGACATTCATGAGAAGTACGGGGATGAGGTTGAAGTAGTTGCAGTTAATATGACAAGTACAGAAGCTTCAGGTATTGAGGATGTGCAAACATTTAATGAAGAGTATGCTTATACATATACCATGCCACTTGATGAAGATGGTAATATTAGTAAAGCATACAAGGTATTCAATGTACCAACCACCTATTTCATCAATACAGATGGAACAATCTCCTTACCACGCAAATCGGGGCCTATGACATATGAATTTATGGAAGAAAGCATTTCACAAATGGAGTAATAGTATGAAAATAAAAAGGAATGGTAATACTTCTAATTAAAAAAGGAGTGAGTTACCATTTCTTTAAAGAAAAAGCTTTCCTTTGAACAGCTCGTACAGGATAACAAAAGACAAATTTTGCAAGATTCCTCCCTGATGGAGAGGATAGAAAAAGACCTGGAAACAAAAATGAATCAAACGCTTAATAGAAAAGAAATGTAAGTGACAATGCTCTCCTTAATAGCAGGAGAGTTTTTCTTTTTAACAATTTTTTAAACGTATAGCTTTTAAAGATTTAGTCAGAATATAAAAGATAATACGGAAAGGAGCATGAAAATGACTGACAATCATTCACACAAACCAAAGCCTGATGATCGTAGCGATAACGTAGAGAAATTACAAAGCATGGTGCAAGACACCATTCAAAACATTGAAAAGGCCCATGAAACTGCTCGTTTCACTGACGGCGAAGAAAAACAGGCTATTGAAGCAAAGAACAAACGCCGTGAAGAAGCAATAGAAGTAATGAGAAACGAAATTAAAGATGAATATGATGCATTAGACTAAATTAATACCATTAGAATTGAAAAGGTCGAACGATTTAGGTTCTTTCTGAGAGTGAAAGCGTAATCGTTCGATCTTTACATAACATCTTTTATGGATTACCCTTCTTTACTGCTTAAGTGTTCGATAAAGCAAAACCTCTTCTATATATGGTACGATAAAGATGGAACACGTTATATAGGAGGAATTACGATTGAAGAAAGTACAAACACCAATTGAAGTGCGTTATCAAGAAACCGATCAAATGGGCGTCGTATATCATGCCAATTATTTGGTATGGTTTGAAATAGGCAGAACCAAATTTGTTGAATCACTTGGCTTACGTTATGCGGCTATGGAAGAAAATGGCGTTGTCTCCCCAGTAACTGATGCAAACATTCGTTTTAATAAGCCAATACGTTACGGGGAGAATCCTATTGTAGAAACTTGGTTAGAAAGCTATGATGGGTTAAGAACAGTTTACGGATATAATGTCCTCCGTCCTGATGGGCAAGTTGCCGTGAGCGGAAAAACTGAACATGTGATTGTTAAGAAAGACAGCTTTCGCCCACTTTCGTTGCGAAAAGCTTTTCCTGACTGGCATCAGGCATACAGCAACCAGTTGAAAGAGGGGTAAAAAGATGGCGTTTGGCTTAAAGAGAGATGAACTACAAAATTGGAAGAAAAACGTTCATGCCGGAGAGATAGCATTCCTAACACATTATTGGCTCGATAGCCGGTTCCCTGGGTGTACCACGGTGACGAAGGTTGGTTGTAAGGACATTACAAAACTTATGCATTGGGGGAACCAATATGGTCTTTCCCCAGAATGGATTCACCAGGATGAAGATTACCCACACTATGATTTATTTGGCGAGAGACAACGGGATATTCTGGCTGCGGAGAAACAATGGAACCAGTTAGAACGTTTTAATATATTGTCCAGAAGAAAATAGAAAGTAACTCTATAAATAACTATAATGCGAGAATAACAAAATAAAAACAGCAGGAATGCGTATTCTGCTGTTTTTATTTTATTTATTTTACAGTTGTATATTTAAATACTGGTTCGGAAAGCTTATTATTCATTTGTACCTTTAAGTCTTGGTCCTCAAAATACCAAGCATCCTTGCTTTCTATAAAGAAAGTGATCTCTTCTACATTAATAGAAGTGTGGATGTTTTCAGGCTCCTGTTTCGCTACTCCTAGAGAAAATCCAGGTAAATTTCCTCCCACGCCACCATACCGTACATAAAATCGTATCCTACTATTATTCTCTAAATCTAGTTCATCCTTATACCATTTGGCTACCTCTTTGCTAACCTGTAATTTCAATTGATGACCACTCCTTAAAGCTATTTCTTAGTCTTGCGAGGTTTCTTTTCAGGTACTAAGTCAACTCCGCCTTTATGAAGGGGATGACATTTACTAATTCGTTTCACTGTCAGATAAGCCCCTTTTATTGCCCCAAATCGTTTGAAAGCTTCGAGCCCATACTCTGAACAACTAGGATAGAAGCGGCATGTCCTTGGAGTAAAAGGGCTTATTGCCTTGCGGTAAAATGTTATTAAACCGATAAATATATACCTCATTCAGCTTACCTTTGATTTTCATTACGCTTGTCATAGGTGACTGAAGCTATCGCATCATGCATATGAATAGACTCTTCATTTCTACAAGAGACACGGAACTTTTCCACCATCTCCATCTCGTATACATCAGCGGCTACTAAGCGCACCATATCTTCTACAAAGCGAGGGTTTTCGTATGCTTGCTCTGTTACCATCTTTTCATCCGGGCGTTTTAGAACAGGATGTATCCGGGCGCTTGCGTTGCTTTCGGCTGCTTCTAACAGCATGGCCTTCCAATCCCTCTCTTCAGAGGTAATTGTCTCATTAAGCTCTATTTCTATTGTCACAACGCCTCTTTGGTTATGAGCGCTGTATTCACTAATCTCCTTGGAGCAAGGACAAAGTGTTGTAATCAGGGCTGAGAGAGAGGCTTTTAGCGTGTAGCCATTACTAGCGTCATAATTGACCTCCATGGTAATGTCGGTATGATTTAAACCTGCAAGATCACTTTGTGGACCACGGCGCTCAAAAAACCAAGGAAATTTAAGTTCAATGGTTGCATCTTGCTGGTCTAAACGTTCTGCCAATTCTTTAGCGAACCTTTTTAACGTTTGCCACTCTGCTTCAAAAGCCCCTTGGCGATAATAACTACTAAGCTGCTCTGTAAAACGGCTCATGTTTGTCCCTTTGCTCGTTTTATTTAAACTTGTTGAAAAAGATATCGTAGCAATACTGGATTGTTTATTTGGAAGCAGCTCACTTGAGACTGTAATTGGATGCTTCACATTAGCTATACCAACCGCATCCAGGTCAAATAGAAAATCTTTCTTTGTGTTTTGTAAGTCTGCCATTTGATTTTTTTCTACCGGTTTTGTTCTTGGAACAGGTAATACGGAGCCAAATAATTTATGTCTCTCTGCCTTTGATGGCAGTTTTTTAAGTGGGATAAATTTCGTATCGTGCAAAACGCAGTCCCCTTTCTAAATCGTGTATAAATAGTATACGTGAGCACCATTTAAGATTCAATTTATTGGATTTTATCGTAGATGACGTTTTACATCCAAGTGATTTTCGGCTCTGTCTTTTGTCTGATTCGCTTGATGTTCGCCCGATGTCGGTAAATGACAAAGATGGTAAGCAAGGAAGTTACAATAATAAGGCCGGTGTCTTTAAACAGAATAGAACAAATTACGGTGACAAAGCCTGTAATGATCGATGATAAGGAAACATACTTCGACAAGTAAAGGCTCAATAGAAAAGTACTTACCATGATCACAAATAATAATGGGTTGATTCCAAGTATAATTCCACCTGATGTTGCTACTGCCTTACCGCCTTTAAATTTAGCGAATATTGGGTAAGTATGACCAAGTACTGCAAATAATCCAATGATCAGTCGGTAAACATCTGCATCAAATAAAAGCGGAACTAGTGTAGCAACTGTTCCTTTTAAAATATCTGATACTGTAACAATGCTTCCTGCTTTAAAACCAAGAACTCTAAATGTGTTGGTTGCACCGAGATTGCCACTCCCGTGTTCACGAATATCAATGTTATATCCAAGCTTTCCTACAATCAAAGCGGTTGGGATAGAACCTAATAAATATGCAATAATAGCAAATATAATGTAATCCATTCTCATTCCTACTCTCTAATTAGATTAAAGCATTAAAAATATATTTACATTCTAGCATGAAGTACGTAGGGAAAGAACCATTTTTATTATTTTCTAGGGTTAAAGCTAGTAATAAGTAGTTTTATTTGTAGAAGACAGGGTATGCATTAAATAATGGCCGTTATGCCATGTGTATATTTGTAAGGGGGAAAATAGATGATTGAGTTTGATAAAGTACAAAAAATTTACCCGGATGGTACAGAGGCAATTCGGGAATTCTCCTTGAAAGTAGAGGAAGGGGAAATTGTGACCTTAATTGGTCCGAGTGGATGCGGTAAGACTACTGCAATGAAGATGGTAAACCGTTTAATTGAACCTACCGCTGGTGATATCTACATAAATGAGCGGAAAGTAAATTCCTATAATATCCATGAACTCAGATGGAATATCGGATATGTTCTTCAGGAAATTGCGTTATTCCCACATATGACGATTGGCGAAAACATCTCTGTCGTACCCGAAATGAAAAAGTGGAAGCGTAAGAAAATAAGAACAAGAATCGATGAATTATTAGAAATGGTTGGATTAGATCCAAGCACGTATCAAAAACGGTTGCCAAGAGAGCTCTCTGGTGGCCAGCAGCAACGTATTGGGGTTGTACGCGCTCTCGCTGCTGACCCTGATATTATCTTAATGGATGAGCCATTTAGTGCGCTCGATCCAATCAGCAGAGAACAGTTGCAATCAGACATAAAGACACTGCAAAAGGAAATAAAGAAAACTATTTTATTTGTAACACATGATATGGATGAAGCAATGGCACTTGGAGATAGAGTGTGTTTAATGAAAGACGGAGAGGTTGTCCAGTTTGATACGCCACAGCAACTTATATTAAATCCAAAGACTGACTTTGTGAAGGACTTTATTGGTGAAAGAAAATCTCCATGGCAAACAGCTGTTGATGTTATATGTGACCCAACACCAGGTCATGTGCTAACAGCTTCTGCCTATGAAACAGGGGATTTTGATCACCGTTCCACTTATATACTTACGGATGCGTCCAACATGTATCAGGGGTTAATTCAACAAGGTGACTTAAAGCAGGATAATGTAGTGACGTTAGAAAATGATCTGCCGCTATATAAGGCAGCTAGTATGATATACGAGCATGAGAGCCAGCAACTCTTTCCTGTTATCAAACAAGGAAGACTCATTGGCGTAATAAGCAACAAAATTATTCTAGAATACTTAAGAAGTAAAACGACTATGGAAAACGGGGTGGTTCAATAATGCAGGAATTTATCACCGTTTTTCAGGACAGAAGAGGACAATTGCTCGAAACACTTTGGGAGCATTTGCAAATATCTTTACTAAGCTTGCTCATTGCTATACTTATTGCTGTACCCCTTGGACTAATCCTTACAAGATTTCGCCGTATTGCAGAACCAATAATAGGTGTATCAGCGGTTTTACAAACTATTCCGAGCTTAGCTGTATTGGCATTCCTTATTCCATTTTTAGGCATAGGTAAAATACCTGCCATTATAGCCTTAACGGCTTACGGACTATTACCCATTTTACGAAATAGTTATACCGGGATTGTTGGAGTAGATCCTGCACTTAAGGAAGCAGCTATTGGGATGGGCATGAACTCGTTTAAGCGTCTTTCAAAAGTAGAGTTACCAATTGCCATGCCAATTATTATGGCAGGGATTCGTACCTCCATGGTTCTTATAGTGGGTACTACAACCATAGCCGCTTTAATTGGGGCAGGTGGGTTAGGAGAGCTGATTCTATTAGGAATTGACCGAGGAGCAGACCTTAACTTAATTTTATTAGGTGCTATTCCAGCAGCTTTACTTGCTATTATACTTGATATCATACTCCGTGGTTTTGAGCATATCTCGAAAAGAGCTGGATTTAAATCCTTCGTTATAATGTTAGTTATAGCGGCACTCGTTGTTACAACACCATTTATATTCAATGGTTCTCAACGTACAGATTTAGTTATTGGCGGGAAGCTCGGCTCAGAACCAGCAATTTTAGCTAATATGTATAAGTTATTAATTGAAGAAGATACGGATTTAAATGTTGGATTAGAGACAGGACTAGGAAAAACTGCCTTTGTATTTAGTGCCTTAAAAAATGGTAGTATTGATATCTACCCGGAATTCACAGGAACCGCGATCGTAACGCATCTTGAAACTGAAGCAGAAAGTAATGACGCACAAGAAGTGTATCAACAAGCAAAAAGTGGCATGAATGAAAGGTACGATATGGCCTTTTTACAGCCAATGTCGTTTAATAACACATACGCAGTAGCAACCACACAAGAATTGGCTGAGCAATATAATCTTGAAACAATAGGGGACTTGCGTGCCGTAGAAGACCAGTTGACAGCTGGCTTTACATTGGAGTTTCATGACCGTTATGATGGATATGTAGGCATGCAGGATGTCTATAATATAAATTTCAATAATGTGCGAACAATGGAACCGGGAATTAGGCAAGACGCTCTTGCAAATGGGGAAGTCGATATTATCGATGCATACGCAACGGATAGTTATATGGTAGAATTAAATCTTGTCACCTTAGATGATCCAGAGAACTTATTCCCACCATACCAAGGAGCTCCTTTATTACGAAATGAAACGTTAGAGGAATATCCCGAATTAGAAGAAATTCTTAATCAGCTTGGTGGAAAAATAACTGACGAAAAAATGCGGCAGATGAATTATGAGGTAGATTATGAAGATCGCTCTCCAAGCCAAGTAGCAGAAGATTATTTACGAAGTGAAGGCTTAATTGAATAACAGGAGGTAGGAATAATGGCTTGGGAAAATCCATCCAATGAAGAAATAAAACAACTTTTAACAGAAGCGAAAACGATAGCCGTTGTAGGACTTTCCGATAACCCTGATCGAACATCGTATCAGATTTCCGCAGCAATGCAGAAACAAGGATATCGAATTATTCCGGTGAATCCAACCGTTCAGGAAGTTCTAGGTGAAAAAGCATATTCTTCATTACTTGAGGTCCCTGAAAGTATTGATATCATTAATGTGTTTAGAAGGCCCGAACATTTACCAGCAATTGCAGAAGAGGCAGCTCAAACAGATTGCAATGTTTTTTGGACACAGCAAGGGATTGTTAATCAAGAAGCCTATGATTATTTAAAAAAGAAAGACTTTATCGTTATAATGGACTTATGTATCAAAGTAGTACATGCCGTTTTGGTAAAGTAATAACATTTAATGGGATGGTGTCCAAGGATGCCATCCCTTTTACTGGTCTTCTGGGGTAATATGAACGCCTGCTTCATGCTTCATCTATACAAGCTGAATTCTTTTATAGTATACTTAATTACATGTTTTAAATGGGATAAGAGCAAGTCTTGCAATATGGACAATTCATATAAGGAATGCATCTGTTGAAAAGCTTAACACAGTAAGGTTTTCTTTATAGCCTTTACAAAATCAAAACATCTGTTCTATCATAGTATTTACATATGTTACATGAGCTCGTGTTTTATGAATAAGCATTAATTTTACTCTTGAAACTAGTATGATTTGATGAAATTTAGAAGTTCTAGGAAAAACATACATATTGCGAAAAGAAGCAACGACAGGTTTTTCTAAGAAAGGAGATAAGTAATTTGAGTAAGCAACCATTACAATATAGTGATGATTCAATTCAAGTGCTAGAAGGTCTTGAAGCAGTTCGAAAACGACCTGGTATGTATATCGGTAGCACAGATACGCGAGGATTACACCATCTAGTATTTGAAATTGTAGATAACGCAGTAGATGAAGCACTGGCCGGGTATGGGAATACCATTAAGGTTACAGTGCATCACGATAACAGCATATCCGTGGAGGATAATGGAAGAGGGATTCCAACTGGTATGCACAGTACTGGAAAACCGACAACAGAAGTCATTTTTACCGTGTTACATGCTGGAGGTAAGTTTGGACAGGGTGGATACAAAACAAGTGGAGGATTGCATGGCGTGGGAGCCTCAGTTGTAAATGCGCTCTCCGAATGGCTTGAAGTTACCATTCACCGTGACGGAAATACGTATTATCAGCGATTTGAAAATGGCGGCAAGCCAGTTGGATCCCTTGAGAAAAAGGGACCAACAAGAAAAAAAGGCTCCACTATTCATTTCAAGCCTGATCCTAGTATTTTTTCCGTGACGGTATATGATCATGAAACATTATCCGAACGATTACGCGAAGCAGCCTTTTTATTAAAAGGGCTAACCATTCAATTGATCGATCAGCGTCAAGATACAAAAGAGGTCTTTGAATATCCAGATGGTCTAGAGTCGTTCGTCGGATATTTGAACGAAGAGAAGGATACACTTCACCCGGTGGTATCGTTCGAAGGAGAACAGCAAGAAATTGAAGTAGAGTTTGCGTTCCAATTTAATGATGGTTATGCAGAGAGTATGCTCTCCTTTGTTAACCATGTTAGAACACGAGACGGTGGAACGCATGAATCAGGAGCAAGAGCTGCCATTACCAGAACTTTTAATGAGTATGCAAGACGTAACAACCTTCTAAAAGAGAAAGAAAAAAATCTGGAAGGCACTGATATAAGAGAAGGTTTTACAGCAGTTGTCTCTGTCCGGGTGCCAGAAGAATTATTACAATTTGAAGGGCAAACAAAAGGCAAATTAGGTACCTCTGAAGCACGATCAGCAGTTGATGGCGTCGTCTCAGAAAAGCTGGCCTACTTTCTTCAAGAAAACCCGGAAGTATCCAATCAGCTGATACGAAAGTCGATAAAAGCAAAAGAAGCGCGTGAAGCTGCGAGAAGAGCACGAGATGAAGCGCGTTCAGGGAAGAAAAAACGCAGAAAAGATACCCTATTAAGCGGAAAACTCACACCTGCCCAATCAAAAAATCCTAAACGAAATGAGTTATATCTTGTGGAGGGTGATTCAGCAGGCGGTTCTGCAAAACAAGGAAGAGATCGTAAGTTCCAAGCTGTACTGCCACTTCGCGGAAAGGTAATTAATACCGAAAAAGCAAAACTTCAGGATGTTTTTAAAAACGAAGAAATCTCTACTATCATTCATACCATTGGTGCAGGGGTAGGGGGAGATTTTGATTTGGAAGATGTGCAATATGACAAAATCGTGATCATGACAGATGCTGATACAGATGGGGCACATATCCAAGTTCTACTTCTAACATTCTTTTATCGCTATATGCGCCAGTTAGTTGAGTCTGGAAAAATCTACATCGCTCTTCCACCCCTTTTTAAGATCTCGAAAGGTAAAGGAAAAAAAGAGAAAATTGTATATGCCTGGGACGAAGCAGAAATGAAAAAAGCGGTCGCTGAGTTTAAAAATGGCTATATGATCCAGCGTTACAAAGGACTTGGTGAGATGAACGCTGAACAGCTATGGGAAACAACCATGAATCCTGATACTCGGACTTTAATCCGTGTAACACTCGAGGATCTGGCGAGAGCAGAACGCAGAGTTACAACCTTAATGGGAGATAAAGTAGAACCAAGAAGAAAATGGATTGAAGGTCATGTAGAGTTTGGCCTTCAGGAAGATTCCAACATTCTAGAAAATGAACGAATACATGAAGAAAGCTAAGAAATAGGGGGACTTCATATGTCACAACCGGAAACCTTCCTGGACCTTCCATTAGAAGAAGTGATCGGTGACAGATTTGGAAGGTACAGTAAATATATTATTCAAGACAGGGCATTACCAGATGCACGTGATGGTTTAAAACCAGTACAACGGCGTATTCTTTATGCCATGCATGTAGAAAAAAATACTTTTGAAAAAAACTTCCGTAAATCTGCTAAAACGGTAGGTACGGTAATTGGGAATTATCATCCACATGGCGATTCTTCGGTGTATGAAGCAATGGTTCGACTCAGCCAGGAATGGAAGATGCGAAATGTGCTTGTAGAGATGCATGGAAATAATGGAAGTATTGATGGTGATCCACCAGCTGCAATGCGTTATACCGAGGCTAGACTATCTAGTATTTCATCGGAATTATTACGGGATATTGATAAAGAGACCGTAGACTTTGTTCCAAACTTTGATGATACGATTGAGGAACCTGTTGTCCTGCCTGCGAAATTTCCCAACTTGTTGGTGAATGGTTCGACAGGTATTTCTGCAGGTTATGCTACTGACATACCACCACATAACCTTGAAGAAGTGATTGATGCCGTTATCATGAAAATTGATAAACCAGATACTACGGTAGATAATCTTATGCAAGTAATAAACGGGCCAGATTTCCCGACAGGCGGTATTATTCAAGGTGTGGAAGGAATAAAGAAAGCTTATGAGACTGGCAGAGGTAAAATTATCGTCCGTGCCAAAACTTCCATAGAAGAAATTCGCGGTAATCGCCAACAAATTGTGATAGACGAAATTCCTTATGAAGTTAACAAAGCTAATATGGTAAAGAAAATTGATGAGCTTCGCATAGATCGTAAGGTAGAGGGAATCGCCGAGGTCCGTGATGAGACAGACCGTACTGGACTCCGTGTCGTGGTGGAGCTAAAAAAAGATGTAAACAGTGAAGGGATTTTGAATTTCCTTTTTAAGAATACGGACTTACAAGTGACTTACCATTTTAACATGGTAGCAATACAAGATAAGACTCCAAAACTTCTATCACTTCCACAAATGCTGGATGCCTATATAAAGCATCAGAAGGAAGTTGTCACAAGACAAACCAATTTTGATTTACGAAAAGCAAAAGATCGTGCCCATATTGTAGAAGGCCTTATAAAGGCGATCTCTATTTTAGATGAGTTGATTGCCACAATCCGAGCTTCAAAAGACAAGCAAGATGCCAAACAGCGTATTATTGCAAGCTACGACTTTTCTGAAGCACAAGCAGAAGCGATTGTAATGCTACAGTTGTATCGTTTAACGAATACTGACATTACCTCATTAGAAAAAGAAGCTGATGAACTTCGTAAAAATATAACAGAACTAGAATCAATTCTACAAAACGAGAAAAAGCTTCTGCAGACTATTAAGAAAGATTTAAGGCAAATCAAAAAGACCTTCTCCACTTCAAGGAGAACGTTAATAGAAGATAAAATTGAAGAATTGAAAATAAACATAGAAGTAATGGTGGCAAGTGAAGATGTGCTTGTGTCGGTTACAAAAGACGGCTATATTAAGCGGACGAGCTTGCGGTCGTATGCTGCATCTAACGGGGAAGACCTGGCAATTAAAGAGGAAGATCATCTAGTTGGATTAATTGAATTAAATACAACGGATAAGGTGCTCTTGTTCACAAATAAAGGAAAATATTTGCCTATTCCCGTGCATGAGCTTCCCGATATTCGGTGGAAGGATATTGGACAGCATATTTCTAGCATTGCATCCATTGATAAAGATGAGAGAATTATTCAGGTGTTACCAATTCGTGATTTTTCAAAGGAACATTATCTGCTATTCTTTACGAAAAATGGAATGATCAAACGGAGTGAACTCTCATTATACGATTCTCAACGTTTTTCTAAAGCATTAATAGCCCTAAACCTGAAAAAAGATGACGAAGTAGTGAATGTTTACCAAACCAATGGACATGCTGATATATTTCTTGCCTCCAATAAAGGTTATGGTCTTTGGTATCACGAATCGGACGTTACAGTTGTTGGGCAACGGGCCGCCGGGGTTAAAGCAATCCAACTAAAAGAAGAAGAATCTGTCGTAAATGGCCAAGTATTTGATGATATGGCAGCACCATCGCTCGCAGTTATTACACAACGTGGCGCATGCAAACGCATGAAGCTGCAGGAGTTTGAAAAGACAAGCAGAGCAAAACGCGGTTTACTTATGCTCAGGGAATTGAAGAGCAAGCCTCACCGAATCAAAGGATTTTTTGTGGTGGATGAAGAAGACACCATCTGTTATAAAACGACAAATGGTAAAACACATCAGGTTTACCCACTTTCATTATCTACCAGTGACCGATATAGCAACGGTTCGTTTGTAATCGATGCCGATCATGAAGGTGAAGTTGTAGAAGCATGGAAGCAAGCAGCATATAGGAAGCCATTTGAGGATCAAAGCGATTCGTAACGTGATGTCATTGCTTAGGATTTTTTGTAGCCTATTATAGGGGTTTTACCAGCTGCTTAGTAATACTTTTCATACAACAAGTAAAAACCGGACCAGATTAAATTTTATTAATCTAGTCCGGTTTTTTTAAGTGTATTGTCATACACATTTCAGACCACTAAATAAAAAAAGAATAATGTAAACGCTTTCTATAATCAGAAAAATATGATAAGGTTTACTTAAGAATGGAAGGAGGGGTTATAACGGACTTAAGAAAACGGATTATACAATCATCCTTGCTTTTATTTGAGGAAGACGGCTTTCATGGGGTAACAGTCAGGCAAATTGTCGAGAAAGCTGGCACATCAAAGGGTGGTTTTTATCACCATTTTTCTTCCAAAGACGAATTGCTGTTTGTTATTCACGATACCTTCATATCATATGTATTGGAAAAGGCTTCTATCGCCAATGCCACACATACGTCACCAACGAGCAAACTTCGAGCTATCATCAAAGATTTTGTAAAGGTTTTTGATCTTTACAAACCACATATCACGGTATTTTACCAGGAAAATAAGTATTTAAAACCACATTATGCAAAGCTTATTAATCAGAAACGAGACACCTATAAGGAAATGATCATACAAGCAATAAGAGATGGAAAAGAAGCAGGTGAATTTCGAAAAGATCTTTCTGTGGAAATTACCAGTATGGCCATACTTGGCATGGTGAATTGGACATACAAATGGTATAAGCAATCAGGGGAAAAGTCGATCAATGAAATAGGTGATATTTTTGTGGATCTAATATTGCGGTCGGTAGTATATCCTGAAAGAATAACGGCTTCTTTGCAGGAATTGTTTTAAAACAGAAACTGGCTGCATACTTTTTTATTAGGCTAAACAGACCAACCAGTCGGTCTGAACATCCATTCAAGGGGGTCTATTATGAATTTTGAATTAACAAAGGAACAATCCATGATTAAAAAAATGGTGAAGGATTTTGCTGAGGAAGTGGTACGGCCTCGTGCAATACAGATTGATGAGACAGCAACGTTTCCTCTCGATATCTTTAAGCAAATGGGTGAACTGGGGCTACTTGGCATCCCTTTTCCCGAAGAGATAGGCGGTTCTGGTGGGGATACACTTTCATATGCCCTTGCTGTTGAGGAAATAGGCCGTGTATGTGGAAGCACTGGGTTAAGTTATGCAGCAGCTGTTTCTTTAGGTGCAAGTCCCATTTATTATTTTGGAACAGAGGAACAGAAAGATCAATTTTTGAAACCGCTTGCAAAAGGCGAAGCACTTGGTTCCTTTGGATTGACTGAGCCAAATGCAGGTTCGGATGCTGGTGGCACGAAAACCACTGCCGTTGTCGATGGAGATGACTTCATTATTAACGGAGAAAAATGTTTTATCACAAATGCTAGCTTTGCAAAAACACTCATCGTAACAGCTGTTACAGGAAAACAAGAAAATGGAAAACATATTATCTCTGCCATTATTGTGCCTACGGATACAAAGGGAGTTTCTATTACGAGTGAATACAAAAAGATGGGAGTAAGAGGGTCAGATACTGCAGAAATTGTACTGACTGACGTACGTGTCCCACGAGCAAATTTACTTGGTGACCCCAATAAAGGATTCAAGCAGTTTTTGTATACCCTTGATGGGGGAAGGATTTCCATCGCAGCTTTAGGGGTAGGAATCGCGCAAGGTGCTTTGGACAAAGCCTTAAGCTATGCAAAAGAAAGAAAGCAATTTGGAAAAACAATCTCCAGTTTCCAGGCAATTCAATTTAAACTTGCAGACATGGCAATGGAAATTGAATTGGCGCGAAACATGGTCCATAAAGCAGCCTGGTTGAAAGATAGCGAGAAAGCATTTAGTAAAGAAGCAGCTTTTGCAAAATTGTATGCAACCGAAACAGCTTTTCGTGCGGCAAATCAAGCAATTCAAATACATGGTGGTTATGGGTACATGCGGGAGTATGAAGTGGAAAGGTATTTACGTGATGCAAAACTTTTAGAAATTGGGGAAGGTACATCGGAAATTCAACGGCTCGTCATTGCAAGACAGCTAGGCTGCTAGTTTAGAAACAATGGGAGGGAAAGTTTATGGGGCTAATGTCATTAACCGTTGGTGAACTTTTGGAAAAGCAAGTAAATGAGAACCCCCATCATGAAGCAGTAGTCTATCCAGAATTAAATTTTCGCAAAACCTATCAAGCTTTTAATGAGATGGTAGATGAGGCAGCAAAAGGTTTCATGGCTCTCGGGATTGAAAAGGGCGATCATGTCGCGATATGGGCGGATAATAAACCAGAATGGCTTGTGTCACAATTTGCTACAGCAAAAATTGGAGCCGTACTTGTGACTGTTAATACGAATTATCAAGCGATGGAGCTTGAATACCTATTAAAACAATCCGATACCAAGACACTAATTTTAGCACCATCTTATAAAGGGACTTCTTACTTAGATATTTTACAAAAGGTTTGCCCGGAGCTAGAGACCAGTGATAAAGGCAGCTTTTATTCGGAAAATCTTCCAAACTTAAAAAATATTATCGTCTTAGATGAAGATACACGGCCCTATGCATTCACCTGGAACGAGATTCTCAATAAACGAGTGGAGGTAAGTTCACAGGATTTAAAAGAGCGAAGTGTTTCATTGGATCCTTTTGATGTGATTAACATGCAGTATACTTCTGGGACGACAGGCTTTCCTAAAGGAGTCATGCTTACTCATCACAATATAGTAAACAATGGTAACCAAATTGCCGATTGCATGGAGTTTACGCCAGCTGATCGATTGTGTATTCCGGTACCTTTCTTTCATTGCTTTGGTTGTGTGCTTGGCATATTGGCTGCGGTGTCAAAGGGAACTACTATGGTCGTGTTAGAGCAGTTTGATCCAGTTGGTGTTCTAAAGGCTGTAGAAGCAGAGAAATGTACGGCTTTACATGGGGTGCCAACAATGTTCATTGCGGAACTCAACCATCCTGATTTTGCTAATTATAATGTTTCATCACTACGCACTGGTATTATGGCAGGTTCTACATGTCCAATGGAAGTGATGACAAATGTAATGGAAAAAATGGGTGCTAGTGAGATTACGATTGTTTATGGACAGACGGAATCCTCTCCGGCTATTACCCAAACGAGAACAAATGACCCGATTGAAAGAAAGGTAAGCACTGTTGGCAAGCCACATCCAAATGTAGAAGTGAAGGTGGTAATTCCTGGTACAACTAAGGAACAGACGAGAGGAGTACCAGGTGAGTTACTCACAAGAGGGTACCATGTGATGAAAGGTTATTACAAAAATCCTGAAGCGACTTCAGAAGCAATTGATGAAGATGGGTGGCTGCATACAGGAGATCTTGCCGTACAGCATGAAAATGACTATTTAGAAATCACCGGCAGAATTAAAGATATGATCATCCGTGGAGGGGAAAATATTTATCCTCGAGAAATTGAGGAGTTTCTATACCAGCACCCCGCCGTCTTAGACGTGCAAGTCGTTGGGATACCTGACGAGAAATACGGAGAAGAAATACTTGCTTCAATTATCCTTAAGGACACAAGCAGTATGAAAGCAGAAGAGATTAGAGAGTATTGTAAAGGCAATATTGCCAGACATAAAATCCCACGATATGTTCAATTTGTTTCGTCCTACCCCATGACTGCCAGCGGAAAAATACAGAAGTTTAAGTTGAGGGAGGATGCAGTGAAAAAACTTGACGCAATAGGAGAGATTCCATGATAAAAAAAATACTGATCGCAAACAGGGGAGAAATTGCAGTAAGAATCATCCGTACATGTAAGAAAATGAACATCGGGACTGTCGCAGTATATTCAGAAGCTGATCAGAAAGCAGACTTTGTAAAAATGGCAGATGAAAGCTATTTAATTGGCCCACCTAGAGTTAATGAAAGTTATTTGAATGCTGAAAAGATTCTCGCTGTCGCAAAACAAGCGAACGCAAATGCGATCCATCCCGGGTACGGTTTTCTAAGTGAGAGCGATGTTTTTGCAGAACAATGCGAAAAAGAAGGCATTATTTTTATTGGTCCTAAAGCATCGGTAATCAGACAAATGGGTAGCAAAATTTTAGCAAGGCAGATAATGGAAAAAGCTGGTGTGCCTACCATCCCTGGAACGAAAGAGGCAGTAAGTACTTCAGAGGAGGCAATAAAGTCTGCAGAGCATATCGGATATCCGATTATGCTTAAAGCGTCTGCAGGTGGAGGCGGTATTGGCATGCAAGTTGTCAACTCTGACGAAGAGCTGATACAAGCTTTTGAAAGTAACACAAAACGCGCCAAGACGTTTTTTGGTAATGGTGATATGTTTATGGAGAAAAAACTTGAAAATGCAAGGCATATCGAAGTACAGCTACTCGCGGATAGTCATGGAAATGTTCTTCATTTATTTGAACGGGATTGCTCTATCCAGCGACGGAATCAAAAAGTAGTGGAAGAAGCACCTTCTACCTTTATTTCTGAGGACACGAGAAAGCAGATGGCAGAAGCCTCTATTAATGCTGCCAAGGAACTAAGCTATACGAGTGCAGGCACCATTGAGTTTCTTGTCGACGCAGAAGAAAACTTTTATTTCTTGGAAATGAATACACGCATTCAAGTAGAACATCCAGTTACAGAAGAAATTACAGGTATCGACATTGTAGAAAAACAAATTCAAATTGCTGCTGGTGAGCGCCTACCTATCTCACAAGCAGATATTCTAATGAACGGGCATGCCATTGAAGTAAGGGTTTATGCAGAAGATCCTCATACATTCTACCCTTCACCGGGGCATGTAAATGAAGTGGTATTTCCAAAGGGAGAACATATTCGAAACGAACCAGCTATTACTTCAGAATGTGATGTCACACCATTTTATGACCCGATGATTGCCAAACTGATTGTTCATGGAACAAATAGAAAAGATGCAATTTCAAAACTTACAGAAGCTTTAAAGACCTATAAAGTAGATGGTATCAAAACAAATTTACCAATGCTACAGCGCATCGTAACGAACGAGACGTTTAAAGAAGGTAATGTTACCACCGCATTTATTCAGGAACATTATGTACCTACAATTAAAGTAAAATAAGGAGGAAAATTAAATGGAACTTAAAGCTAGCATGGCGGGAAGCGTTTGGAAAGTGAATGTAAATCAAGGAGATTCAGTCAGCGAAGGACAAGACGTTGTTATCTTGGAATCTATGAAAATGGAGATTCCTATACCTGCAGAAAAAACAGGTACTGTGCAGGAGTTACGCGTAGCAGAAGGTGATTTTGTAAATGAAGGTGATGTGTTAGCAATAATTGATTAGAGTGATCAAGAAATGAGGAGGGTTGTACATGAACTTTCCACCAAAAGTGACGATTAAGGAAGTTGGTCCAAGGGATGGCCTACAAAATGAACATGAACTTGTTCCTTTAGATGCCAAAATAGATTGGATAAATATGCTTAGTGACAGTGGATTTTCCTATATTGAGATATCTTCGTTTGTCCATCCGAAATGGATACCACAATTAAAGGATGCCAAAGAGGTTGCAAAAGGGATTAAACGGCATCCTGATACTACTTATGCTGCCCTTGTCCCGAACCAAAGGGGATTGGAGCGGGCGTTAGAAGTAAATATTGATGAAGTATGTGTGTTCATTTCAGCCAGTGAGACGCATAATTTAAAAAATGTGAATAAATCTATTGCGAGCACTATCCCGGTTATTGAAAAAGTGGCAGAAGAGGCAACTAGTAATCATAAAACAGTTAGAGGCTATATTTCTACGGTGTTTGGTTGTCCTTATGAAGGAGAAACTTCGATTGATCAAGTTCTCTCACTCTGTGAAAAATTATTGGAAATGGGTGTTGAGGAATTGTCTATTGGGGACACGATCGGAGTTGCCGATCCATTACAAGTAGAAAAGGTAACAACAGCATTATTAAACTATTTTCCCAAAGATAAATTGGCCATGCATTTTCATAATACAAGAGGAACGGCTCTTGCTAATGTCCTATCTGCAATGAACCTTGGAATTGCAAAATTTGATAGTGCCGTAGGGGGTTTAGGTGGTTGCCCGTACGCCAAGGGAGCGACTGGGAATCTTGCAACAGAGGATCTCTTATATATGCTTCAACGTATGGGGGTTAAAACGGAAATAAATATAGAGAAGGTTAATGAAGCAGCTAGCTTTATTGCACGGTATGTACCAACATTATCAAGCCATCAAATGAAATTATTAAATAACTAATATGAGGAGAGAGATATGCGTTTGATAACATGTGAACTTATTGAAGACGGACGAATTGCCATACTTACACTTAACCGACCGGAGGCAGCAAATGCCTTGTCTACAAATCTTCTCGAGGAACTAAATAGGCAGATCCATCAAATAGAGCAATCCCCTACTATTCGTTGTGTCATTATAACGGGAGCTGGAAATAAGGCATTTTGTGCGGGTGCGGATTTAAAGGAACGGCAAGGGATGGGCGAAGAACAGGTTGTGCAGGCGGTTCAGAATATTGGGGATACCATTACAGCACTTGAGAACCTCCCTATACCAGTTATCGCGGCGATAAATGGCGCTGCTTTTGGAGGGGGACTCGAGCTAGCGTTAGCTTGCGACATGAGAATTGCATCCCATCAAATAAAAATGGGACTTACGGAAACATCCTTGGCAATTATTCCTGGAGCTGGTGGTACACAGAGACTGCCCCGATTAATCGGAATCGGTCAGGCAAAGCGATTAATTTATACTGGTAAACCGATTGGGGCAGAAGAAGCTTATCGAATTCATTTAATAGAAGAGATTTCAAGCCAAGACGATCTGGTGAATAGAGCAATTGCTATAGCAAGCGATATTGCTTCTAATGGACCAATTGCCATCCGACAAGCAAAATTTGCAATGGATGGCGGGATACAGACAGACCTTGAAACAGGATTAAAAATTGAGCGCTTGGCATACAAGGAAACAATTCCTACCAGCGATCGAATTGAAGGGCTAACCGCATTTAAAGAAAAAAGAAAACCTATCTATCAAGGGCAATAATTTTAGCAGGAGGGTAGCTATGGACTATAGAGGAGATTTTAAGCAAAAAGTGGAAACGATAAAAAAAGGCGGCAAGGATAAATACCATCAACAAAATGAGAAAAAAGGAAAGCTGTTTGTACGAGAACGGTTAGCCTTACTTTTAGATGAAGATCTTGATATCGAGGATGCTTTTTTTGCCAATTGTATGGATGAAGGACTTCCTTCAGATGGGGTGGTAACAGGGATAGGAAAGATTAACGGGGAAGCAGTCTGTGTCATGGCCAATGACTCTACTGTGAAAGCTGGATCTTGGGGAAAACGAACCGTAGAAAAAATTCTGCGTATCCAAGAGACAGCAATGAAGCTGGAAATACCCATGCTTTATTTAGTTGACTCTGCAGGAGCGAGGATTACAGACCAAGTAGAGATGTTTCCAGGTAGAAGGGGAGCAGGACGTATTTTTCATAACCAGATCAAGCTTTCTGGACGGGTACCCCAAATATGCCTATTATTTGGGCCATCAGCGGCAGGTGGTGCTTATATTCCTGCTTTTTGTGATATTGTGGTCATGGTGGATGGCAATGCTTCGATGTATTTAGGATCACCTCGAATGGCAGAAAAGGTTATTGGGGAAAAAGTCAGCCTTGAGGAAATGGGAGGAGCGAACATGCATTGCTCCGTTTCAGGTGTCGGAGATGTCCTAGTGCAGACAGAGCAGGAAGCTATTACTTTTTCAAGAAAATACTTGAGCTATTTCCCTGCTAACTTTAGACAAAACCCTAAAGCAGCTGACATAAAAGAAGTAAAATTTACAGAAAAGACTCTAACAGATATCATACCGAAAAACCAAAATGCTCCTTTTAATATGTATGACTTAATTGATAAAATCATTGACGAGGAAAGCTTTTGTGAAATTAAGAAAAAGTTCGCACCGGAATTAATTACGGGATTAGCCAGAATAAATGGTAAGTCGGTTGGGATTATTGCCAACCAGCCTCGAGTAAAGGGTGGCGTGCTTTTCCCTGACTCAGCAGACAAATCGGCAAAGTTCGTTCAGCTATGTGACGCTTTTCATATCCCGCTCCTCTTTCTAGTCGATGTACCAGGCTTTATGATAGGAACAAAGGTAGAACGTGCTGGCATCATTCGTCACGGTGCTAAAATGGTCGCAACCATGAGTGAAGCCACGGTTCCGAAAATCTCAGTTATTGTAAGGAAAGCGTATGGTGCAGGATTATATGCAATGGCTGGTCCAGCATTTGAGCCGGATAGCTGTATCGCTTTACCTACTGCGCATATTGCTGTTATGGGACCGGAAGCCGCAGTAAATGCCGTATATGCGAATAAAATCGCAGAACTACCTGAAGCTGAAAGACCTGCCTTTATTAAAGAAAAGCAAGATGAGTATAAAGATAATATTGATATCTACCGGCTGGCTTCAGAGATGATTATCGATGCGGTAATTGACCCCGAGCATTTGAGAGAAGAACTTTCTAAACGTTTCGCTCTTTATGAGTCGAAAAATGTGCAATTCACAGAGAGAAAGCATGGCGTTTATCCTGTATAATAGAATAGCTTGACTAATCCAGAGGTTAACAAAAGCCTCTGGTTTTTCGTGTTTATCCTTTCTATTTCATTAGTTACTATAACTATATTATGTAAACTAAGTAATATTTAGAATGAACCTGCTTTACATTCTCTTCCTTAAAGTTTATATAAAATCAATGTCTTGTAATTGACATTCACGGGAAAAATAGAATAATAAACCGTAATAGTACATTTTATATGGAGGATTTTTCATGATAATTGAAGATTTTATGATTAGGGATGTTATTAGTGTAAAAAAGGAAACGACCATTAAAGAACTTCTGGAAAAGCTTGTCCAGCATAAGATTACTGGTGTACCGGTTGTGGATGAAGAAGGAAAACTGCTTGGTATGGCTACTGATGGCGACGTTATACGAGATATACAACCTAAGGGTAGAACCGTTTATGATATATTTTCCCTAATCCTGGTCAGTGAGCAAGCTGATTTGAAAGATCGGTTGCGCTATTCGCTTGACCGACAAGTAAAGGAAATCATGCAGAAGAACGTTGTGACGGTAAAACCAAAAAGTCCGATTGATGATGCGATGGCAGTTTTTTCGAAGCATCATATTAAGAAAATCCCTGTCGTTAATCCCGCAAATCGGGTAGTTGGTGTTATAAGTCGTGGTGATCTTATTCGTTACATTACTACGAAGTTAATTGATCAGACTGTTGATAAGCTATAAGCTCATGTAGAAAATATAGTAAAAAGAGCGTATAATGTGGAAGGAGAATGTTTTAACAGAGAGGGTCATGAAGTTGATCATACAAAAAGAAAGTAAGCAATTATTTATCCAGAAATTGGCTACTTTGTACCAACGTTTTGTTGATGAGCAAGATGAGGTTAATGCATCGAAAATAATCGATTTATATAAGAAACAGAAAAACGATCAGTTTATTATGAGTTTTGCTGGTCATTTTTCTGCTGGAAAATCTTCGATGATTAATGCCATACTTGGGAACGAAATCCTTCCGAAAAGTCCTGTTCCCACTAGTGCAAATATCGTTACTATTTCACGTGGGGCTGGCTTTGTTCGTGTATACTTCCATAATGGGGAGATTATCGAAATAGAAGAGCCATATGATCTAGAGCTTATTAAGCAATATTCCAAAGACAGAGACCAAATAAAGCAACTTGATATTCGATCGAGGGACAGTGTTTTACCAAAGGATACGGTAATTATGGACACACCTGGCATTGATGCTGCTGATGATGCGGATCGACTAATGACTGAATCTGCGATGCATCTTGTAGATGTTTTGTTTTATATTATGGACTACAACCATGTGCAATCAGAAGTTAATTTACAATTCCTCGAGTCGCTTCAAGCTAAGCAAATTCCTTATTATGTCATTATTAATCAAGTTGACAAACATGACGACACAGAGCTTCCATTTGCTACGTTTGATGCGAGCATTAAACAAACGTTTGAACAGTGGGGCATTATGCCACAACGTATTCTCTATTCTTCCTTAACCAATCTTAATGTTAAATATAATGAGTTCAGGACAATTCAAGATATTATCCACACAATGATCGAAAAAGATATTAAACAGCATGATACGACACCGAATGCTTTAAACACAATCGTTAAAGCTCATGAAAAATATCTGGATAGTATCTATGAAGAAAAAATGCCTACGCTTGGTCAAGATCTAAGTGAGAACGACATTCATGCGGAATTAGCTGATCTTGTCGGACAGCGTGATGATAAGCTTGAAAGACCAAATGTTGTACACCAGCAGTTGATGTCCGAGGTTCAACAAACCTTAAAAAACGCTTATGTTATGCCAGCTTCCTTAAGAGAGAAGGCAAAGCTTTTCCTTGCATCCAGACAGCCTGATTTTAAAGTAGGTCTTTTTGGTGCAAAAAAGAAAACAAAGGAAGAGCAGGAGGTCAGACTGCAAGCCTTTTTGGAAGAACTACACGAATCTGTAAAATCTTCGATAGAATGGCGCATCAAGGAGAAATTGACTGCGACATTGACGGAGTATCAGATTCATGAGACAACCCTTTTACAACAGGTGCAGGATTTAGAAGTATTTTATACAGAGAACGACCTTCTTCGTTTGATGAAAACGGGAGCTACCATAAACGGTGATTATGTATTAAATTATACAAATGACGTGGCTTCAGACATTAAAGCATTGTTTAAAAAACAAGCGATAAACCTTGCTGATAAAACGAAGACATATGTAGCTGAGCAAAATGCCAGTCAGCTTGATGAATGGAAAAAACAAATTGCTCAACTTGAGCAGATAGCTACTATTAGGAATAAAAGAAATGAATTTGAAAAAGAGCTTACTATTAAAAAGAATTTTTTGCGGGAACAGTTGGAAACAGATCATCCTTATGTGGAGTCTGTTGCGTCACTAGAAAAAACACTTCAAGTTCGTAAAGACCAGATAAAGTTTGTTTCTGCACCGACAGCAGAGCTTTCAACTCAAATAGAGCAGAAAGGAATAGCGACTAGTCACTATTCCGACGACGAAAATGATGCAGGTTCACAGAATGAAATTGTCTTGGATCTCAATAAGACAATACACATCCTAGAAGATATCCCAGGGGTTCAGCATTTAGTCGATGATTTGTTGCGTAAAAAACACAGGCTTGAAGAGCGCTCTTATACGGTCGCCTTATTCGGTGCTTTTAGTGCTGGAAAATCATCTTTTGCCAATGCATTGCTTGGTGACAATGTGCTACCAGTTTCTCCAAATCCAACAACTGCCACGGTAAATCGCATCAATCCAGTCACTGAAAACACCGGACATGGCACTGTTCAAATACGTGTTAAGCAAAGAGAAGAACTGGAAAGAGACTTACTCGAAATATTAAAAGCGTTTAAGCCACCAACTACAGCATTGAAGGGTTTATTACATTGGGTAGAAGAGAACAGCTACCAATACAGCGATGACTTGAATCCATTATACCAATCCTATCTTCAAGCTATGATGGATGGTTATCAAGACATGGAAAAACATATCGGTGAAAAGCTCTTTATTCAGGCAGAAGAACTCGGGCCGTATGTGACGGATGAGAAAAAAGCGTGTTACATTGATGTGATCGATTTGTACTATGATTGCGAGCTTACCAGACAAGGAATTACGCTTGTTGATACGCCAGGAGCTGATTCTGTAAATGCTCGGCATACTAATACAGCATTTACCTATATTAAGCATGCCGATGCCATTTTATATGTTACGTACTATAATCATGCACTGTCTCGTGCTGACAAGGACTTTCTTATGCAGTTAGGCCGGGTGAAAGATACATTCGAATTAGACAAAATGTTCTTTTTGGTTAATGCTGCAGATCTCGCATCAAATGAGCAAGAACTCAACCTGGTTACAGATTATGTTCAGGAACAACTAATTCAGTTGGGAATACGATTTCCGAGAATTTTCCCGTTATCAAGTAAGCAATCACTAAAGGAAAAGAAGCAGAAGACACACTTAAATGAAAAGATGGCTGCTTTTGAAACTGCTTTTCAGAGCTTTATAAAAGATGGCCTTAGCTCCCTTACTGTATCTTCTGCCAGAAAAGATATGGAGCGCGTAAAAACAACTTTGGTCAATCTACTCGATTCCAGCAAAATGGACCAACAGCAAAAGAAGGAGCTTGAGCAGGTACTCACTAAAAAGCAAGTTGAAATGGAACGCACAATTAAAGAGTATGAAACGAATGTTTTCACACGACAAATATATGAAAAAATCGGGAAGCAACTCTATCATGTACTAGAACGTTTCGGAATTCGATTTCATGATATGTTTAAAGAAACGTTTAACCCGACAACAATTACCCAGTCTGGTAAAGCTGCACAGCCAGAACTGAAAAACGCCCTTCAACAACTGTTAGATTATGGTTCATTTGAGCTATACCAGGAGGCACAAGCTGTTTCATTACGAATGGAAGCATTCATTAATAATTTGCTCCAGCAAATGTACATGGACCTTTCTGCAAAGTTATATTCATTGGATGATCGCTTTAGTGTACCTGACTTCGAGAAGGTTCTATTAACGACTCCACTATTTGAGAAAGGCATGGAAACAAGTGTTTCCGGTTATCAAAATGTATTAGCAACCTATAAAGGAACAAAAGCCTTTTTTGCGAATAACGAAAAGGAGCAAATGAAGGAAGCACTATACAAGCAAATTCGTCCTGTTGCTTCAGAGTATGTAGACACCATAGATGCTATAATGAAAGAACAATACGAGCAACAATGGGAGACTCATGTTAAAGAGATACGAAGCAACCTTCATGTTAAAGTAGAACAGTACGTGGAAAGTAATCTTGCTGTGCTAACCACACCGCTAGATACAGAAAAATTAACAGAGAAGCTAGAGACAATGGACGAAATTTTAGCTAAATAATGAACAAAGGATTGAATAAAAATGGATAAAAAGCACGTTTTACTTGTAGATGGAATGGCTCTTTTATTTCGAGGGTTTTTCGCAACTTCCTTTCGTGGAAACTTTATGATTACAACCAAAGGTATTCCGACTAATGGCGTATACCAATTTATGCGGTATTTTCTTGATGCAGTAAATAAATTTAACCCGACCCATGTCGTATGCTGTTGGGATATGGGCAGTAAAACATTCCGTACTGAGATGTATGAAGGTTATAAGGCAAATCGGGACGCTCCACCAGTAGAGTTGATTCCACAATTTGATTTGGTAAAAGAAGTTGTGGAGGCATTTGATATGCCGAATATTGGAGTGCAAAATTTTGAAGCGGACGATTGCATTGGAACATTGGCCAGAGCATATTCTGCCGAAAATGACGTAACGATTTTAACAGGCGACCAGGATATTTTACAATTAGTCGAAGAAAACATACAGGTTGCCATTATGCGAAAGGGACAGGGAAACTATGAAGTATTCACCAATGAAAACTTTTACGAAAAAAAGGGAATTACCCCAAGACAGGTCATTGATGTAAAAGGCTTAATGGGAGATACCTCTGACAATTATCCTGGAGTAAAAGGTATTGGTGAAAAAACGGCATTAAAGCTTATTCAAGAGCATGGGACGATAGATGAAATGCTTGCAAATATAGACAGTCTGCCAAAAGGGGTACAAACCAAAATAAAGGCAAACCTGGATATGCTGCATTTATCAAGAACACTCGCTGAAATAAAATGTGATGTGCCTATTGCCTGTGAACTGGATACGGCATTATGGCATTATGATAAAGAAAAAATACAGAAGAAATTTGATGAGCTGGAATTTAAGAATCTTGCTAAATTTATCTAAGGCTTTAAAATTACCTTGATGCAATCATCTTGTTTTTTCTGAAATAATTCGTATCCTTTCGCTGCATCATCTAGCGGAATCTTATGGGTAATAATATCTGTTGGATCTATTTTCTTAGCTGTGATTTGCTGGTAAAGCTCTTGCATGTAACTACGTGCAGGAGCTTGCCCCATTTTTAAGGTGATATTTCTTGTAAAGAAAGGTCCTAATGGGAAGAGATTGTATAAGCCACCATACACACCAGTTAACTGTACTGTACCGAACTTTTTAACTGCTTTCGTAGCGATTTGAATTGGACCAAGTGTTCCACCTTGCAGCTTTAATTTCTGTTCCGCAAATTCCAAAGCTGATTTCTTTCCATCCATACCTACACAGTCTATTACAACATCTGCTCCACCTTTGGTAATTTCCTTTAATGTTTCACCCATATCATCATATTTTGTGAAGTCAAAAATCTCCGTCTTGTTAGTCTGCTTAGAGTGTTGAAGACGGTAACCAACATAATCAATGGCAATCACGCGACTTGCTCCTTTTTGCCAAGCGAATTTTTGGGCCATTAAACCGACAGGCCCACAACCAAGGACAATGACGGTATCACCTTGTTTAACCCCAGCATGTTCTACACTCCAATAAGCGGTTGGGAGAACATCGGATAAAAATAGAAGTTGTTCATCCTCAAGCTCACAATCTTCTGGGATTAAAAAAGGGGTATAGTTTCCGTATGGAACACGTAAATATTCTGCTTGGCCTCCAGGAAAATCACCAAATTTCTCAGAGTACCCAAAGTACCCTCCTGAATCATAATGCGGGTTGGAATTATCACATTGGCTTTCCTGATGATTGTTACAATAAGGGCATGTTCCACAAGCTACTGTAAAAGGAATCACGACACGATCTCCCTTTTTCACCTTTGTTACATCTGGACCAATCTCCTCTACAATCCCCATCGGTTCATGACCAATCGTATATCCAATAGGTAGCGGGAAATTTCCTTGGTATAAATGAAGGTCAGACCCACAAATTGCCGTTGATGTAATGCGAACAATCACATCTTCAGAATCCTGTATTGTAGGAAAAGGAACCTTTTTTACTGCTACCTCATACTTGCCTTGATAGGTTACTGCTTTCATGATATCAAACACCTACTTTTTTGGTTTGTACTTATTTTTATCCAAGGAAAAATATCTATACCTTGAACTGTTTCTCGTTTTATAGAGGGCTGCATAAGGTATAGAAAATGGAAAGGAGAGATATTATGCCGTTACTTTTTATTTACGGAGATCTAAGGACTGAAAAAAATGCTCTATTAATAAATCAAGAAGCAACTAGTGTAGATGAACAAGTGTGGACTTCAGGAAAGCTTTATGATGATAACGGGAAGGCCTATTTAGCTGAAGACACTAATGCTTTGACCTATGGAGAACTGGTCGAGATCAACGAGGAGAATCTTACTGAATTGGAGAATGAATTTAACTGGACGCTTTCTACTGTTGATGTATACGCCTCTACAGGTGAGCAATATAAAGCTAACATGTATGAAGAGAACAAGCTTATAGGGGACAAATTAGAGGAGGTTCCTTTTGGTGACTGGAAAGTATATTGCTACTTAAAGAATGAGAACCTATACTATTTTGCTTATGGATCTTGTATGGATGATAACCGCTTTAAAATGGCCAATGTGGACCAATATTTTACTTCTATTGCGGGAAAAGGTGTACTTGAGAATTATGGTTTTCGTTTTACCAGGTCGAGTGAAGATGGGGGAAAAGCAGATATCATTGTTTCTCATATGGAAAAGGTTGAAGGGGTTGTCTATAAAGTCCCATTAGAAGCGATAGATTATCTTTATGAAAGAGAAGGAGTGTATCGTAAAAGGTATCGACCGACCATTATAAAGCTTACATTAAATCATGGTGAAACAATAGAGGGGATAACATTTGTCAGTGTAGATAAGGACCCCGAAACGAAGCCAACAGAAAGATATGCAAATGAAATTCTGCGAGGAGCGGCAGAAATATTATCACCTTCATATGTGGCGAGAATACGTTCTCATATTAATCACCTATTAAATTGATTTGAATGCTTATTTTCATGTTGGTGTTTACTATTTGGCTATTCAGGTTATTAGAATACCATAATTAAAAGTATAACCTGGAGGTATTACATTGAAATCAAATCAAACAACGTCCGTGTTACCTGAAACAATTCATTCTTATTGGAGAGAAACAGGAACTGTAAAATCTTATGGAGAACTTAAAGAAAATCTAAATGTGGATACTGTTGTAGTAGGGGCCGGAATGGCAGGTGTTATGACTGCTTACCAGCTTGCAAATGAAGGTCAAAAAGTAGCGCTTCTTGAGGCACGCGAACTATTTAGTGGAACGAGCGGTTACACTACCGCAAAATTAACGGCGCAACATAATTTAATTTATGACGAATTGATAAACCGCTATGGACAAGAATCAGCTAAGCTTTTTTACCAAGCTAATATGGAAGGAATAGCTTTTATTAAAGAATTAGCTGACAAATATGGCATTGACTGTGAGCTTGAAGAAAGGGAAGCTTTTGTATTTACACAAAAAGAAGAAAATCGTAACAAATTCTTAAAAGAGATTGAGGCTTATGAAAAGCTCGGTATCGAGGGTGAATTTATTGAAGATCTACCATTAAACTTAGATGTAGAAGCAGCAATTATGATGCGAAATCAAGCTCAATTCCATCCAGTTAAATTTTTATCCGGCTTGCTTGATGAGTTTGTTAAACTTGGAGGTCAGGTATATGATCAGACAAGGGTAACAGAGATTACAGATGAAAATGGACAGACGCAATGTAAAACAGAAAATGGTTCAAAGGTAACTGCTAACCATGTGGTACAGGCCACACACTTACCAATTGTTGAACCTGAAGGGAATTTCTACTCCTCTCAAACAAATCCGGAAAGTTCCTATGCACTCGCAGTAAAAACGGAAGATGAATTTCCAGATGGATTGTACATCAACGCAGATCTTCCAAAAAGAACCTTACGTAGTTTAAATAGTGATACAGGCCGCTATATTTTAGTTGGTGGTGAAAGCCATCCAACTGGTGATGGAAAGTCATCTTCTCAACGATATAGTGAGTTAGAATCATTTGCAAAAGAATTATTTAATGTTAAGGAAATTACAAATCGCTGGTCCGCACACGATTATATTTCAGAAGACAGGCTACCATTTATAGGATCCCTATCACAAGAACAACCAAATCTTCTTGTTGTAACAGGATTAAGTAAATGGGGATTGGCTACGGCTGCAACTGGAGCAAAGGTACTGACAGATAGGATACTTGAACAAGAAAGTCCGTATCAAGCGCTCTTTAGTCCAGCAAGGGAAATGAAAGAAACAACCACCGTAGAACCAAAAGAAGAAAACCCAAATGACTATGCAGATTCTAGAGAAGAAGGAAACCCTGAAGACCTGTCTAACAATCAAGGGATGGTAACAAAATATGATGGAAAAGATGTAGGGGTTTATAAAGATGATAATGGCCAGTTGCATTATGTAGATCTGACGTGTACACACCTAGGCTGTGGGGTTGAATGGAATGATGGCGATCGGACTTGGGATTGTCCGTGTCACGGCTCTCGGTTTAGCGGTACAGGCCAGGTAATTGAGGGACCGGCGGTTGAGTCTCTGGAGAAATTAAATCAATAAAACGTTGTGGATAAAAAAGCTGCTTCACGATGGAAGCAGCTTTTTTATATAAATACTATTTGTTGCGGTTGTTGTTACGGTTGTTTTCGTTACGGTTGTTGTTGCGATTGTTATTGTTGTTACGGTTGTTGTTGTTATCGTCTAGGAATTCGTTCGCAAATTCAACGTTGTTAATATCCTGGTTGTTGTTATTGTTGTCATTGCGATTGTTGTTGCGGTTGTTTTGACGATTATTATTATTATTGTTGCTCATCGCTAACACTCCTTTTAATTTTTTCTACGTGATTTTTTTGATCACATAGCAATTACAAAAACTATTTTTTCCTTATTATAAAACTCTATACGTCTAATTTCACTCCAAATAATACCAATTAATCCTGAGTGATTTACTTGTATATAAGTATTTTTTGATGGTATGATCATACTATAAATTAAATGTTCGGCAAAAAGGTAGGGAAACAAATGAAGATAGTTGATAATGTAACAGAATTAATAGGTGAAACACCGATGGTCAAGTTGAATCGTCTCATACCAAAAGATGCTGCAGATGTTTATATTAAAATGGAAATGTTTAACCCAAGTAAAAGTGTTAAGGACAGAGCAGCCTATAATATGATAAAAATTGCTGAAGAAAAAGGATTCATAAAGCCAGGGGATACCATTATTGAGCCGACGAGCGGCAATACGGGAATTGGGCTTGCGATGAATGCTGCAGCGAAGGGCTACAAAGCTATTCTCGTTATGCCTGATAACAGTACGCAAGAAAGAAGAAATCTTTTAAAAGCATTTGGAGCTAAGGTAGTGCTTACTCCTAGTAAAGAGAAAATGCCTGGTGCGATTAAAAAAGCATTAGAATTACAAAAGGAAATACCAAACAGCTTTATTCCACAACAATTTGAAAATATCGCAAATCCTGACGTACATCGTGTTACAACGGCCCCAGAAATTTTAAGTCAGATGGACGGGAAGCTTGATGCCTTTGTATGTACGGCAGGCACAGGCGGAACTGTGACTGGAACAGGCGAAGTGTTAAAAGAAAAGTTGCCTGATTTAAAAGTAACTGTCGTAGAGCCCAAGGGGTCTCCAGTGCTTTCAGGAGGAGAGCCGGGAAGCCACAAGTTAGTTGGAACAAGCCCAGGCTTTATCCCAGAAATTCTTAATACTTCGATTTACGATGAAATCGTGCAGATTGCAGATGAGATCGCTGTAGAGATGTATAAAAAACTACCTCAGCAAGAAGGAATATTCATTGGTCTATCAGGAGCAGCAGCTGTCTATGCCGCTATACAGGAAGCAATTCGGTTAGGGCAGGGAAAGCGTGTTGTTTGCATTGCCCCAGATACAGGTGAGCGGTATTTAAGTATGAACTTATTTGAAGAAGAATAATACGATTAACTAAAATTTGGTTAAAAGCTTATTTTCCAGTATGGGAAAATAAGCTTTTTTTAGTTAGTTATATCTGAATCTTTTGAAATGAGTTTATGAAACATGTAAAATATTAGTATCTTTTTTTAGTAAAATGAAGATAGTAATACGCTTATTTAGTTCATGGTGATAATATCAAATATATACATACTAATAGAGATAGGAGTCGTTAAGTTGGAAAACACATTAATACAAGCAGACGATACGATAACGCTATGGGGGATCATCATTATAGTTGCATCTTTAAGTATTTTTTTAGAACAACGGTATCGCTGGGCATCTAAGTTTACTGGAGCCATTCTTGCATTAGCAGGAGCAATTCTTTTGTCCAATACAGGCATCATACCTACAGAATCATCCGTTTATGATGCAGTTTGGAACGTGATCGTGCCACTAGCAATCCCATTGCTTTTATTCCATGTTAACTTTAAAAAGATTTGGAGGGAAAGCGGAAGAATGCTCATTATCTTTCTACTTAGTTCCATTGGAACGGTAGCAGGGACGATCATTGGATTCTTTCTCTTAAGAGAGCATATTCCCATGCTTGATCGTCTTGGTGCAATGTTTAGTGCAAGCTATATGGGAGGTGGAGTTAACTTTGCCGCTATGACCGCTAAATTTGAAACACCTGATGCACTAGTATCTTCTGCAGTAGTAGCGGATAATCTCACTATGGCAATCATGTTTGTTATTTTAATGACAATACCGGCACTATCATTTTTTAGAAAACGATTTAATACCCCTCATGTAACAGAAGTAGAGAATCAAAATACAACAGAGCAAGGAAAAACTTTAGCAGAGAGTTTTTGGTCTAGAAAAGAAATTTCTTTGAAGGATATCGCTCTCTCAGTAGGGACAGCATTTTTACTTGTCATCGTCTCCTTGAAATTGTCCGAGTTTTTTGCGAGATTAATTCCATCTGGAGATAATGTTTCCTTCTTTTTTAACTTATTAAGCGGATTATTTGGAGACCATTATTTAATGCTAACAACACTTACATTTGTGGTGCTGGCTTTATTTCCTAGGTATTTCGAGGAGCTTCATGGTAGTCAGGAAATTGGAACCTATCTCATCCATATTTTCTTTGTCGTAATTGGAATTCCGGTCTCGCTAACGTTAATTTTTGAAAATGCACCGCTCTTATTTGTCTTCGCCTTTGTTATCGCAATTGTTAATATTGTCATTTCATTGGTCGCAGGGAAACTGTTTAAATATGACTTAGAAGACATCATCTTAGCAAGTAATGCTAATATTGGTGGGCCCACCACTGCAGCAGCATTAGCAATAGCAAAAGGGTGGAAGGACTTAATTGGTCCTATATTGATTGTGGGAACATTAGGCTATGTAATAGGAAATTATGTTGGTACAGTGCTGGGATTGTGGTTTGCTAATCTTATATAAATATAAATTATGTATTCCAAAAGGGACGCTATATAGGGCTAATAAATGCAAACAAAGAAATTAGTAATTACATAATAATTGCTTGCACTACTAGCCCGAGTAATAATCCTAGAAGAATGGAAGATAGTGTACCTAACAGAAAATATTCCGCCCAGTTTCGATCATCTAACTGCTTAAATCGTGCAATGGATTTGGCTGCAATAATAAACGTGATAGCCGGATACGCACCAACAACTGTTAATAGTATAACTAGCAATCTTTCAATATACCCGATTAGTTTGCCGCGTGAACGAAGTGGGGAGGAATATGTAAAATAATGATACTCCTCTGTAAGGTTATTCTCTGCCTTCAATTGGTTGGTTTCTTTTACATTAATCATCTGGTTTTTCAATGTTAATTCGCCTTCAAAGTTTGCAAGCTCTGAGGGCAAATTACCTATAATGTGCTTTACTATATGGCCACTAACACTTGTTGCTAATATATACATGATGGTTAGGAATAATAGTGTATTAAGTAGGTCTGTCATTCCGTTCCAATTCTCGATATGATCTGTGACAACTGTGAGGTTCATTTGAAAAAAGAGGAAACAGGTAACAACAATCATAGTAGTATGCAAAGCTTGATCCAATAAGAAGTACCCAAGTAATTTCAAGTTATTTGGTGTATCTTTTTTAGCTCCCTCTACAAGCTTAATTTTCATCAAGTCTATTAGTAGATGCGTCATAACAATAAAAGCAAGCGGGAAGATTAAGTAGTTGATTACATTCTGGAAATCATGTAAATAACTCCATATGAATAAAAGGGCAATTCCTGTAGTCAATAAATGATGAATGGAGTGGCTTTTCAAATATTTTACTTTTCCATTTACCATTTTATCGGATTGTAGCCAAAAATCAGCGATTAAATGTGCAAGGAGCATCAATAAGAAAGTAGTCATTTTAATCTCCTATCTTTTGGAATATAGTTGTGGAGATGGTATTGTATATTTCGTTTAATATTTGATTGAAGATTACTATTTAAACCCTGCTCATCCTGTGTATCTAATGAATCTAATACGTTTACAATATCATGAAATGCCCGTAAAATGGTCTGCGTTTTTCCTTGCCTCATATGATGCGAGATAGTGGGTGTTGTTCGTTCAAGATAGTCGCTCACTTTAGTTTGTTGGCCAAGTATGAAATATAAGGAACAAACAAGAGATTGTATTTCGGTTTGTTCGTTCATATGTTCCTGCTTTAGCATTAAACTTGTATTAATTAATGTTTCGAATTGCTTGTTAAAAACAGTGAAGCTTTGTTTACCCGATACATTCGTTAATGCAAAGTGAAATTGCGTTCTATTCTGTTGGTTTTTAAGGTAATCGGAGGCATTTCTTGCTTGTTTCATTAAAGGGTGTATCCAGGTTTCTAGATTGATTTCACTTAACTTTTCCGGAATTTCTCCAAAGGTAAGACCGAAATAAGGTTTGTGATTGGAAAATTTCCAGACGTGATTAATATAATAAGCTAGTGTATAGGCGGTTGCATAACCCTTACAAACTACGACCAATTCATCACCAGCTCTATGACTAATCTTTGTTTCTACAATATATTGTGTCCACACGGCAATATTCGTTTTTAATTCCTCTAGATAATCACTAAGTTCGTGTCCTATTTGTTCTTGAGATGAATTACTTATATCCATAATAAAGACGGAGACATTAGTAGACATACATAAACAGCTCCTTGCTAATAAAATAGATTAAGTTAGATTATATACTCGAATATAACAAAAGTTAGATGAAATAGTCAAACTCGATAATAGTTAGATCTTTTAATCTAATTAATTGCAAATTATTTTAACAAATTTAAATGAGACGGAAAAAAGCGTTTGAGATAGTAGTCTTATTTCAATGTTAGGGGAGCTCGGTTTACAGAAGGATTTTAAATTCAAAGTAAGATATTTAATAGAATAAAGATTTTAGATCATTTCGGTTTATCAAACAGAATTTTTACCCGTTTAAAAGTTACATCAATTAGACCATTTCTTCGTTACATTATTTATACGATTAAACGGTAAATGGGGGAGAATATGAATAGTAAAAAAGTTTATATCTTGTTAAGTACTTTTGTCACCTGTGCCGTGCTGGCAATTATCGAGCATGGAGTGGAGATTAATTATGTTATAAAAACCTTATGTAAGATTAGTTTTTTCTTCCTAGTAATTTGGAGTTATAAAAAGATATTTAAGGATTTTCGATATAGAGATATACTTGCCTTTTCTAAGTTAGGGAGAAGAGAATGGATAAAGCTAATGCTACTCGGACTATTGTCAGCTGGAGTTGTACTTGGCGCTTATTTGCTATTTTTACCGTACATAGACCTAAATCTAATACACCAAGACTTAACAGAGAGACTGGGCATTACAGCGCTGGGTTTTATTTTTGTTGGAATTTATATATCCTTTGGAAACTCTTTACTTGAAGAGTATTTCTTTAGGGGATTTATCTTTTTTAATTTACCGCGTAAATGGGGGTACATTTACAGTCCATTATTATTTGCAAGCTATCATATTCCGATGATTATGCTTTGGTTTACAGCTGATATTATCTTAATTTGTTTTATTGGCTTATGGATTATTGGATTTGTTTTTCATCTGGTAAATGAGAAAAATAGAACGATTTGGGCATCCTGGATCATCCATATTTGTGCAGATATTATGATCATTATGATTGGGGTGAATGTTTTTTATTGAGGTAATCTTGTAATATAGATTCTGTTTAATCATGAGTATCTTAAGTAAACTTTCTTGTACTTAATATAAACAAATGTTCATTGCAAAAGATATTCTCTAGTTAACGTAAAGTCAACAATAGAAAGGAGGAAGTCTAAAGAATTAGTCTATTTATACACATTGAAAGGGGATAGTGACTTGAAACAAACATTACTAATCATTGATGCACAACAAGAATTAATTGATGGGAATCAAGAAATGAGGCCAATCTATAATAAAAAACAACTAATTCGTACTATTAATGAGGTGATAGAGAAAGCGATGGAAGCTGATGTTCCTGTTCTTTTTGTTAGGGATCTCGATGTTGCAGAGGGAAAAGGTAATGGATTTCAGATTCATAATAAAATAAATGTTCCTACTAAACCTAAAATTTTCAATAAATCTGCAACAAATTCCTTTTATGGCACAGGTCTATTAGAATATTTAAAGGGGCGGGAAATTGAACATATTGTGATGATGGGATGTGAAACACAACATTGTATTGACAGTGCTGTGAGAACAGCAACTATCAGTGGTTTTGATGTAACTCTAATTGGAGATGGCCACTCAACATTAGGCAATGATGTTTTAAGTGAAGAACAAATTATAAAGCATCATAATAGTACACTTCACGGTCATTATAATGTTGATCATTTTTCAGTTGTCAGAGATTCTGCAGAAGATGTTTTTGTACCAAACCATGACTTGTACAGGTAAACATAGAGAAATGCTTTTTAAGTCAAAGATCAGCGAAGACAACTACTAATAACATAGCCCCTCAAAAAATCTTGGAGAAAAACGTAATTCGTTATTTTGTTTATTATATATTTGGAAGAGAGACAGGAGATAAAAAGGCTTTAAACATACCAGTCCAAACTTCAAATTATTTCTTCTAGTTTACATAATATATATTATAGGAAGTTATTGAGAGATTTGCATTTTACATCTTAATATCAAAGTATACTTGAGATAGTGAGATATCCGAAAAAATTTGTACTTATTTTGATAAATAAACTAAAAACTACGCCAGATTATTTTATCTGGCGTAGTTTTTGCTAACCGTTTTTGGTCTTCATATCTACTTTAGCTAAAGGTTTTTTTGCGGGGCCTTCGAGCACATCACCTTTATAGGAAAAGCGTGATCCATGACAAGGACAATCCCAGCTACGGTCGCCGGAATTCCATTCGACCTCGCAGCCTAAATGTGTGCACGTTGTATCTACCGCATGTAATGTATCTTGTTTATCCTTATAAACGCCAGTTCTTTTTCCATTAATCCGTGTAACGATTGCTTCATCTACTTTTATTTCGTCAAGCTTGTTATCAGAAAAATCCAATTTACCCTTAATCATATGTTTTGCAACATCTGCATTCATGGATATAAATTTACGGACAGACGGATCTGGTTGGAACCGTGATGGCACATAAATTTCTGCGTAATCATTTGGTATGTTTGTTATCTCGTCAGCAAGAATCATTGCTGCCACTGTACCATTGGTCATTCCCCATTTTCTGTATCCTGTGGCAACATATACATTGCTTTCTCCTTTGGTAATAGGTCCGATATATGGAACCTTATCCATAGTGGTTAAATCCTGTGCAGACCAACGATAAACAAATTCCTTTACATCAAAATGTTCGGAAGAAAATTTTTTAAGCTTTTCATAATGGTGCATGACGGACTCTCCCTGGCCAGTCTTATGGCCTTCCCCACCTATAAGCCATAAAGGCTCATCTTTTCCGGGGGTCGTTCTAATGGACCTAGTAGGACTTTCTGCATTAATGTACATTCCACCAGGGTATTCTAACTTTGACGTTGCAGCAACTACATAGGATCGTTTTGGGTACATTCTGGCAAAATAAAAGCCCTGTTTATCATAAAATGGAAAATGGGAAGCGATAATTACATGATTACATGTAATTCGGTGTCCGTCTTTAGTAAGAATATTAGGGTGCTTGTTATACTCAATATCGATAGCTGGTGTGTTTTCATAGAATGTAACACCATTCTCTTTACATAGCTTAACAAGCTCCTTTAAATACTTTAATGGATGAAATTGAGCTTGATTCTTCATTTTTATTGCTGCTTTTAACGGGAGCTTTAAAGGGATCTCCGTTAGATACTCACTGTCTATCGACAACTTTTCATATGCCTTCATTTCATTTTCTAACTGCATGATGTAGTGGTCATCGTTTGTATAGACATAAGCATCCTGTGATTCATAATCACAATCCATTTGATGCTCGCTAATTGTCTTTTCAATGAATTCTTTTGCTCTCATAGCTGCTTGATAATAGATAGCAGTTTTTTCTTCACCCATATGGGTAATAAATTCATCATAAATCAATCCATGTTGTGCTGTGATTTTTGCTGTGGTGTGGCCTGTTGTGCCATTTAATATCTCGTCCGAATCAATTAAGACAACTTGAACATTTTGTTTAGATAATAAGTAGGCAGCAGTAATTCCAGTAATCCCCCCTCCTACAATGGCAACCTCCGTCTTTATAGAAGTTTTTAGTGGTTCAAATGTCGGGATTTCTTCTTCCCGCCAATAAGGCTCTGGGTTTGATGGCAATTGAATTTCACGCACTGTTCCGTCTCCTCTTCACGTTAGATTAGTATTATTGTTAACAAAAAAGAAAGGATATATAAGTTTGAATCGCCTTTTAAATAGGTAAACATATTAAATAGACATTAATCTTTATGGTATGGATATTTCTTTACTAAGAGGAATACCACTAATCAATATAATGAGGTGATACTATGAGAAAGCATGTAATCGTTAGTGGTAGCGTACAAGGCGTGGGATTCAGGAATGCAGCCAACAAGAAAGCAAAAGAGATGAATTTAACAGGATGGGTCCAAAATAAAGCTGATGGGACAGTTGAGCTAGAAGTCGAAGGACAAGAAGAAAAACTTCAAAACTATCTAAAGCAAATTGAGGATGGACTAAATAAATTTATACAGGTTGAACGTATGGATGTAGAAAATAAAGAAGATTATGGGTATGACACATTTCAAACAAAATAAGTATACTTGCCCACAAAAAAAGATCATCCTGAATACTCCAGGTGATCTTTTTTTGTATTATTGCTCTTCAAAGAACTTTTTATTTAATGCTATATATTCGGTTTCCTCTTCCGGAACCTCGTCCTCCATGTAAATCGCTTCGACTGGGCATACTGCTTCACAGGCGCCACAATCAATACATATCTCCGGATCTATATAAAACATGTCTTTTCCTTCTTCAATGCAGTCTACTGGGCAAACTTCTACACATTCGCCCGCCTTTTCATCCTTACATGGTGAGGTTATTACAAAAGCCATAAATCAATTTCCTCCTCTAATCATTGCCTATCCGTATCGAATTGGTATGTTACAAGCTATTATAACTTATTTTCACCAAAAATTAAAAGGACAAACATTTTGTTAAATGAAACGATTCTTTTAAGAAATAGTCTGTCTTGTAGCTTACCATAGTATCAATATCACTTTTTCTTCAGTCACATTAATCTCCGTTAAATAACATATAGTGAATTATTCATTCTTTTTACAATAGTAATCATTTTATAAATCACTTTTCCTACGTATAACCATATTATTAAATAAAACGTAATAAGGGAGAGATATACATGGAAGTAACGGTCCGTCAAGGGGATTCTTTATGGTATTATAGTCAATTATTTGGCATCCCACTCATTTTAATAGAACAGTCTAATCCACAGGATTCTCCTGAACAATTATCTATTGGTCAGGTAATACAGATTCCAGGGTATGTGTCTGAAACGTATACGATACAGGAAAATGATACGTTATATTCTATTTCAATACGCAATAATGTGCCTCTAGATATGTTGTTTTTATTGAATGCATCGCTTAATCCTAACAACCTTCAGCAAGGGCAAACGATTGAAATCCCCCAAAAAGTTAACGCGTTGCTATTTACAGATCCAGATAATTATACGTACGATAAGATGCTTGATGATCTTGAGGCAATACAAGAGGTTTATCCGTTTATACGCCAAAATATTATCGGAAATTCCGTGATGGGAAAAGAACTGATTGAATTGCAAATTGGGAATGGTTCGAAGCAAGTTCATTTAAATGGTTCGTTTCATGCAAATGAATGGATTACCACCCCTGTTATAATGCGTTTTCTAAACGAATATGCATTAGCCTTAACCAACCATCTCCCCATTAGAGGAGTATTTGCATTACCATTACTTACTGATACGACACTGTCTGTAGTACCAATGGTGAACCCTGATGGTGTTAACCTGGTTTTAAATGGTGCATCTGCTGCTGGTGACAGAGAACAGCAAGTCTTAACGATAAATAATCAACAGGAAGATTTCTCTAACTGGAAGGCGAATATTCGGGGAGTCGACTTGAATAACCAATATCCAGCACTTTGGGATGTCGAAGCGGCTCGCAAGCCAACATCTCCAGAGCCAAGAGATTTTCCAGGTTATTCACCTTTAACAGAACCAGAAGCGATAGCGATGGCTGATTTAGCACGGCAACAAACTTTTGATCGCATGAATGCTTTTCATACACAAGGAGAAGAGATTTATTGGGGGTTTGAGGGGGATGAACCACCTGAATCCGAAGACATTGTAATGGAATATGCAAGAGTCAGTGGCTATGAACCCGTGCAGTATATTGATAGCTACGCTGGGTATAAGGATTGGTTTATTCAAGAATTTCAACAACCAGGATTTACTGTTGAATTAGGAAGTGGCGTAAACCCTTTACCCATTGAACAATTTGAAGAAATATACCAGGAAACCCTTGGGATCATGCTTGCCAACTTATATTTATAACAACATGATTATCGCATGATAGATAAGAAAAACAAAATAACAGGGGCTGTCCCCCTGTTATTTTGTTTCTTCAAAGTAGTCTTTTCTGAATCCGCCAATACGATTACTGTTATCGATAATAAAATAAAACTCATCTGTTTCATTTTTAACATCATACATCTTACCTGGAGTTAGTTTGTTATGCACGACAAACTTTTTTGCATCAGCATGTACACATTTTATTTGTTTTATTGTATTTCTCTTTTCCCATTCTAAATGAATCATCTTTTTTCCTCACTTTGTTTACATAATATTATTATGGTTTACTTGAATAAATAAAGGTATTGATTATAACCTTCTTCCTCCATTTGACTTACTGGGACAAATCGCATCGCTGCAGAATTCATACAATACCTTAAGCCACCTGCTTCCATAGGACCATCTTCAAATACATGTCCTAAATGTGAATCGGAGTCTTTACTTCTAATTTCAGTACGAATCATTCCATGTGTTGTATCAGTTTTTTCTTCTACTTGATATTTATCAATAGGTTTAGTAAAGCTTGGCCACCCACACCCTGCATCATACTTGTCTTTAGAAGAAAATAATGGTTTGCCAGTTATGACATCAACATAGATCCCTTCTTCTTCATTATCCCAATAGTCATTTTGGAAAGGTCTTTCCGTGCCGTTCTCCTGGGTAACATGGTATTGAATTGGTGTGAGCTTTTGCTTTAGTTCATCTTTGTCTATATCTTTCTTCCAGTTATTTTTTATGAAGTCCTCTCTTCCAGAACCTTTCTTATATAGACGATAATGAAAGGATTGTTTTTTATAATAATCCTGATGCTTTTCCTCTGCTAAATAAAATGGCTTCGCCGGAAGTATTGGTGTTACAATTGGTTTAGAGAATTTTCCACTTTTCTCTAACTCCTCCTTAGACTGTTCTGCTAGCTCTCTTTGCTGCTCATTATGATAAAAGATTGCTGTTTGGTATGATTCTCCTCTATCATTAAATTGCCCACTAGCGTCAGTAGGATCAATCTGCTGCCAAAACGTACGAAGAAGTTGCTCGTACGGCATAATTTCTGGATCAAATGTGATTTGCACAGCTTCTACATGTCCTGTGGTATCAGAACAAACTTGTTCATAGGTAGGGTTTTCTACATGCCCTCCTGTATATCCAGAAACAACGTGGTGGATTCCTGGACGTTCATCAAAGGGTTCTACCATACACCAAAAGCAACCCCCGGCAAATGTTGCGATTTCTTTATTTGAACTCATGCTATTACCTCCATTGCGTGATTTCAGCTTATCTCTATTTTTTCGCTTCTGAATAAAAAAATCAAGTCGGGGGCCTCAAATTCTTAAATAAATAATTTTGGCTTTGAATCACCGCTAGTATCGTGCCTATTAGGCATATCTGGCTGGCTTTTCGCCATTTTATCTTTTTGCTTTTCTTTCGTTTCTTCTTGCTTATCATTGGTCGATACTTTATCGTCTGACTCTAAATCCTTAAAAGCCTTCATCATACGGTACATGGAAGGCAAATTTTTTACCATGGGACCATATTCTTGGACAATTGGTGCTGTAGATTGTACTACTTTGAGAACCTGTTGGACATTATTCAGCGTTGAGGACCATCCTCCAACTCCTTTATTAATTAACCCTGCAGAGGCTTGAGGATTTGTAAATTTACTTAATAAAGAAGGGAGCCCCTGTCCCTGTCTTGCTGGACCAACAGTACGATTGGGAAACATAAATAGATCAGGTCTTTGACCTATCGGGCGTTCGAATTGTCGCCCCCTAGGTGTCGGAAATACCATGCTGCACTTCCCCTTTATAGTTGATATTTTGACTTTGCATCACTATTAGAATACGTACTATAAAGGAAAAGGTGTAGGCTAAAAAAGGCATCATTTGGGTTGAAATAATAACCGAATATTTCCCGGGCAACCGCATGTTTCAACAGGTTCTTTCTTTTGTGATAGTTTTTTGTCGAAACAACAGCAATTAAGGGACTTACTGTATAAAAAGATGGTGGTAGGACGTTATGTTTAAAAGAACGCTTCTCTTCCCTAATAAATTAATCAAACGTTTGTTTGAATTCTAAAATGCAAAAAAGCTGCCTTATAGACAGCTTTCATAAGTGGTTATCTAGTATACTCATCCCATATGGCATCAAAAGTTACTAATGCTTCAGGAAAAGGACTGTTCCATTCAAGGTAATTACTCAATTCATCATAATCCGTAGAATGCTTAGGAAAATTGTGCTCCTTAAAAGCCCAGTCAGCTAATCGTGACTTTTCATCAGGTTTTTTCTTCCCACGGTATGTCATTAAATAGTGATAAAAAGAGCGCAATTTATTTCCCCCTTTATTAAAGCTCCTCCTGCTCCATAAATTCTCGGTGCTTTTTAAGTTTCTTACGATATACTACATTCGATAGACGGATGCTGACCTCATATAAAATAATCAAAGGGATTGCTACAACAAGTTGTAAAAGAAAATCTGGAGGTGTAACAATCGTACCTATTATAATTAAAATCAGGTAGGCATATTTACGAGTTTTTCGCATAAAGTCGGGTGTTATAATTCCTAATGTTGTTAAGAACATCGCGATAATCGGAATTTCAAATAATATTGCGAATGGTAATGTGACCCGCAACATAAACTTAAAGTATTTCTCTGTCGTAAACATTTCATTAAACATACCTTCACTTAGACCTAGTAAAAACGGTAAAACTAACTCGACGAATAAATAGTAACCAAACACTAAGCCAGCAATGAACAGGATAAATACTGCAGGTATGTATGCCATCGATGCTTTTTTCTCAAGAGATGTTAATCCAGGTTTTACAAACGCCCATATTTGATAGGTTAGAACCGGAATCGTTCCAGCAATGGCTACTATACTAGCCATCGTAAAATAAAGCCAGATGGTTTCTCCAGGACTAATAATATTAAGCTGGAAGCTAAGATCTGCCGTGAAAAAATAATAAATATCCTTCACGTAAACAAAACCTAGCGCGAAAAACGCGATAAAGAAAACAGCGGTGACAATAATTCGATTTCTTAACTCGGTAAGATGTCCAGTTACGTTCATATCTTTTTCATTAAAATCCGATTTGTTGTCTGACATATTCCACACTCCTGAATTATATCTTAGCAGACACAAAAGAAGATGCAAGGGTATGTACCTTACACCTTCATTTCATTAGTTTTTAGTTGATGTATGATTATTGCTTTTGGTCGTACTACTTTCTTCATCTGAAACGATATCTCTTGTAGCATTTTTAAATTCCTTCAAGGAGCTTCCAAAGGCTTTGCCGATTTCTGGTAGCTTAGAAGGTCCAAATACGATTAGAGCGACAATAAGAATTAAAATTAAGCCCGGGATGCCAATACTACTAAACATTTTCATTCATCTCCCAAGTTTTTTATTTTGCCTCGCTTTTCTTTGTTTCTTTCGTTCCTTCAGTGTCATCATTGGTTAAATCATGCGTAGATTTACGAAACTCTCGTAAGGTTTGTCCGGCAGCTTTCCCTATTTCCGGCAGCTTTTTTGGTCCAAAAATAACGAGTGCTATAATAAGGATTAAAATTAATCCAGGAAATCCAATACTTGATAACATAAAAACACCTTCTCTACTCTATTTAAGTAACGGCCTGTCGACATAGTTTAAATAATGGATCTTTCCTTATAGTTTACCACGGAAGACTGGAAGGTAACAAGCTTTATTATGATTCCTTCTAGTTTTATCGATTTAAAATATTTCATGCATAATCTTCATCATTTATTTAACCCTATCATATTGAATAAAATAATAATCGTAAGGATTTGTTTCGTTCTTCTCTCCTTTGACCTTTGAGGAGATTTTCCATTCATCTGATGAAAAGTCAGGGAAATAGGTATCCCCCGTGAATGTCTCATCGATTAACGTAATATACATTCGGTCAGCAAATGGCAGAACTTGCTCAAACAGATGCCCCCCACCTATGACAAAATATTCTTTTGAAGGGTTGTCTTCGTTCCATTGTTTTATCGTTTTTACATCAGCAATACAAGTTACTTCTTTTGTTAGCTCTGTATTACGAGTAACGACGACATTTTCTCTTTTCGGAAGTGGTCTACCGATGGATTCATATGTTTTTCTCCCCATAATGATGGTTTTTTCTAATGTTTTTTCTTTAAAGAAACGTAAATCCTTTGGTAAATGCCAAGGGAGGTCATTTTCCCTGCCAATAAGGTTGTTCCGATCCATTGCTAATAATAAAGATATCATTTCATCACCTTTCTTCCTCTTACACTTTACACTGCAATTGGTGCTTTTATTGATGGATGTGGATTGTAATTAGTTATTGCAAAGTCTTCCATTTCAAAATCAAATACAGACTGCTTGTCTCCTGTTATTTCAAGCTTCGGCATACTGCGGATTTCCCGTTTTAGTTGTGTCTTTACTTGTTCTACATGATTAAGATAAATATGTGCGTCTCCAAGCGTATGCACAAACTCTCCCACTTCAAGGTCGCATTCGTGAGCGATTAGATGTGTTAGCAATGCATAGCTTGCGATATTGAAAGGGACACCAAGGAAAACGTCCCCACTTCTCTGGTAAAGCTGGCATGATAGCTTACCATCCGCTACATAGAATTGGAAAAGGGTGTGACATGGTGGTAAGGCCATTGATGGTACATCTTCAGGGTTCCAGGCTGAAACGATGTGTCTTCTAGAATCAGGATTATGCTTTATAGACATGATAACATCCTTTAATTGGTCTATCGTTGTATCTGTGGATGTTTTCCATTGCCGCCATTGTTTTCCGTATACCGATCCTAGACTACCATATTTTGCTGCAAAATTATCATCTTGCAATACATTTTCTTTAAAAACAGCCATTTGTTCCTGGTATTGTTTGTTAAATGCCTCATCAGCCTGACTGCGATTCCCAAAGTCCTCCATGTCGGGGCCATTATAATCAGAACTCGTTACCCATTTCTCGAACGCCCACTCATTCCATATATTATTATTATGTTCTAGAAGGTAACGTATATTGGTATCTCCCTTTATAAACCATAAAAGTTCCGATGCGATAAGGCGAAACGGCACTTTTTTTGTTGTTAATAATGGGAAACCTTTTTGTAGATCGAAACGCATTTGATATCCAAAGACAGAGTATGTACCTGTATTCGTACGATCTTCTTTCTTCGTTCCATTTTCTAATATATGTTTACACAAGTCCAAATAAGCTTGTTCTCCAGTCATCATCCATAACTCCTCACTCTCTGTCACATGACAGAATGTTTTTTGTAATACAATCGTAACGCATGAATGTATTTTTTTCTACATAAATCTGTTAAGAGTATTCATCAAGGGAAAGGGGATTGTTGCATGCTGAGTGGAACAATGGAACATGTGGTGAAACATTCCATTTTGTATAGTTATGTACTTAGTCAGCCGCTTGTTACGTACGTGGATGCATACCCTCAACTTCAAAACAAGTTATTAACGAAGACAGAGCAATTAGAGTTTGGAGAGCATGGTGAGTCTGTTAAACTGCTTCAAGAAAAGCTCAACAATCTAGATTATTTTGACGCTGATTTAGATGGAGAATATGGAGCACTCACTGCCCACGCCTTAAAGAATTTCCAGGCAGATTATAATATAACGATTAATGGTCAAGCAGATGAGAAAACTATTCTAGCATTAATAAAATCCGAAAAAAATCTTTATTTAAAACAAATTAAGAACCTTTCAACAGAAGTCTATCCGGGCTTAACAGGAGATAAGGTTGAAACCGTGCAACACGCTCTGCAGTATTTCGGTTATTACAAGGGTATGATAGACGGGATTTATGGCCCGCTAACAAAGGATGCACTAAAACTTGCTAGTGAAGAACATGAAGGGATTAAACTTGCAGAAGCTCCAGCTATAAAAGTCAAAGTAAAGAAAACAGAGAAGCAGGAATTAAAAGATACGGATCCCTTAAATCAGTCACAATCAGATCAAAAAGAAAAGAAAGCTGCACAGGAAGAAAAACAGGTAAAGGTAGAAGGAATTAATGGCGGGAGCATTGTGGCCAATGCACATACCTTTGTTGGTGTTCCGTACGTATGGGGAGGAACAACCCCAACAGGCTTTGACTGCAGTGGATTAATCCAATATGTATTTAGTATGCAGGGAATTGAAACCCCTAGAACCGTTAGTGACATATGGAATTTCGCTGCCCCTGTGGAGTCAAAATCTGTCGGTGACTTAGTGTTTTTTGAGACATATAAACCAGGACCTTCCCATATGGGCATTTATATTGGAAACGGGAAATTTATTCATGCTGGCGAATCACGTGGCGTTGAAGTAGCAGAATTAAGTAATAATTATTGGAAAGACAGATACATCGGTGCTAAACGTGTGACTCAATAAGTATAAAAAATGGTGTACCCACACATACTAACCTATCAAAATAGTAAAAGGTGGGTTTTATGACAGGCCTCTTATTAAAATTAATCATTACACCGTTAGGAATCGTTGTAGCATCGTGGATATTGCCAAATGTTGAATTTGCTTCATGGTATCAACCCATATTGTTGGGTGCATTGCTAGCTGTGATTGGTTATATAGGTGAACTTACCTTCCTTGGCAGAAATACGAAAGGCTTTGTTTTGGCTATGGATTTCATTATCTCTGCTGTAGGTATTTATATTGGAGCTTGGGCTTTCGCTAACACAGGAGTTACCCCTCTGGGTGCCATTCTAACAGCTGTTATTCTCGTGATCACAGAGATTTTCCAACATAATTGGTTAATTCAAAGTGGGAGAATAAAGCGAGAAGGGATATTTAAATAATGCACTTTTAAGTGTGAAAAAACCAGTCATCATAATGACTGGTTTTTTTCTTACCACTCTGATTTAAATTGCTCTAAAAACTGTTCCATGTAATGATGTCTTTCTTCTGCAATCGACTTTGCTGTTGCAGTATGCATAGTGGCTTTTAGTTTTAATAACTTATCATAAAAGTGTTGAATGGTATTGTCAGAAAGCTGCTCATGATACATAAATTTCCCTTTAGCCCCTCCATAAGTAAAAGCTCTTGCTATCCCTATAGCTCCAATAGCATCAAGTCGGTCTGCATCCTGCACTATTTTTCCTTCTATTGAAGATGGGATTTCTCCTTTGCTATAAGAAATCGTTCGGATTGCTTCCAAAATTTCTTCTATCTCAGAGGTAGATAATTCTATTGAAACTAAAAAGTTTTTTAATGTATGAGAAGCTTCTTGTTCGTCACTAACTAGCTTGTGGTCTGTCATGTCATGAAGCCATGCAATTGTTTCACAGCGAAAGAGATTAGCTCCCTCCTGTTTTGCAATCTTATTCGCTAAACGAGTTACGCGTTGTAAATGATAAAGGTCATGGCCTGTTCGTTCATTGCTAAAGGACTTTTTAACATACTCACGTATTGCAGTTAATTGTTCTTGTGCTTTCATTAAAATAACCCTGCAATTCTGCCATCATCTGTTACATCCATATTTAGCGCAGCAGGGTGCTGAGGAAGTCCTGGCATTGTCAACACATCACCTGTTAGCACCACAATAAACCCAGCGCCTATGGAAGCTCTTAGTTCTCGAATTTGTATAGTAAATCCTGTAGGCCGTCCAATTTGGGTGGGATCATCCGAGAGCGCATATTGTGTTTTTGCCATACATACAGGCAAGTTTCCCCACCCTTGCTTTTCAAAATAGGCAATTTGATTGCTAGCTTTCTTACTTAACACAATGTCCTTGGCACCGTACACAGTTTGTGCGATTTTTCTAATTTTCTCTTCTAAAGGATCCTCTAAGCTGTACGTATGTTTAAAATCTGCAGTTGGCTCATCCGCTGCTTTGACTACCTTCTCTGCTAATTCCAATCCCCCTGCTCCTCCATTTTGCCAAACATCCGTTAGCGCAACTTCCACTTTATTATTAGTGCACCATTCCTTTAAAAAGTCTATTTCATTTTGAGTATCAGTAGGGAATTTGTTTATTGCCACCACGAATGGAAGACCAAACGATTTTATTGTTTCGATATGCTTTTCTAAGTTTGCAACACCTGTGGAAATTGCCTCCACATTTTCTTCTTTTAACTCTGATTTCTTTACACCGCCATGCATTTTCAAGGCTCGAATCGTGGCCACTATTACAACAGCACGGGGCTGAATCTTTCCTGCTCTGGATTTTATGTTCAAAAATTTCTCGGCACCAAGATCTGCACCAAAGCCAGCTTCGGTCACTACATAATCTCCTAGCTTGGCTGCTGAACTTGTTGCAATTATGCTATTACAGCCATGTGCAATATTGGCGAAAGGGCCACCATGAATAATAGCAGGTGTATTCTCAGTCGTTTGCACGAGGTTTGGCCTTAGCGCTTCTTTAAGCAAAACTGTTAATGCTCCCTCTGCCTCTAGATCCTCAACTGTTACAGGGTTTTCATCATATGTATAGCCAATCACAATACTTTTCAGGCGCCGTTTTAAATCGTGCAAGTCTTTAGCTAAACACAAGACAGCCATGATCTCAGAAGCTACCGTTATACTAAAGGAGTCTTCACGTGGTACACCTCTAGCAGGCCCGCCTAGACCAACAACAACCTGTCTAAGTGCTCTATCATTCATATCAAGCACACGGTTCCATTCCACTCTTCTCGGATCAATTTGCAGCTTATTGCCTCTATGTATATGGTTATCAATCAACGCGGATAATGCATTATTTGCAGCCGTTATAGCATGTAAGTCGCCGGTAAAATGTAGATTAATATCCTCCATTGGAAGAACTTGTGAGTAGCCACCTCCTGCAGCACCACCTTTAAGGCCCATAACCGGTCCAAGACTTGGCTCACGCAACGCGATAATCGCTTTTTTACCAAGCTTATTTAATGCTTGTCCTAACCCGACCGTGACCGTTGATTTGCCCTCACCCGCCGGAGTAGGATTAATAGATGTTACTAAAACAACTTTTCCATCTGGCCGATGTTCTAGTTTTTCTTGGAGGTTAGCCGATAACTTTGCTTTTGTTCTTCCATAAGGTTCCCAGTCCTCTTCCGCTAACCCTAAGCTGGTAGCAATCTCATTAATTGGTTTTAATGTTGTTTCCTGTGCAATTTCAATATCTGACTTCACTCTCGTTTGCTCCTTTACATAGATGATTTAATGAAATTTTAAAACAATCTTTTTAAATGGTTTCATTATACCTGTATTTTTGAAAAATTCCTAGAAAATCGTATAATTATGTAAGCTATTTCTTGACGAGCAAGTTTATATAAGCTATATTAGACACAAGCAAAGAAGATGTATGGATCCTTTATGATAGGCAGCTTCTATAGAAGTGGATGTAACGTGGTCCTACACTTCAATAGAGGCTGCCTTCATTTATGCTCTATAAATCTGCTTTGTATTAACACGTTCCCTTTTTTGAACGTGAAAGTTTCTAGGAGGATTATATTCATGGAAAACGGAGTAGTAAAATGGTTTAACGCAGAGAAAGGCTATGGCTTCATCCAATTAGAAGAAGGCAATGATGTATTCGTACATTATTCTGCTATTCAAGAGGAAGGCTTTAAATCACTTGAAGAAGGACAAGAAGTATCCTTTGAAATTGTTGAAGGCGAGCGTGGCCCTCAAGCTGCTAACGTAACTAAAAAATAAACGAATTGTATATAGAAGCGGTAATCTGTAAAAGGATTACCGCTTTTTTTGGTGTAGATTCTTTTTAGAACTCTAAAGGTTCTTTTTTTTACAAGACGAACTTTAGGAAGCCATGAATACAAATTTATGCTATAATGTTCTTTTCGCGGTTCGCAAACTCCCGCGTTATCAAAACTAAGGAGGCATTTATATGTCAAATGAACTAATCTGGATTTTGTTTGCACTCGTTAATTTTTCTTTTTTACTCTTGTTTTATCGTTTATTTGGTAAGACAGGCTTATTTGTATGGATTGGGATGGCTACAGTCGTTGCGAACATGCAAGTACTTAAGACAGTTGAGTTGTTGGGATTGACTGCAACCCTTGGCAACATTATGTATGGGACAGCTTATCTAGCTACAGATATTTTGAATGAGAAGTATGGTAAACAAGAAGCAAAGAAAGCGGTATGGCTTGGGTTTGCTACACTAATTACCATGACAGTCGTGATGCAATTTGCGCTTGCCTTCCAACCAGCTGCAGATGATATCGCACACGGTTCACTTGCTACAATATTCGGTTTAGTGATCAGAGTAGCAGCAGGAAGCCTGGCAGCATATATTATCAGTCAATACTTTGATGTATGGATATATGATAAGCTTAGAAAATTATTTCCGTCTGATCGACAGCTCTGGATCCGAAATAATGGAAGTACGGTTATCAGTCAATTACTGGATTCTGTTGTATTCTGTACCATTGCCTTCTATGGACAATTTCCTTTTTCTGTATGGCTGGAAATACTCTTTACGACATATATTATAAAATTCATTGTTGCACTCCTAGACACACCATTTATGTATATTGCAAAACGAATGAACAATAAAAATGAAAAGGTCAGCTAATGCTGACCTTTTTTATGCATTCTTATAGACTTTCTGAGTTTCACTTTGGGTAAGTTTAAAGAAGAATATATACAAAAGAGGATAAACAAAAGCTGTAATATAAGCTCCAAATAAAACGGAAATAAAAGCAATTTCCAATAATGTTAAAAGATAGTCTGGATTTTTGACATATCTGTAAGGCCCTTGTTTAAACAATCTTACTCTTGGTAATGTAATTTTTTTGGTGTTCCAGAATACACCCGCTGAGCGTATACACCACCATTTGCAACAAAGGACGATAAGGCAGCATATAAAAAAGAATCGGTTGAAAACCACCTCTGTCTGCTTAATATAGAGTAATTCTACTACCACAGAACTAAACGCCAAGTATTGTACAAGTAACAAACCACGATAGTGAGTTTCTTTAGGTGCCCTCCCTCCTCTTTCTATTAACCAGCGTTCATTCCTTGTAGAAATTCTTTTAGAAGCAGTTCTTTCAAGTATAATGACAAGTAAAACGATCCACACCCAGAGATTTGTCAGGATGATCCCCTCCTCCATTTTTTCCTGTTTAGTATGAGCTAGAGGAAGGGTATTTATGATATGTTATGGAGAGTAAAAACTAAAAAAGACAGCTAGCATTTCGCTAACTGCCTTTTACTCTAAATATGTTGGATCTTTTAATGCTCTCTCTTCAGCTGGTATACGAATAAAGAGAAGCAAAATATGCAGAATCGGGAAAATCACACTTGTTAGATACGCTTGAAACATAACAGGTATGATAAAAAGTTCGATTCCCACCACTATATAATTAGGATGGTCGATATATTTATAAGGGCCAGCCTTAATTAATGGAAAATTTGGCGCCACAATAATTTTTGTGTTCCAAAACCTTCCTAACGAAGAAATACACCAAACACGAAAGGCTTGGGTAAGCAGAAATAGTACGATTAAAAGGATTCCAGGATTTTGCACGACTTCATTCTTTGCCATAACCTCTAAAAGAATGGAAAAAAAGAATAGGGTATGCACAATAATAAACCATTTATAGTGCTCCTCCCCACTTTCAATCCCGCCGCGCGCTTTTAACCACCGTTCATTTCGCTTTGCAACTGCGATCTCTAGGAGTCTTTGAACAACGAGAAAGATAAAAATGAACCATAATAATGGAGGTAACATTATGTCCACTCCAGTAATAATAATTCTGAGCTGAATCCAGGCCCAAGTGCGGAAAGCACACTCTTTCCACCGGTTGGGTTACCTTCTTTCATAGCAGCCATTAGTACATAGAGCACCGTGGCAGAAGACATGTTACCATGCTTTCTTAATATATTGTAAGAATGCTTTAGCTTGTTTTTTGATGTTCTGAGCACATTCTCCATTGCTTCTAACACTTTTTTTCCACCGGGATGTGCGATATAAGAGTGAATATCTTCTTCTTGAAGGTCTTGGCTTTGAAAGAAAGCGTTGCAATGCTCACGCCAGAATGAGTCAACCAGTAATGGTATACTCTTTGAAAAAATTACTTCCAATCCCTTGTCTGTAACATCCCATCCCATGACATCTGTGCTTTGTTTTTTCGTTTTAGAGCTTGTATCTGCTACCTTAACGGGTTTCTTCTTAAGATAATTAATATAAGGAGATTCCTCTCCGATTAACAAGGCAGCTGCTGTACCGTCCCCAAATAAGGCACTACCAATAATGTTACTCTTTTTTAAGTCATTTTTTTGAAAGGTTAGACTACACAATTCACAGCAAACAACAAGTGCTGTCTTATCAGGATTAGCTTTAAGCCATTCATGGGCTCTTGACAATGCAATTGCTCCGCCAGCACAGCCAAGGCCCCATAATGGCATACGAATTATATTATCTCGGAAATTCCGCTGATTAAAAAGGTACGTATCTACAGAAGGTGTCGCAATCCCAGTACTCGAGACAAATACTAGCATATCGATTGCCTGATAAGAAATTTCCTTATCCAAAAACTCTTTATTAGTAAGACAATGGTCAACAGCTTCAAGAGAGGTCGTGATGGCATGTGTTTTGTACAAGTCGTTCCGTTCCTTGAAGCTATGTTCAGAACGAAACCATTCCTTATTAACAACAAATTGCCTACTTGTGACTTCGGCATTCTTAAACACGGGTAAAAGCTTTGTGACATGCCTGCTGGAACCAATAAAGATATCTTTTACAAGCTCTGTAATCTCTTCCTGGCGTATCTCGTTCGCTGGAATACCAATTCCTGTCGATCCAATATATGACATAACGCACCTTCTTAGTTTTATCTTTTAGAACTGATAAATACCGCTATATTTCTTTGTTAAATAATTCACTAGGTATGCCGGATTTAGTGATTCCCCGGTCACATCGTTTAAGATTTCAAGTGGCTTTTTCATCTTTCCATACTGGTGAACATGTTTGGTAAACCACTCTTTAATCTGGTGAAATTCACCGGAGGCTATTAAATCATCAACGTTCATTTCTTTGTTTAATGTATGATTAAATTGCGCAGCATACATATACCCTAAGGCATAGGATGGGAAATAGCCAAAATCTCCACCAGACCAATGAATATCTTGCAGGACGCCTTGTTTGTCTGAAGGTGGTGTAATGCCTAAATAATCCTTCATTTTTTCATTCCACAGTCCTGGCAAATCTTTCACTTTTATGTCCCCATTGATTAGTGCCTTTTCCAACTCATAGCGAACCATGATATGAAGAGAATAGGTTAATTCATCCGCTTCGATACGAATGAAGGATGGTTTCACTTCATTGACTGCCTTGTAAAATTGACCGTGTGGTACTGCCTGAAATGATGCCGGAGCAAAATCTTTAAACAAATTATAATGGCTGTACCAAAATGCTTCACTTCTTCCTACAAAGTTTTCCCAAAATAACGATTGTGATTCATGAATTCCCATAGAAGTTCCTGTAGCTAATGGAGTATTTGCAAGACTAGGGTTAATGTTTTGCTCGTATAAAGCATGGCCACCTTCATGAATAGTACCAAAAACAGCCATTCGAAAATCCTCTTCATCATATCTCGTTGTGACACGTACATCATGAATATTTAAGGCAATGGCAAATGGATGAATGGTTTCATCAAGTCTTCCAGCGTTAAAGTCATATCCCATTTTGTTAAGCACTTCTAGTGCGAATGCTTCTTGCTTAGCTTTAGAAAAATGCCCTTTTAAAACGTCTGGATTTGGTTTAACGCTACTATTCGTTATTTTACCAAGTAGCTCTGTTAAAGAATCACGTACTGAAGGAAAAACTTGATCTAACGTTTCGGTTGTTACTCCAGGTTCATAATTATGTAAAAGCGCATCGTAAATATTTTTCTCATAACCCCAATAATTAGCAAACTTTTTATTATATTCTACTAATTTCTCTAGAAATGGTTGAAATAGCGAAAAATCAGATTTCTCTCTCGCTTCTTGCCATATTGCCTCTGCCTTGGATTGCAACATAACATACTCTTTATACTCATCATGTGGGATTTTACGATTGCGTTCATAATTCTCTTCACATTCTTCCACAGTTTTCCGGATAATATCATCCTCTGTTTGGTCCTTTAACACATCAATAAAATATTTCATCTTTTCAGAAGTTTCCAGTTGATGTACTTTTTCAGCCATAAAACCGACTACTTCCGAGCGCTGGTCCACACCTTTTTTAGGTATTTTAGTTCTCATATCCCAATGCGCAAGCGAAATAACTTCTTTATAGGCACTCTGTTCTTTTAAAAGCTCTTTAAAATCCTTTTCAATAAGATATGTGTTATCCAATTAGATATCCCCCTTGTTTTTCTTACCAAAGTATTGGTAATAATCTGTTCGAATAAAACCATTGAATAGCTTTCTCTTTTTAGTAGCTGGTTTACCATAGGCTTTTTCAAACTTCTCAAATGCTGTTAGTATATAAACACTCCAGCTAGGGTGCGAATCCATAACAGAGCCAAGATCCTGGTAAATTTTTGCTACCGCATCTTTATCACTAAGCCGCTGTCCATATGGAGGATTGCCAATAATATACCCATTTTCTTTTTTGATCGTTAAATCCTTCACTTGCATTTGCTTCCAAGAAATTAAATCACCAAACCCAGCTTCTATTGCATTGTCTGCTGAAATTTTTATTAAATTATGGTCAATATCCGATCCGGTAATCTCTAGTTGTTGGTCATAATTTGCTTTATCTTCTGCCTCTTCAAATGCTGTTTCCCAATATTTATCTTTAATAAATGACCAGCCTTCTGAAGCGAACTCCCTGTTAAAGCCAGGTGCAATATTTTGCCCGATCATTGCAGCTTCAATTGGAATGGTACCTGATCCACAAAAGGGATCAATTAATGGATATTCTGGTTTCCAGTTCGTTAATAAAACAAGAGCAGCAGCCATCGTTTCCTTTAAGGGGGCTTCCCCTTGGCCTACTCTGTACCCACGCTTATGCAGACCAGCTCCAGACGTATCAATGGTTAACATGGCTTCGTCTTTTAATAGAGAAACTTCTACTTTGTAAAGTGCTCCTGTTTCTGGCATTTTACTTGCAACACCATGTTTAAGCTTTAGTCTTTCCGCAATAGCTTTTTTGGTAATAGCCTGGCAATCGGACACACTGTACAAAGTAGATTGAACAGACTTCCCTGAAACCGGAAATTGCCCTTCTTCTGAAATATAATTTTCCCAAGGCAAGGCTTTTGTGCCTTCAAACAACTCATCAAATGTGGAGGCGTTAAACTTACCTACAAGCAATCGCACCCTATCTGCGGTTCTAAGCCACAGATTGCATCTAGGTATGGCGGAAATTGGTGCTTCAAACACAACTCGACCATTTTCTACCTGTACTTCGTAACCCAGGCTTTTCACTTCATTAGCAACAATAGATTCAAGGCCCATTGCAGCGGTTGCAATTAATGTAACATTCTGCATGTAACGTATCCTTTCATGTATCGAAATTAATTCTTTCTTAGTTTATCACAATCCTTTAAAAAAGATGAATTCATATCCATTGACGTCTAGTTAGCCGTCATTTCTTTCGAGAAAATAAAGTGGAACTTCATTTGGTGGGGGCACATCCAAAGAAGGCAGTTTAAGGCGGGATAAATAAAGCAAACTAAAAAACCTTGCTGACAGTTATTCTGTAAGCAAGGTTTCATTTCGTTATTGGTGGACCCATAAATACTCGATAAGCCATGTTCTGTCCCCAACGTACTTCAAATGGTGGTCAGCCTCGTACATTGGTTGTAATCATCTATCTACAAGAAAAATCTTGTCCCTCGTTCGGTTCATTTCCCTAGTAAAGGATGCCCCTACCAAAATTTGGGTTGCTCACTCGTGGGGTTTACCTCGTTCCACCTGGATGGTTTCCCAACCAGCTACGTCACTGTGGCACTTTCAAGGTACGCATTCCATATCCGGAGACTTAGGAATACCTCCTGCCGTTAACCATAAAGGTTACCTTGACTTATGAATTCGTCAAGCACGAACACTACAAACATCGCAGTTTGTGTGAGCATGGACTTTCCTCTGCATACAGAAAGCATGCAGCGATTACATGAGTATTTAATTCCGTTCCTTTAGTATACCATTATTGCTTCATTTCGACAAGTTATGCTTTCGATAAAAGTGGAACGTAAAGAAGTGGAGGTGTCACATCCCCCACTTACACGTTACCTTTGTCTATACCTTAAATGGTATGTTTCCTATCAGTAACCACTTATCCTTCTGTGTCAGCAAACTTTTTGCCAAATACTGCCTTTTCCAAATTTGATAATCTTTTTAAGACATCATAATTCATTTGAGGAGCTGGCTGAGTAGATCTTGTTCTACTAGTCTGCTCCGAGGATGTTTTCCTTAATCGTTCATTTTCCTGCTGCAAGCGTTCAATCTCTTGTTTAAATAAATCGTAATCCTGGATAATTTTGTCCAGAAACTCGTCCACTTCTTCCTGATTGTATCCACGCATACCTGTTTTGAATTCTTTTTCAAGTATATCCTTCCCACTAAATTGCACCTGATTTAAACTCAATCTCATCACCTCATCCTATTTACATGCTTATTTTTTCAAAATACAAACTTATTGTCAATGTAAAGTCTATTTATCCGAAACTTAATTTATACATCTTGACCCAAATTGTTGGTTTCGAATAACACCATAGTACCAGTTTACCACTAAAAAAGGAACCTGAAAAATCAGCTCCCTTCCTTATTGTCTATAAAATTTAATTGCTAGCTTGTAAAAATGTCTTCATTATAGTTTATTCGTTTTCCATGTCTGTCTGTTGAAAGGAAAATGGCAGCAACTCTTCCATAGATACGGTCTTTACCATTTTTTCATTATTTGCTAAGTGGATAACCGTTTCACTATCAAAAAACTCACTCATTACCTGTCTACAAGAACCACATGGTGGTACAGGACGTTTCATGTCAGCTGCGACAGCCATCTCTGCAAATTCTCGTTCTCCATCCGATATCGCTTTAAAAATCGCAACCCTTTCCGCACAACAGGTAACCGGATATGCTGCGTTTTCAATATTACAGCCTGTATATAATTTACCAGATTTCGTTAATAATGCTGCTCCAACAGGGAAAGAGGAATACGGGATATATGCTTTCTCTCTCATTTTTAGTGCTTCTTCGATTAATTGCTCTTTTGTCATTATGTAACCCCCAGTAATGAATTCTAAGTGGTAAGAACAGAGTTAGAGAGAGCACTTAGTTCTCGCTCAATTCTCTCTGTAATTGATCGAGTATGTAAAGAATAGATCGATTCAGTTCCATATATCGCTTTCTTCTTGCGTCAATATAATAGCTGTGCATCAGCAATAACTCCATATTTTCTTTTGTTGACGTTACTTGATGTGGATGGACCTGAACTTCTCTATTTTTCACTGCTTCTAGTGCAGCTTTTTCCCATTCAGCAAGGAGCTCATAAACAGGTGCTGTTTCCTGTTTAACCTGTAAAAAGAATTCTCTATCCTTTTTGTTTTCAGGTGGCTCACTGTTTTCGTATTTATCTTTTAGTCGTTTTATGTGCTGCTGGAGCTTTTCTGTCTGTTGAAGTAGTTCCATATCGTAATAACCGCCTTTTTCCTTCATACTCTACAACAATACTGTACCATCTCTTTCGGAAAAATGCATCATCTACTTGATGGAAAAGCCCCTCCTTATCGTAGACCGCGTATGCCCAATGGCTAATTGCTGGGTTTCAAAGTCTTCCGAAATAGTGCGATCCATCAGAGTTGTTAGTCGCTGATTCATCCTTCTAACTTGGTCAGCCAATAACTGTAACTGCTGTTCCACAATTTGCTTTTCTACACCATTCACATCACTTTCAGCATATTTCATCGCCAGACCCATATTCACCCACTCCTTCATTTTAATATTACCTGTATTCGATCTCTTCCTTCTATCTCCTGCCCGTTCGACAAAACAACAGAGAAGCTAACAAAACAAGTGGATTTACTTATTTTTTAGCAAAAATGAGACAAACTAATAGTGTAAAGGAGGGATAGGAATGAATAAGAAAAAACAGAAACAAAAAGCTGAAAGTGAAAAGTCTCGTTCCTTGAAAGTCGGAGATAAAAAACTTCAAGGCCCTAACCGCCCTTCCACTTAAGGATTAAAAAGCATGAAATTAAATCTTATAAAAAACAAATTAGCCCCGGCTGGTGTTAATCACCAGCGGGGCTAATTGCATTCTTTATATAATAATAAGCAAATAACATATCACGTTTTCGATAATAAGCCGTCTTCATATCTTCTAGAGAGATTTGCTTAGGCTGCCCCCACCATCTATTCCGAAAACCCCCTGTCTTCCACCAATCTTTTCGAATATTATCCTGATGTTTTATAACCGGGTACAGTCCCCTTAACATCGGAGAATATGGGTAATGAAGTGAAAGAAATGGTTCGAAATCTTTGCGCGATCCAGTATGTTCCTGTGTAATAGCAAAATTTAATGATTTGTCATAAACATTAGGGGAATAAAGTATATTAGCAAGTCGTACTCCTAACGCTATCCTTTTTGAAACATTTGTAAACCCTTGAACGTATGCCCCATATAGATGGTTCGACTTAGTTGGAAAAAGAACCGCGTTCATACGTAAAAAGTTTTGCATCATGTATGGAAGCCTGTTAAAAACATGATACTGGAAGTAAGCCTGTTTGACGACAGGACCTTGGATAACATTTTGTTCATTAATAATTAAGGCGGTCATTAGCTTATCTTGTTCTCGTTTTTTCCAAAATAGTTTCCATTCGTTTTCCATAAATACCGATACGTGAAACTTTTTTAACAAATGGAATAATGGTGTTTTTAGTTCTTTGGAAAGCTTATATACTAATAACTGTGGGAAAGCATCAGAAAAGATTAGCCAGTTTGCACGTTCATAGGTCATAAACAGTTGATTTCTTTCCTCTTCTCCTAGCATCTTTTTAAAAGGCTGTAAGTGGAGATCTGTCATATTCCAACCTGCATTTCTGGAGACCATACTTGCAAGAAAGGCCCACTTAATTTCAGGGTTCTCTAAATAAAAACTAAGGTAAGCCTTAGTCCGAGAAATATTGTCTTTATTATGCTTCCTAGTGGTGTTTATTATATAATGGATATAGGAGTGGACAGATTCATCTCCATACATGAATGAACCCTGCTTTCGTTTTCTCTATTTTGTTTCATTTTTATCCACAGTATGCTCTTTACAGTTATCATTTACCACTAGATCTGATATGATACTGTAATATGCAAGGAGGATTTACCATGAACTATCCAAATGGAAAAAAAGGAACAATTGCAAAATACGCAAGAAATAAACAATCCGCTACACCGAATCAAGCTTTCAGCAATAGAGGCATGACGCTTGAAGAAGATATTAATGAAACAAATCGTTATTATCTGGAAACGAACAAAGCGATCATTCATAAAAAACCGACACCAGTACAGATAGTTAAAGTGAATTATCCAAAAAGGAGTGCTGCGGTCATCACAGAAGCATATTTCAAACAGGCATCCACTACTGACTATAATGGTCTTTATCGAAATAAGTATATAGACTTTGAGGCAAAGGAAACCAAGAATAAAACGTTATTCCCATTAGCAAATATACATGAACATCAGCTTACGCATATGCACTCTATCATAGATCATGGAGGAATTTGTTTTTTACTAATAAGGTTTACCTTTTATCAAGAAACATACTTATTGCCTGCAGAGAAACTTTTTAAGCACTGGGACGACAAATTAAAAGGTGGTAGAAAATCAATACCTTATGAACAGATATGCCTGGAAGGGTACAAAATACCTTTTCAATACCAAGCAAGAATAGATTATTTAGCTATCATAGATAAGCTTTATTTTTAGAGATGGAGGAATGAGTTATGGCCAATAATAGCCAATCTCGTACAGCAAGACGAAAACAGAAAAAAGCAAAGAAAAAGCCACTTTGGAAAAAAATATTATTAATTATGCTTCTTATTTTTATAATCATGGGAATTGGAGCTGGCGC